>JAOTYV010000053.1 GCA_029861675.1 Alphaproteobacteria bacterium
GTCACGTAATCGTTCAGCACGATATGGCCGGATTGCTCGCCGCCCAGATTGAAACTGTGCTTGCGCATATGTTCGACCACGTAGCGGTCGCCGACCGGCGTGCGCACGAGGTCGAGATGCAAGCCCTGAAGGTACCGCTCGAGGCCGAGATTCGACATCACCGTCGCCACGACGCCGCCGCCATTCAGCTGACCGTCGCGATGCCAAGTCGACGCGATGAGCGCCATGATCTGGTCGCCGTCCAGCTTGCGCCCCTTCTCGTCGACGGCAATGAGGCGATCGCCATCCCCATCGAGCGCGATGCCGATGTCGGCGCTATGTTCGACAACCTGCTCGCAGAGGAATTCCGGATGGGTCGCGCCACACTTGTCATTGATATTGAGGCCATCCGGCTGAACGCCAAGCGGCACCACTTCCGCGCCCAATTCCCAAAACACCGCCGGCGCCACACGATAGGTCGCGCCATGGGCGCAATCGACGACAATCTTAAGCCCGTCGAACCGCAAGCCGCGCGGCAATGTGCGTTTGACGAATTCGATGTAACGGCCGGGCGCATCCTCGAGCCGCTGCGCACGGCCCAAGCCGGCCGACACCGCGAGATCGAAACCGCCGTTGTCCATCAGATCTTCGATCTCCGCCTCGTCCGCATCGGAGAGCTTATAGCCGTCGGGCCCAAATAGCTTGATACCATTGTCTTCGAAAGGATTGTGGGACGCCGAAATAACCACGCCGAGATCGGCCCGCAAGGACCGCGTCAGCATGGCCACCGCCGGTGTCGGCATCGGGCCGACCAGGACCGCATCCATACCCATCGAAATGAATCCCGCGGTCAATGCGGGTTCCAGCATATAGCCGGAAAGCCGGGTGTCCTTGCCGATGACGACCTTGTGCCGGTGGTCGCCGCGCCGAAATCGCTGCCCGGCCGCCATTGCCAAATTCAGGACCGTTTGCGGTGTGATCGGATCGGCGTTCGCTTTGCCGCGCACACCGTCGGTGCCGAAATATTTCCGGCTCATCGCTCTCTCCGCACCAGCCGTCTTGCTAACCCCGTGCACACCCGCCTTTCGCTTCGATCACCCTGACGGCTGGAACCCGGCAAATGAAGCGAAAGGCCCTTTGGAACAGCCTTATCGACCGCCGCTCTAGACCGGCTGTTTAACCGGCAAACCACGTAGTGACAAGAAGAACGGCCCGCCTGTTTCCAAATGCGAGCCGTCTCCATGTATCAAACACCCACGACCAATTCTTAGCCGCCTTGCGGCTCCGGCGTCGGGCCCGGCGCAATCGGCGCGCCCGTGGTCGGAACCGACGATCGAACACCACTCGGCGGTGCGGGATCGTCGTCCTGTTCACGGATGATCGGTTCGCCCCGCAACAACCCCAAGATCTCGTCGCCGGATAGAGTTTCATACTCAAGCAGCGCATTCGCAAGAGTGTGCAATTGATCGATATTCTCGGTCAGAATTTCCCGGCACGCCGCCTCGGCGCTGTCGACGATCGACCGAACCTCTATATCGATCACTTCGGCGGTCGCATCCGAGACGTTTTTGGATTGAGAGACCGAATGGCCAAGGAAAATTTCTTCCTGGTTTTCGTTATACCGGAGCGGACCGAGTTTTTCACTCATGCCCCATTCAGTGACCATCTTCCGTGCAATCTCGGTTGCCTGGGCAATATCGCCGGCCGCGCCAGTCGTGACCTTGGCATGACCAAACACGAGATCCTCGGCGACCCGGCCACCCATGGCGACCACCAGATTGGCCTCAAGCTGGTCCCGTGCCATCGAGTACTGGTCTTTCTCCGGCAGGCGCATCACCATGCCCAGCGCACGACCGCGCGGAATGATCGTCGCCTTGTGTACCGGATCGGACGCTTCGCTGTTCACGGCCGCAATGGCGTGCCCAGCCTCGTGATAGGCGGTGAGGCGCTTTTCCTCATCCGACATCACCATGGATCGGCGCTCGGCGCCCATCATGACTTTGTCCTTTGCGTCTTCCAGCTCCTGCATGGAGACGACACGGCGATTCTTGCGCGCCGCCAGCAGGGCCGCCTCGTTCACCAGGTTGGCAAGATCGGCACCGGAAAATCCGGGCGTCCCGCGCGCGATGATCCGCGCTTCCACGTTCGGGGCCAACGGCACCTTGCGCATGTGGACTTTGAGAATTTTTTCGCGCCCCAGCACATCGGGATTCGGCACCACGACCTGACGGTCGAACCGGCCCGGCCGCAACAAGGCCGGATCAAGCACATCGGGACGGTTGGTCGCGGCGATCAGGATCACGCCTTCGTTCGCCTCAAACCCATCCATCTCGACCAGCAATTGATTGAGCGTTTGTTCACGCTCGTCATTGCCGCCACCGAGACCCGCGCCGCGGTGACGTCCGACCGCATCGATTTCGTCAATAAAGACCAGACAGGGCGCATTCTTCTTGGCCTGTTCGAACATATCCCGGACGCGCGACGCACCGACGCCGACAAACATTTCGACAAATTCGGATCCGGAAATGGTGAAGAACGGTACGTTCGCCTCGCCCGCAATGGCGCGCGCGAGCAACGTCTTACCGGTGCCCGGTGGTCCGACGAGCAGCACCCCCTTCGGAATGTGGCCGCCAAGACGCTGGAACTTTTGCGGATCCTTCAGAAATTCGACGATTTCCTCCAGTTCCTGCTTGGCTTCGTCAATGCCTGCGACATCCTCGAAGGTCACGCGGCCGGTCTTTTCGGTCAGCAACCGCGCACGCGATTTCCCGAATCCCATCGCCCGGCCACCGCCCGATTGCATCTGGCGCATGAAGAAAATCCACACGCCTATCAACAGCAGGATCGGGAACCAGTTGAGCAGTACCGCGAACAGCGTCGGCATGCCCTCTTCCTCGGGCTCGACGGTGATCGTGACGCCGTGTTTCCGTAGTTTCTCCACCAGGTTCGGATCGTCCGGAGCGTTGGTAATGAAATGCGCACCGGCATTGTCGGTGGCCTCAATCTTGCGGCCCTCGATCTTTACCTGCTTGACATCGCCTGCCTCAACTCTGTCCATAAACACCGAATACGGAAGTGGCGCATCCGCCGCGCGTTGGGCCGATCCCTGAAACAGGTTGAAAAGTCCAATCAGCAGGATGAGGATGACGATCCAAAGGGCAATATTTCTGCCAAACAGCGGTCAATCTCCATTTTGAAATGGCGTTGTCGGGGATATCCGATCCCAACCGCCGGTTATTGCCAAACAACTCAAGTCCAACATCGTCGTCGCACGCCCAAGACTAACCATTTGCCCGCCGATTCGCTATTGGGAATTCGGCGGTAGTCAGCGGCCGTGCCGGGTAAAAGGTTACTTCGGGAATCGCTGACGGGTCGACGGTCGGATCCGGACGTACATACCTGAAGTGGGGTATATACACCACGCCGTCAAGGTCCCAAAAGGCTGGTAAGCTGGGCCGAACCGCGGGCGGCAGCGGAAGCGCGGCCAGATCAGGCCGCCGACGGTGCGCGTCGCGCCAGCCATCCAGTCCCAAACGCCGGATTTCCAGGCCGTCATGCACGCTCGGCGCCACCTGGAACCGTTCGTCCCATCGTCCCCCCAGGTCCGCGGAACACACGCCGGCCGCCGCCCGCGCCTCGCGGCAAATCAGCAATTTCTTGCGCCACCGGACGATCCGGCAACCGGCCAAGGTCCGGCCGCCACCCAGTCCGCCTTCGGCCATCAATGCATCGTAAAGCCCTTCGACCCGATGCAGCCGGGGCGGATAGGCGCGCCCACCAATGCACGACACGACACGGGCAAGGCATCGAAGCGCCACTTCCTCCGACGCGGCCCGCAGCGGGCCTTCATCGAGCAGGCAATAGCCTTCGGGGTATAGTGTCGCGCACCGCGCGAGACACGCCGCCGCCGCGCGCTCCAGGGCCTTCCTCGCCCGCGCCATGGAGGCGGCCGTCACCGCCAGCCGCCGGGCGGTCAGCCCTTCCGCGTCGAGGATCGGCTGCGCCCGGCGCAACCGGACACGCTGGAATTCGGGATTATCGTTGGATGGATCTTCGATGCACGGCTGCCGCCGGGCCCGCAGGGTCGCCCGCAATCGGTCCCGGGAGATATCCAGCATCGGCCGCACATAGCGGACACGGCTGGTCTCGGAGATTTTCGCCATTGCCGCGAGACCGTCGACACCGCTGCCACGGGCAAGCCGCAGCAAGACGGTTTCCGCCTGGTCCTCCAGATGATGGCCGAGCGCGAGGTGCAGGACACCATTCGCCGCACACCAATCGGACATCAGCCGATAGCGCGCGTCGCGGGCCGCGGCCTGTAGATTGCCCGCCAGCGGCATGTCCGGGCGGACGAGAACCCGATGACGGATACCACGCTGCCGGAGCCACTGGCGGACCCGGCGAACCTCCGACGCCGATTCCGGGCGCAATCGATGATCGACGACCAAGGCGGTCAGCCGGCCGGATCGCTTTCCCGTCCAACCATGCAGCAACAATGTCAGAGCCAGGCTATCGCCACCGCCGGAGCATGCCGCCGCCACATGTGGCGCGTCCTCAAAGGGACCGACATCCGCCATCAGGCCGGCGAACTCAGCCTGCTTAATCGGAGTGATGGATTCGCCTGCTGGGTCAGGCGCCATGGTCAGCTGCAGCCGATCTGGCTCATCGCGGTCTTGGCTTTGTGCAGCAGTTGCTTGTTCGTCTTCGGGTAGGACTTCTGCAATTTCCGCAATGCCGCGCAGGCCGGCGCCTTTTCATTAATCGCGGCAAGCGACTTTCCGAGCTTGTAGAGATTTGCCGGCGCCTTGCTGCCTTTGGGATAGCGTTTGTACCCTTCAAGGAAGATGCGCGCCGATTCGGCGTAGTCTTTCTGAAAGTAGTGAGTCTCACCCAGCCAGTAGAGCGCATTTCCCGTCAACGCGTCGTCGGGATGTTTGTCGACAAAGCTCTTCAGGGCCACCGATGCGGCGGCATATTTGCGTTTCTTCAGCAAGCCGAAGGCGTAATTGTATTGCTCTTTCGGCGTGCCCTTGGGCAGGGCCGCCAACTGCTGACCCGGTTTCCCCGCCGCGCTTTTGGCGTTCCGCGACGCACCGCCGATATCCTTTGTCGACAACGTACCAAGCGTCTTTGGGCCGCCCGTCGACCGGCGCGGCGTGGCCGCGGCGGCCGCGCCGATGCCCGCGATCGACGCACTGCCGCGGGACGATTGACGCCCCGGGGTCGCCGTGCCGACGGCACCGGGCTCACCCGATTCCAACGCGCGAAACCGCTGATCGGAATCGGACATGAATTTTTCGAGACGTTCCTGCAACGCGGTGATGCGATGCTCCATCTCCTCGGCGCGGCCCGTGAGTTCGCGCATTTGCGATGCGATATTTTGCAACTGCACTTGCATTCTCGACACGGATTGGATCTCACCGCCCTGCGAGGGCGCCGCAGTGCCGCTCGCCGGTTTTGGCGGCGTCTTGCCGGCATATATGTAGGATTGCAGATCGCTGAGATCGCGCCGCAGCCGCTGCATCTGCAGCCCGAGATTGCCATCCTGCGCCGCGGCAGGACCCGACAAGAACAGAAAGACGCCAGCCATCATACCGGCGATCCAGGTAACTTTGATTTCGTGATTCATCAGTTGTCCAAACGCAACCGGGACCGTCAGCCCATACCTGCCGACGGTCCCGTAATTCGGTCTGTCTTGTAGCCGAACGAACATCATCACCTCGTCTTGGGTCAGATAATCGCCGGGCCTATCCCACGGATCGGGGGTCGAACTCTATCGCAATAGAATACCGACCCGCCGACTTCAGACGATTTAGCTTTGCGCACCCGCCGTGATCGAACTAACGGACCGGCGGTTCTGTGACCAAGCCCAATCGTTCGAACCAAGCACTGCCGGACGCTCCTTACCATAACTGATGGTTTTGATCCGGCTGGCCGCAACGCCTTTGCTGACCAAATAGTCCTTAACGGAATTGGCACGCCGTTCGCCCAACGCGAGGTTGTACTCGCGAGTGCCACGCTCGTCGCAATGACCCGCCACAGTAATCTGCGTTTCCGACCACTTCTGCAGCCAATCGGCTTGCTTGTCGAGAATCGACTGTGACTTGTCCGTCAAGTTCGCCTTATTGAATTCAAAGAATACTCGGTCGCCGACGTTGACGATAAAATCCTGCGTCGACCCCGCCGTTATGCCCGCAGGCGCGGCGGCAACTGACCTTGTCGCTCCAGTGCTACCGGTGTCCGCAGTTTCTTCCGGATCGGTACTACACGCACCAATCAACAACAAAGCCGATAATAGGCTCAAAATCTTCAAACGCATTTATTACCCCCTCGGAGGACTAACCATATGTTCCCAAGCCGACTTACATTCGGCATCAACAACTTAAACATTTGAACTGTGAAATACAACAGGCCTTGTGACAAAAAGAAACTCCGTTGCATCAAAGCAATGCTTGCCATCTTCTTGCCTGAATTTTGCCACAGAACTTACGGAATCAACGGCGACCACGCGGGATCGGACGCATGACCCGGTGTCACTACCCTCCTTAGGTTGTGTCCCGTCAGGTCAACCGTATAGAGAAAACTGGCGCCGCCGCCCCCGGCTTTGTCGGTTTTCGACTGGCGAAAAAACATTACAACCCGGCCATTTGGCGCCCAGGTCGGCGCTTCTTCCAGAAAGCTTTCGCTCAGCAGACGTTCGCCGCTGCCATCCGGACGCATGACGCCGATGAAGAAACGACCGCCATTTTGCTTGGTAAACGCGATGAGGTCGCCGCGCGGTGACCACACGGGTGTCGAGTAGTGGCCCCGCCCGAAACTGATGCGGCGGACATTGCTGCCGTCCGCGTTCATGACATAGAGCTGCGGGCTGCCGCCGCGGTCCCCGTTGAACACGATGCGTTTGCCGTCCGGCGAAGAGCTGGGCGACGTATCGATGGCCGGGTGCGAGGTGAGCCGTTTCGACTTCCGCGTCCGCAGATCCATCGTGTAGATATCGGAGTTGCCGTTCTCCGCATGCGACATGATGACCGAGTTGCCATTCGTCGAGAACCGCGGCGCGAACGTCATGCCGCGAAACGCGCCGAGCACTTCCTGGCGGCCGGTTTCGATGTTGAACAGATAGACGCGCGGCTTGTTGTTGAAATAGGAGAGGTAGGTAATTTCCTGCGCCGTGCGTGAGAATCGCGGGGTCAGGACAAGCGACCGTCCATCGGTCAGAAACCGATGGTTGGCGCCGTCCTGGTCCATGATTGCGAGCCGTTTGATCCGGCGTGTCGGCGGTCCGCTCTCCGCCACGTACACCACGCGCGTATCGAAATAGCCGGCCTCGCCGGTGACCCGCTTGTAGATCGCGTCGGCGATGATATGCGCCACGCGCCGCCAGTTTTCACCTTGCGTCTTGTATTGCAGCCCGGTCATCTGCGCTTCGGCAAATGTATCCCACAGGCGAAACTCGACGTTGAGCCGGCCGTCCGTTTGAACCTTGATCGCGCCGTTCACCAGCGCCTGGGCGCTGATCGCACGCCAATCGGGGAAGCGCGGTTGAACCTGCAGCGAATTCACGTCCTGCAGGAAGGCGCGTTTGTCGATCGGCTTGAACAGGCCCGAGCGCTCCAAATCGGCAGCGATCACCGCCGCCATGTCCTTGCCGACTTGTTTGCCCTTGGCGTCGGTACTGTGAAAGCTCGTGACCGCGATCGGCAGCGGCTTCAAATGGCCACGGGTGATGTCGACTTGCAGTTCGGCCCTTGCGCCGTGCGCCAGACCAAACAAGATGCTTAGGCAAACGGCCCCGCCAATTGACTGGCGCCGCGTGAATTCGAATTTCCGGATTAGATTTTTCAACGTCCAACCAGCTCCCTTGGGTCAAAAGTTAGTCTTGTGTCCTTCCAAAGCTCATACTTCCCCAACGGTAGTTTCAGCGGCGTACATCCCGGGTTCTTGATTGCCCGTAGGACGCTTTCCGCTGCCGAACGATAAAAAGAGTCGCGGTACATCCGAGCGGAGTCGACAATCTGCGCGCGCCTGACCGTCCCGTCCGGATTGATCTGTAGCGTCACTTCGACGACCAGGTTTTCCGCCTCCGGCGCGCCGGCGGGCGGATTCCAACACCGTTCGATCTGTTGCCGTAACGCATCGATTTCGCTCATCGAAAGCTTCGGCCCGAACCGATTGGCCTGCGACGGCGGCGTTTTTCCGGCATGTTTCTTGAGCACGTCCTCGATCGACTCATCGAAAGACTTCTCCGGTTTTTTCGGCTTCGGCCGGTTCTTGAGTTTCTCGACGGTCCTGAGCACCGACGCGAATTCGTCCTCCGGCGGCGGTTTGGGTTTCTTCCGCGGTCGCGGCGCCGCCTTCGCCACTTGCTTGGGTTCGGGCTTCGGTTCCGGTTTCGGCTCGACCTTGGGCTTGGGCTCTTCTTTCGGCTTTGGCTTCGGCTCGTCCTTGGGCTCCGGCGGCTTCGGTATCGCGACCGCGTCTTTCGGCGGTGGCGGCGGCGGCGGCGGTTCCGGCAAGGCGGTGGGCTTCACCGGTTTCGGCGGTTTCTTCGCCGGTTTCGGTTTCGGCTCGGGCTTCGGTTTGGCGGCCGGCACTTCCGCCGGCTTCGGGGACATCGCCTCGATATCGGTGATGATCGAAACATTGATTTCCTGCGGCGGCTGAATCTCGCGGTTCGACGTAAACGGCAGCCCCAGCCAGGCAAACAGAATGACCGCGACATGCAGCAACAGGGACAGGATGACCGCACCGCGCATCGTCAAGCATCATTTCTTCTTGGGTTTCGCGCCGGGCTTCTTCTTGCCCGGTTTCGGCAATTCGGCGAGCAACGAGACCTTCTTGAATCCGGCGGCGCTGATCCGGCCCATAACCTCCATGACCATGCCATATTCGATCAAGCGGTCGCCGCGCACGAAGATCTTGGTGTCGGACTTGGCGTTCGTGACCGCCACGAGACGCGGCACCAGTTGCTCCATGGTGACCGGCTTTTGCTGCAGGTACACAACCCCCTTCTTGTTGATGGAAACCACAAGCGGCTCGGTCGTATCGTTCAGTGTCGCGGCCCGGGTCTTCGGCAAATCGACCGGAACGCCGACGCTCAGCAGCGGCGCGGTCACCATGAACACGATGAGCAACACCAGCATCACGTCCACGAAGGGCGTCACGTTGATTTCCGACATCGGCTTGCGCAGGAACTTGCTCTGACGCCCGCCAAACTGCCGCGGCTCGGAACCATTCCCACCCATGGCTTACGCCGCCTCTTCGAGCTGGCGCGACAGGATGGCGCTGAATTCGACCGCAAAGGCATCGAGCCGGCCGCCATACCGGCCGAGGTCGTTGGATATCTTGTTGTAGGCGACCACCGCCGGAATCGCCGCGACGAGTCCGAGCGCCGTCGCGAACAACGCTTCTGCGATGCCCGGTGCGACGACCGCCAAATTTGTCTGCTTGGTCACCGCGATGGCCTGGAAGCTGTTCATGATGCCCCAAACCGTGCCGAACAGGCCGATGAACGGCGCCGTCGATCCGACCGATGCGAGAAAAATCATATACCGCTCCAAGCGATCCATCTCGCGGCCAAGCGTCACCTGCATGACCCGATCGATGCGGGCCTGAAGCCCGGTCCGCGCCGCCACCTGCTGCACAAGTCCCTTGGCAGCCGAACGCCGCCATTCGCGCATCGCCGACGAAAAGACCGCCGACATCGGGTCGGCCGGACGCTGTCCCACGCGTTCGTATAAATCGTCCAACGAGCCACCGGACCAGAACGCGTCTTCGAACTTGATCGCGCGTGACCGCAGTCGCCGCAATCGCCACGTCTTGTCCAGAATAATCGCCCACGTAATAACGGAGGCGCCCAGCAATGTCGCCATTACCAGCTTTACCACCCAGTGCGCCCGGAAGAACAAACTCCAGATTGTGAGTTCCGGAGTACCGGTCGATCCGGCCAGCGCCAGTGAATCTACAATGCTTTGTTCCATACGTTCCGTCCGTTTATGCCTGAATCAAATCCGCAAATGCCTGACGAACTTCCGATGGCAATCGAGCCGGCCGGCCGGCTTCGTTCAAACAGGCCAGACGGATCGAAAGTTCGACCAGCAATTCATTTTCACGCGCGACCCGCTGACGCATCGACAGCGTCGCGGCGCCGACCGACTGCACGTCGGTCAACACCGACAGAGATTCATCCAGCCGCGCCGGCGCGTGATAGGTCACGGAACAATCCCGGACCGCGAAATTGATGCCATGGCGCTGTTGCAGGCCGGTGTTGTCGATGCCGTGCTGGCGCAATAATTCGCTGCGGCCGCGTTCCGCAAATTTCAGATAATTCGCGTAATAGACCACGCCGCCGGCATCCGTGTCCTCGTAATAGACGCGAACGGGGAAGACATGGACCTGCGCCGCCGCGTCAACCATCGTCGTCCTCCACCGGCCCGGATGTGCTCAGAAACGCCAACTGCTCCGCCACGGCCTGCGGCGCCTCCAATCCAAGATATTGCCAGCCCGACATCGTGAGCATGCGGCCGCGCGGCGTCCGCTGGAGCAGGCCTTGCTGAATCAGATAGGGTTCGATGACGTCCTCCAGCACGTCGCGCTGTTCGGCCAGCGCGGCGGCGAGCGTTTCGACTCCGGCCGGACCGCCACCGCAATTCTCCGCGAGATAACCCATGTAGCGACGGTCCATGGCGTCGAGCCCGACTTTGTCGACGCCGAGACGCGACAAGGCGGCGTCGGCAATCTCGGCATTCACCTCGGCGTTGCCGTCGACATGGGCGAAATCGCGGACACGGCGGAGCAAACGGCCGGCTACCCTTGGCGTGCCCCGGCTGCGCCGCGCAACTTCACGGGCGCCGTCGGCGGTGAGGTCGAGCTCCAACAATCGGGCGCCGCGCGACACCACGCGGCAAAGGTCGTCTTCATCGTAAAAGATCATGCGGAGCTGAATGCCGAACCGCTCGCGCAGCGGCGTCGTGATCAGCCCGGAACGTGTCGTCGCGCCGACCAGGGTGAACGGCGGTAAATCGATCCGGATCGACCGCGCGGACGGTCCCTCGCCGATGATCAGGTCGAGTTGAAAATCCTCCATCGCCGGATAGAGGATTTCCTCCACTGCCGGATTCAGGCGGTGAATTTCATCGATGAACAAAACGTCGTTCGGCTGCAGATTGGTCAGGATCGCCGCAAGGTCTCCCGCCTTGGCAATCACCGGACCCGAGGTCGCGCGAAAGCTGACGCCGAGCTCCCGGGCGACGATTTGCGCGAGCGTCGTCTTGCCGAGCCCGGGCGGGCCCGAAAACAACGTATGATCCAATGCCTCGCCGCGCGATTTCGCGGCGGCAATAAAGACGGCGAGATTTTCGCGCACGATCTTTTGCCCGATGAACTCGTCGAGCGTTTGCGGCCGCAGCGACGCTTCCGGCGTATCGTCGCCGCCGAAGGCCGGTTCGATCACTCGGTCGGGGGCGGCGGTCATTGCGCCAACTCCTTCAGACCATTTCGAATCAATTCATCAACCGGGGCTTCATGGCCCAGCATCTCGCCAGCCCGCAGCACGGCGCCAAACGCATCGACGCGTGAAAAGCCGAGGTTGACCAGCGCCGAAACCGCCGCTTCATCCGCCCCGCCCTCATCGGCGCCGGCCGAGATCGCCAAGGTTCGGACCGGCAGCGCCATGTGGCCGATCTTGTCCTTGAGCTCCGAGACGATACGTCCAGCCAATTTCGGACCGACGCCATTGGCGCGCGACACCGCCGTCTTGTCCTGCGCGAACACCGCCTGTTGCAGGTCATTGGCCGACAGCACCGACAAGATCGCCAAAGCGACGCGGGCGCCAACACCCTGCACGGTAGTCAGCATGCGGAACCACTCACGCTCATTGTCTTCGAGAAATCCATAGAGATGGATATGGTCCTCCCGGACATGGGTTTCGATACACAGGCGCACGGGTTTGCCCTGCCCCGGTAAGCCGGCCAGCGTGCGCGACGAACAGAACGCCACATAGCCGACGCCGCCGACATCGACCACAACGCGGTCCTCCGCAACCAAATCGACGAGGCCGCGAAGCATGGCGATCATCCCGCCCCTCCCACACGCTGCCGTGTCCAAATGTTGCGGGTCGCCGCGAAATGCGCGTGGCAAATTGCCACCGCGAGCGCGTCGGCGGCATCCGCGCCGCTGATCGTACAACCGGGCAAGATTCGCCCGACCATCATTTGCACCTGTTCCTTATTCGCGTGGCCGACCCCGACAACCGATTTCTTGATGCGGTTGGCTGAATATTCGGCAACCGGCAGCCCGGCCAGCGCGGGCGCCAGGAGCACGACGCCGCGCGCCTCGCCGAGTTTCAAGGTCGAGGACGCATTCTTGTTGACGAAGGTTTCCTCAACCGCCGCTTCAGTTGGCTGGTAGCGTGACAGGATTTCGCTCAAGCCGTCATGCAGTGAACGCAGGCGCCATGCAAGGGACAGGGTTGGATCGGGCGCGACCGCGCCATCCGCGACATGCGCCAGATGATTGCCGGAAACATCAATGATGCCCCATCCCGTACTGCGTAGCCCGGGATCCAATCCGATCAGGCGCATCGGGTTCTCGTGGGTCAAGCTGTCAACCGTTCCAGTACGTCTTCAGAAATCTCATAATTCGCGGAGACCGATTGCACGTCGTCATTGTCGTCAAGCGCGTCGAGCAAGGCCAATACGGTCGGCGCGCTCGACTCGTCGACGGGCACCGTGTTTTGCGGTCGCCACACGAGCGTCGCAGACAGCGGATCGCCGAACGCGGCTTCAAGTGCCGCGGCCACGGCATGGAGGTCGTCAGCCGCGCAACTCACTTCGTGCCCATCCGCGCCCGATTGAACGTCTTCGGCACCGGCGTCCAGCGCCGCCTCGAAGATTTCGTCGTCGCTGCCAACATCCGCCGCATACCGAATCTCGCCGATACGATCGAACATGAAACTGACGGCGCCGGTCTCCGCGAGGTTGCCGCCGTTCTTGCTGAACGCGGTGCGCAATTCCGACGCGGTGCGGTTGCGGTTGTCCGACAACGCCTCGACGATAATGGCAATCCCGCCCGGCCCATATCCTTCGTAGCGGATCTCTTCGAAGTCCGCCCCGTCGGTTCCGCCAACGCCTTTTTTGATCGCACGTTCGACATTGTCCTTGGGCATGTTGCCGCTGCGCGCGGCCGCGATCGCGGCGCGCAAGCGTGGATTCGACGAGGGATCGTCGCCGCCGAGCTTGGCTGCAACCATCAGTTCCCGTCCAAATTTCGCAAAGAGCTTGGCGCGCTTCTTATCCTGCGCCCCTTTGCGGTACATGATGTTCTTGAATTGTGAATGGCCAGCCATAACGCATGCAATGCTAGCGAGTAGCACCTCAACCCGGTGAATGATACGCGGGTCTATACACCAGTTATCCTCCGCAAATAAACCGTTGTTAGGCACAGCTAACAATCCAATATGTCAAATTTGCGGCTTCTCCGGGGCGCTTTACGGCGTGAGACGGGCGATTCCGGCCGCCGACGGACCTCTCCTACCGGCGTCCGGACCCAGGCTCTTAACGAATTATTTATCCAAAATTGGCATTCAAAGATGCGGCCACCCGTTCCGTCTTCGGTCGGAACGGATCCCCGAATTCAGGCCGTGCATCAACCGCCCCGGTGACGAAATCGAGGTCCGCAGTGAACATCATCAATTCCGATATGATCAAGCGCGCCGAAAAGGCCGTCGAGGAACTCGCCAGCCAATATAGCGGCTGGGCCGCCGACGACATCGTCAAGCTGCGTGGTTTGCTGTCGGAAGCGGAGAACGACGCCGCAACTCGCGACGAACGTCTGCACGACATTTACCGGATCGCCCATGACATGCGCGGCCAAGGAAGCACCTTTGGCTTCCCACTGGTCACCCGCATAGCCGGACTCTTATGCACCTATCTAAAAATGCCCGATGAGGGTGACGTCGCCATCGACACGGTGCGCGCGCATATCGATGCGCTCGAGAAGGTAATCGAACACAAGGCGACCGACGAAGCCAGCGCCGCCGCGGTCGAGATCCTGAGCACGCTGAAATCCGCAACCGATAAATTGTCGGCGTAGGACGATCGCGCCTCGACCATTTCTTGTTCGAATTGGCTCAAGTGAAATGGTCTATCTCTTTGGTTATACGCAAATACGTCGTCGCGAACCGTTCCGGTTCGCTCGGGATTTGCCCTAGGACGGTTTCTCCTCGACCAGGCATCCGCCGACCCGCACCGGCGCGACGCGATGCGCGAGCCCCGTCGCCGCATCGGTTTCCACGAACACGCCACAAAGCGTCGCCACGCCGTCGGCCGGGCTGAGCCGCTCCTTGGGAAACTTGCGTTGAAAATTTCGGATCGATCCCACCGCCTGCATTCCGATGACGGAATCATAGTCGCCGCACATCCCGGCATCGGTTTGATAGCCGGTCCCGCCCTTGAGGACCCGTGCATCGGCGGTCGGCACATGGGTATGCGTGCCGACCACCAGTGTCGCGCGGCCATCGGCGACATGCGCCAAGGCCATCTTTTCGCTGGTCGCCTCGCCATGGACGTCGACGATCAGGGCGTCATATCCGCTCGCCTTCGGCGTCCCCGGCGTCAGCTCCCGCTGCAACGCCGCGAACGGATCATCGAGCAGTTCCATGAACAGACGGGTCATGAGATTGACCACCTTGATCTTGCGACCAAGCGAATCGGTCACTTCGATGATACCGCGCCCCGGCGTACCGGGCGGATAGTTGACCGGACGCAGAACCCGCTTGTCCTGTTCCATATACGGAATGATCTCGGGGCGGTCCCACGAATGGTTGCCGCCGGTGATGATGTCCGCGCCGGCGGCGTGCAGGTCCTGGCATATCTTTTCCGTCAGACCAAACCCGTGCGCGGCGTTCTCGCCGTTCACCACAACGAAATCGAGTTCGAGCTCGCGCCGCAGCGTGGGCAGATGCTGCTGCACGGCATCGCGGCCGCTCCGCGCGACGACATCGCCACAAAAAAGTATTTTCATGCCGTTCCTTAAATCAGGTCCATTAGGATTTACCGTGGACCGGTATCACTTCATCTTCCGTAACAATCCAGTCAAGGACTTCGTCCCACTGGTGGTGCGGCACTCGCGGCACCTCTTGTGCGGCAAAGGCAACACCGACGGCGGTTACCGGGCCATTCTCGCGCAGTGCCGATATCGTCCGGTCGTAGTAGCCGCCGCCGTATCCGATCCGTCTGCCCGCCCGGTCGAAACCGAGCAGCGGAACAATCAGAAAGTCGGGGGTCCCTGCCGCGGCCTCCGGCGGCGGTTCGCGCGTGCCCAACGGTCCCCTTATCAGGGCATCGCCATCATGCCAAACCCGGAAGCCGAGCGCGCCAGGCGCTGGGGGCGTGACCGGCAGCAGGATCGAATGTCCGGCGCGGCGGAGATGTCTTGTCAGCGGCGCGACGTCGATCTCGCCCTTGACCGGGACAAACACGGAAACAACCGCCGCGGGCGCGACCGGGATACCATGGCGGAAACGCTCGACCAGCCGCGCCCCCGCGCCCTCGGCCCGGGCCGCAATTTCGGTGCGGCGGTTGAGCAAGGTCTTGCGCAGGGCGGCCTTCTCTCGACCAACGGCATTCATATAGTCCAGACCCAGAAATCAAGAGTGCGGCGCCACATCGGGCGTTAGTCTTGTATGTCCAAGGGACCTGGATAACCAGGTGGGCGCCATATACCGAGGCCAGGGCCCCGACAGGGACAGCTCCCGTTAGACAACGTATAGCCCCCGAGACATTCGCGACCTCGCGCGCCGCGCAGCAACCGCACTGATATACCTAGGCCTGTTCCAGGCGGGCGGCAATAGCCTCTACGCGCTCGGACAGCGATTCCAGAGCCGAAACCGCCGCGTCCTCGCCGCTCGAGAACCCGGTCTTTTCGTTGCTCCGCATCCGGGCGATCGTTTCGTCGCTCGCCTCGCCGCGGGCAACCGCCAATTCCGCATAGGCGTCGGAAAGCTCATCGGCGATCAACAACCCCACCATCAGCAGCAGGCGGGCATCGCCGATCTGACCGACCGACGAGACCAGTTCGGTAACCCGCCGGTCGAGATATTCGGACAGCCGCGTCAGATGCTTTTCCTGCCCATCGTCACAGACGATCGAGTAGTCGCGCCCGTTAATCATAATTGAGATTTGGCTCATGAAGCGCCTTTCGCCAGAGGGACGCTCAAGACTCGATCACCCGTTGCAACCGCTCGATCGCCGCGTCCAATTTTCCGGCAATCGTCTCGGTTATATCGCGCAAGCGTTCTTCGCTGTCTCTCGATTCCTCGAGTTGTTTTTGCAATGCCTGCAAATCGTCCGACGGATCGCCCTTGGCAAGCCGATCCTGTATCGCGGCGTCAAGGCGATTCAATGCAGATTCAAGGCGTTGCTGTGCTTGCTGGAGGCGCGACGTCGTTTCCATCCGATATAAACATGAAAATCAAGAGCTTGTATTCCAAGTTCAACATAGGCCACGGTTAACCGAGGTTCCACTACAAATTGACGCTGGCGGGCAGCGAAAAGTGACCGGCGATTTTACCACGCGTCAAGGCGTGCCAAACTGGCGTAGCAGCGTCATGCGGCTCGGCCATTGACGGGCGCAACGCGGAGCGGCATGGTGCGGCGCGCATAGGGCGCGTTGCGCCGCGTTAGATCTGTCTTATCGACTGACAATTGGGTTCCGCGTGATGAAAGCCGCCAATCTTTCGACAGCGCATGGCGTCGCTCACGGCGACATGGCCAATGCGATTCGATTCCTCTCGATGGACGCCGTGCAAAGGGCGAATTCCGGGCACCCCGGCATGCCGATGGGAATGGCCGACATCGCCACGGTGTTGTTCACGCAATTCCTGAGCTTCGATCCGACCGAGCCTGAATGGCCCGACAGGGACCGGTTCGTCCTGTCGAACGGCCACGGATCGATGTTGCTGTATTCGCTGCTTTACCTCACCGGCTATCCCGGAATGGATATCGAGCAGATAAAGAATTTCCGGCAATTGGGGAGCGCCACGGCAGGCCATCCCGAATATGGGCATGCGGCGGGCATCGAGACGACCACCGGGCCGCTCGGCCAGGGCATTGCCAATGCGGTCGGAATGGCGCTCGCCGAGCGGATGCTGGCCGCCCAATTCGGCGACTCGATTGTCGACCACTATACGTATGTATTCGCCGGCGACGGGTGCCTGATGGAAGGCATCAGCCACGAAGCCACCTCACTGGCCGGCCATCTGCAACTTAACAAATTGATCGTCCTGTTCGACGACAACCAAATTTCCATCGACGGTCCGACGGACCTGACCGTGAGCGACGACCAAGCGGCGCGATTCGCGGCGGCTGGGTGGCACGTTCAGGCAATCGACGGCCATAACCCGGATGAAATCGCCAATGCGATTGACGCCGCTCGACAGTCGGACGCCCCGTCGATGATCGCCTGCCGCACGGTTATCGGCTACGGCGCACCGAACAAACAAGGGTCCGAGTCGACCCATGGGGCGGCGCTGGGCGACGATGAAATTGCCGCCACCCGCGAGGCGCTTGCCTGGCCGCACGCGCCATTCGAAATTCCGCAGGACATCCTCGACGCCTGGCGCGCCGCCGGCGCCCGCGGCAAGGACGCCCGCACGAAATGGCAGGACCGGCTGCAATCCACCGACGCGGAAACGCAGCGCGAGTTTAATCGCCGCATCGCCGGCGACTTGCCGAAGGACTGGCCGGGCGCGGTTGCCGCGCTGAAACGGCAATTCACCGATGAACAACCGAAAATTGCTACCCGGCAGGCGTCCAAGATAACATTGGATGCCCTGGCCGCCGCCATACCCGAACTGGTCGGCGGTTCCGCTGATTTGACGGGCTCCAACCTTACCCTGGCCAATGACATGACTCCGGTGAGCGCCGGGGATTATGGCGGACGCTACCTGTATTTCGGCGTTCGCGAGCATGGCATGGCCGCCATATTGAACGGCCTCGCACTGCATGGCGGATTTGTTCCCTATGGCGCAACATTCCTGATCTTTACCGACTATTGCCGGCCGTCGATTCGCCTTTCGGCGCTGATGCGCCAACGGGTGATCTACGTCATGACCCACGATTCGATCGGCCTTGGCGAAGACGGACCGACCCATCAGCCGGTCGAACACCTCGCCAGCCTGCGGGCAATTCCCAATCTCAACGTGTTTCGGCCGTGCGACGCGATCGAAACCGCCGAGTGCTGGGAAGCGGCGCTGAAATCCGAATCAACCCCGTCGGTGATCGCCCTGTCGCGCCAGGGCCTACCCAGTGTTCGAACCGACGAGGCCGGAGAGAATCTGTGCGCCCGCGGCGCCTATGTTTTGGCCGAATCGGGCGGCGACCGGCAGGTCACCTTGATTGCCACCGGATCGGAAGTGACCCTGGCGCTTGCGGCGCGCGACGCCCTTGAAGTGGACGGCATTCACACAGCGGTGGTTTCGGCGCCGAGCCTCGAATTATTCGACGCACAGGACGAGGCCTACCGCACCGGCGTACTCGGTCCCGACACGGTCCGGGTCGCCATCGAAGCGGCGGTTACCATGGGCTGGGACCGGTATGTCGGCCCGTCCGGCGCCGCGATCGGTATGCAAAGCTTCGGTGCCTCGGCGCCGGCGGATCAGTTATTCGAGCATTTCGGCATTACTGCGGATGCAATCGTCGATGCGGTTCGGAAGCGACTCTGATCACGCCGATAAGTGGCAAATTTCGGGAACTTTCAGGCTCATCCTTGCGATTGCTTGAACCGAGTCCGGTTTGAGTCTAAAGACGGAACTACATTGACAATTTTCAACAAATGCCTGGGGAGAGCACGATGGCTGTTCGGGTAGCGATCAACGGATTTGGCCGAATTGGTCGCCTGATTGTACGCGCCGCATACGAATCGGGTCGCAAAGACATTGAATTCGTCGGTATCAACGACCTGGGCTCGGTCCAGGCAAATGCCCATTTGGTAAAGTACGACACGGTGCATGGCCGGCTCGATGCGGACATCAAGACCGGCGACGATTGGATGGACCTGGGCAACGGCAAGATCAAGGTAACGGCCGAGCGCGACCCCGCGAAGCTTCCCTGGAAGGAGCTCGGCGTCGACGTGGCGCTGGAGTGCACGGGGATCTTCACCGATCGGGAAAAGGCCGCCCTGCACCTGGAAGCCGGTGCCAAGCGCGTGCTTGTTTCGGCACCCGCCACCGGCGCGGATCTCACCGTGGTCTACGGCGTCAATCACGATCAGTTGACGAAAGACCATACGGTCATCTCCAACGCGTCCTGCACGACGAACTGCCTGGCGCCGGTCGCCTATGTGCTCAATCAGGCAATCGGCATCGATCGCGGCTTTATGACGACCATCCACGCTTTCACCGGCGATCAGTCCACGGTCGACACGCTGCATGGCGACCTGCGCCGCGCGCGCGCGGCATCGGTCTCGATGATCCCAACGTCGACCGGAGCGGCAAAAGCGGTCGGGTTGGTGTTGCCGGAATTGAACGGCAAGCTGGATGGCACTTCCGTCCGTGTGCCGACGCCGAACGTCTCGATGATCGATCTTAAATTCGACGCGTCCCGGGCGACCGACGCGGAAGAAGTCAACGGCGCAATTCGCCAAGCGTCCGCCGGCGCCCTGAAGGGTGTCTTGGAGACAAACGACGAGCCGCTGGTATCGATCGACTTCAACCACAATCCCGCGAGTTCGGTGTTCGATCTGACCCAGACGCAGGTGATCGACGAACGGCTTGTTCGGGTGCTGTCCTGGTATGACAATGAATGGGGCTTCTCGAATCGGATGTCCGATACGGCGGTCGTCGTCGGATCGCTAGGCTGACGACGCCCCCCAACGCAATCACCATTCACAATCTGCGGCAAGCGCGCGCGGCGCTTGCCGCCGCCGCGGTGACGCAACGGCCGGTGACGGTGCTCAGCGCTCCGGTCGCCTCGGCGGCCGCGGGGCCCGCTTGGTTCGCTGCCGTGGTTGAACAGGCAGCCATCGCGCACCCCGGCGCCCAATTCACCGCGGTACTTGACTGCGGCGCCTTGCCGGGCGACGCCCTCGCGGCGCTGCGTCATGGCCTGAAGGCAATCCGGTATGACGGACCCCAATGGCGGAAAATCCAGAATATTGCGGCTCAATCGGGTGCGTGTGTAATGAAAAGACGCCCACGGTCACTCGATCTCATGACGCTGACCGGTGATGACGACGCGATCATCGACGCATGCCGCCAATGGCTGTCGGCCGAAAAGGCGGCTCCCTAGGTCACCGACTCATAAGTTCGCAGCCAAATCCGCAATGAGGCGAGTTGGACGGATGCGAGGTAGTTGTCGTCTCTTTTGTCGTATCGTGTTGCGACAGCGCGGAAATGTTTGAGTTTGTTGAAG
>JAOTYV010000304.1 GCA_029861675.1 Alphaproteobacteria bacterium
GACGCCGCGCTGTTCGGGCCGAATGCCGCAAGATCGTACCCTTCAAGGATATTCAAGATCTGCACGAGGTGAATACCGCCCGAGCTTGGCGGCGGCATCGAATAGACATCGTATCCGCGATACCGGCCATGAACCGGCTCACGCATAACCGCGCGGTAATCCGCGAGATCTTGTGCGGTAATAAGCCCCTTGTTGGCCTTCATTTCCGCAACGATCCGTCCGGCGACGTCGCCCTTGTAGAATGCCGTTGCCCCGCCCTTGGCAATGGACCGGAGCGATTCAGCCAGATCGCGCTGCAGCAGCCGGTCCCCGGCATTCAACGGTTTACCGTCCTTGCCGAAGAAAATCCGCTTTGTCTCCGACATTTTCTTGAGCCGTTTCGCCCGGCGTTTGAGTTGATGGGCCATGTCGCGGCTAACCAAAATTCCTTCGGCGGCGAACCGGATGGCCGGCGCCATCACCTTTTCGAGCGGCATGGTGCCGTAGCGCCGCAGCGCCATCGTCAGGCCGGCGACGGTACCGGGCACGCCGACCGATCGATGGCTGTATCGAACGCGAGCGCGATCGACCGCGCCATCCGCCTTGAGAAACATCGTTCTGGTGGCCGATTTCGGCGCGGTTTCCCGGTAATCGATGGCGACGGTCTTGCCGTTTCCGGCAAGGTGCAGCAGCATGAATCCGCCACCGCCAATGTTGCCGGCCCGGGGCAGCGTCACCGCCAGCGCAAAACCGACGGCAACCGCCGCATCCACCGCGTTACCGCCCTGCTGCAGAATGTCGATCCCAACGCCGGTTGCCCGCGCTTCCTGCGACGAAACCATGCCACGGGTACCGAAGATCGGATGAATGCGATCCTGCGCGGATCGATAGCCATTTTCGAATTTGGGCGATTGCGCAAGCGCGGAGATCGGGCCCAATGCCGCGAAACATACGGAAACAACTACATATGCGTACGTACGCATGCATGTACGTTTTTTCCGAAAATGATGAATCCGCGAAATGTTCGAGCTTGCGTCGCCCATTGTTGTTTCGGCTCCTGTCATTCTTGGAGTCGCCCTTCCACCGCATTGACAAATATTTCTTTTAGATCAGAAACACCAACGATTCTAGGATTTCCGGCGCGCGTCGGATCAGCATGCGCGAGCTGGGCAATCCGATCGCATTGTTTCGAATCAACCGCGATTTCACTTAATCCATGGGGTATGCCGACTGTACGTCTCAGCGCCATAATCCACTCGAAGACACTGTCGAACGTGGGATCCGGCAGCCCTAGCGTACGCCCCAATTGGGCAAATTTTTGCTCGATCTCAGGCCGGTTGAACTGCAATACATACGGCAGAACGATTGCGTTCGTCAGGCCGTGATGGGTCCCATAGAGAGCGCCCACCGCGTGGCTGATGGAATGCACCGCGCCCAATCCTTTTTGGAACGCGGTCGCGCCCATCGACGCCGCAACCAACATGTGCGTCCGTGCGGCAATATCGGCGCCATCCGCATACGCCTTCGGCAACCATTCGGCGCACAACCGAAGCCCTTCGAGGGCCACGCCATCGGCCAGCGGATGGAATCCCGGTGCGCAGAACGCCTCGAGACTATGGGTGAGCGCGTCCATGCCCGTCGCCGCCGTAAGGTTGGGCGGCAGCCCGACACAGAGCTCCGGATCGGCGACGACCGCCTGCGGCATCATCCCCGGATGGAAGATGATCCGTTTGATCCCGCTATCGCCTTGGGTGATGACCGCGGCGCGGCCAACTTCCGATCCGGTGCCGGCCGTTGTGGGAATGGCCACGACCGGCGCGATCGCCGCCGCATCCGCCCGCCGCCAATTGTCGCCCACATCCTCGAAATCCGCCAAGGCCCGGCTCTGGCCCGATTGAAAGGCGATGGCCTTGCCGGCATCGAGCGCACTGCCGCCACCGAAGGCGATCACGCCATCATGGCCGCCATCGCGAAAGACCTGGACGCCGGCGGCGACTTCCGTCTCGTTCGGATTCGGCTGAAGATCGGCGAAAAGACCGGCAACCAGCGCCTCGTCCGCCAACATCGCCTGAAGCCGCGCCACCATCGGGAGCCCGGCGAGACCGGGATCGGTCACGATCAAGGGCCTGGAAATGCCCTTTTCGCGGCACAACGACGGCACCTCGCGAAGGCGCCCCGGACCGATATGGATTTCCGTCGGAAAGCTCCAATCGGCGGTCAGTGTTTTCGGATCGATTGGCATCGGCGTCGGGCTCAACCGCGTTCGAAGTTGCGCTGGAGTTCCCAATCGGTCACCCGGCCGTCATATTCGCTCTGTTCCCATTTTCCGGTATGGAGGTAGTGCTCCACGACCGCGTCGCCGAGCAGTTGGCGCAGAACCGTCGACCCCTCCAACGCGCTGAGCGCTTCGCGCAACGTTCCCGGAATATCTCGGACCGCCTCCATCTCATAGAGGTTGCCGGAAATTTCCGGTTCCAGTTCCAGCTTGTTCTCGATGCCGTACAAACCGGCGGCGATCAGCGCCGCATAGGCGAGGTAGGGATTCGCGTCGGCGCCCGGAATGCGGCATTCGACCCGAAAGGCGGGACCGTGTCCCACCAGGCGGAACCCCGCGGTCCGATTGTCCCGGCTCCATCCCGTCTTGGTCGGCGCGAATGATCCCGCCTGAAACCGTTTGTAGGAATTGATGTAGGGCGCCAGGAAGTAGGTCATCTCACCGGCCAGGGCGAGCTGCCCCGCAAGATAATGGCGGAACACATCGGACATGCCGTCGGCCGCGGCGCCATCATGGAAAACCGGCGTGTCAGTATCGGCATTCCACAGCGACGAATGGATATGGCAGCTATTGCCGGCAAACTGATTGTCCCATTTCGCCATGAAAGTGATCGACTTGCCCTGGGCATAGGCGATTTCTTTCGCGCCGTTCTTGTAGATGCTGTGCCGATCCGCCATTACCAGCGCTTCCGCATAGCGCAGGTTGATCTCTTCCTGGCCCGGCCCCCATTCGCCCTTGGAAAATTCGACCGGGACACCGGCCCCCTCCATGCCGTTGCGAATGGCGCGGATCAGCCCTTCCTCCTTGGTCGTCTGGAAAATGTGGTAGTCCTCGGAATACCAGCCTGCGGTGGCGAGGCCGCGATAGCCCTTTTCGCGGGCCCCGTCATAGGTCTCGTCGAAGACGTATAATTCCAGCTCGGACCCCATTTTGGCGACGAACCCCATCTCGCGGGCGCGCGCCAACTGGCGTTTGAGAATCGACCGGGGCGCATGGCCGAGATCCTCGCCGTGATGGTCGACGCAGTCGGCCATTACCAGCGCCGTCGCCTCCAGCCAGGGAATTCGCCGCAACGTGGCCAAATCCGGTTTGAGGGCAAAATCGCCATATCCCTTGTCCCAGGACGCCGCCTGATAGCCGGGAACCGGTTCCATATCCATATCGACAGTCAGCAGATAGTCGCACACATGCATCTCGTCGATGCACTGATCGAGGAAAAACCGGCCGGTCACCCGCTTCCCGATCAAGCGCCCCTGCATGTCCGGAAAACACACCAAAACGGTGTCGATCTCGCCACTGCCGATGGCCGCCTGCAATGCCGCAATATCAAGAATACCGTCCATCGATTTTACCTCATCCTGCCAGCCGCAAATGATATGACTTCGGCCGCGTCAATTGCTCGTAGCCGACCTGGGATAATGTGCATCCACGGCCGGATTGTTTCACCCCCGTCCAGGCCAGCGCCGGGTCGAGATAGTCGCAGCGATTCATGAAAACGGTCCCGGTTTCCAACTGTTCGCCGAGATGTAGGGCCGCATCCGCATCCCGGGTCCAAATGGAAGCGGTGAGGCCAAAATCGCTGTCGTTCATCAACGCCACGGCGTCGCCGTCATCCGCCACCGGCATAATACCGACGACCGGGCCGAAACTCTCTTCCCGCATCACCGCCATGCGATGATCGACGCCGGTCAGGACTTGCGGGGCAAGATAGGCGGAGTCGCCGTGATCCATCGGAAAACCGGCGGGATCGATATGCGTACGCGCACCAGCGGACACGGCATCAGCCACTTGCACGCGTACGTCATCCGCCAAAGACATACGCGCCATTGGGCCAATTGTTGTATTTTGTGACAAAGGGTTGCCCAATTTGTAATCGCGCACCATCTCGGTGTACGCATCGATAAAATCGTCAAAAAGGCTCTTGTGTACGTATATTCGCTCGATTCCGCAGCATGACTGACCCGAATTGAAGAAAGCCCCGTCAACCAAATTCTCCACCGTTGCATCGATCGACGCGTCGGCCCGCACATAGGCCGGATCCTTGCCGCCCAATTCCAATCCGGCGCCGGCAAACCGGCCGGACAGCGCGCGCTGAACCGCCAACCCCCCTTCGACCGACCCGGTAAAGGCGACAAAGCCGACCTCCGGTTGCCGCATGAGCGCTTCCGCCTGGGCATGACCGAGATAGAGGTATTGAAATACCCCATCCGGCAACGCCGCTTCGGCAAAAGCGGCCGCCATCCGTTCGGCGGAAAGCGGCGTCTGGTGCGATGGTTTCAGGATCACCGCATTGCCCGCCAGCAATGCCGGCATAATGGCATTCACCGACGTGAGATAAGGATAGTTCCAGGGCGCCAGGACAAACACCAATCCTAACGGATCACGGCGGATGAAGCGGCGAAACCCCGGCATAGGCGCTGCCTCGATATCCGCGAGGGCCGCCGGCGCGATCTCGATCATATGACGGGCGCGCTCGGCAAATCCGCGGATTTCGCCCGGCGAATGGGCGATCGGCCGGCCCATTTGCCGGGTCAGCTCCTCGGCGATCGCCGGACCGTCCCGTTCGAACGCATCGACCGCGCGGAAGAGGATTTCCTGGCGTTTCTCAACCGGCAGCCGGCGCCAGTCGGATTGTGCTGTCTGTGCCCGCGCGACGGCGTCTGAAACGGCGGCGTCGGCCGCCATCTCCCGTTCTACGAAGATTTGGCCGTCGATCGGCGAAACGGTCCGGAGAATATCGCTCAAGCGGGCTCCTTACGCGGCGCGGGGAACGGGATGAACAGCCGGGGCGCCTCGCGCTTGATAGCACCTTGCAACGATTCGCGAAAGATGTTGCCTGGGCTGACAAATCCTACGCGCTCTGCGACGATGCGGCGCGCAATGCAGGGGAAATAGGCATGAGCAGCACCGACGCCATCATCGCCATCGACCAGGGCACGACAAGCACGCGGGCAATCCTGTTCGATAGCGACCGAATGCCCCTCGCCACCGCGCAGCGCGAGCTCACGCAGCACTACCCCCACCCCGGCTGGGTCGAACACGATGCGGAGGAGATTTGGCAGGCAACCGTCGACACCGTGCGCGACGTCATCGCCCGGGCGCCCGGCGGCGTCGCCTCGATCCGGGCGATCGGCATCACCAATCAGCGCGAAACCACCGTGGTCTGGGATGCCGAGACCGGCAAACCGGTGCTTCGCGCCATCGTCTGGCAGGACCGGCGGACTGCCGAAACCTGC
>JAOTYV010000305.1 GCA_029861675.1 Alphaproteobacteria bacterium
AGCGTGGTGCCGTACAGCGCCTTGAAGCCGTACGATGTCCGTGAGGTTATCGCCCGCATGGTCGACGGCAGCGAGTTCGACGAATTCAAGGCGCTGTACGGCACCACGCTGGTTTGCGGCTTCGCACGGCTGCACGGTTATCCGGTGGGGATTGTCGCCAATAACGGCATCTTGTTTTCGGAATCGGCGCAGAAGGGCGCCCATTTTATCGAACTCTGCAGCCAGCGCGGCATTCCGCTGATTTTCCTGCAGAACATCGCGGGCTTCATGGTCGGTAAGAAATACGAAGCGGGCGGTATCGCGAAAGACGGCGCCAAGATGGTCATGGCGGTCGCGTGCGCCAAGGTGCCGAAATTTACGGTGATCGTCGGCGGCTCCTACGGCGCCGGCAATTACGCGATGTGCGGCCGCGCCTATGGACCGCGATTCCTCTGGATGTGGCCGAATGCGCGCATTTCGGTGATGGGCGGCGAACAGGCAGCCAACGTATTGGGACAGGTGCGCCGCGATGGGCTGGAGCGATCGGGAAAGAGCTGGAGTGCGGTGGAAGAGGAGAAATTCAAGGCGCCGATTCTTGCGCAGTATGAGGAGCAGGGACATCCCTATTACGCCAGTGCCCGATTGTGGGACGATGGGGTGATCGATCCGGCGGAAACCCGGAACGTCCTGGGACTTGCCCTGTCGGCGGCGCTCAACGCGCCGATCGAGCCGACAAAATTCGGCGTGTTCCGAATGTAACGAGAAAAAATCAGGTGGAACGGTAATGGCGGAAGCGATAATTTTAGCGGAGGTTGACGACCGAGGGATCGCCACGGTGACGTTGAACCGGCCGGACGTGCACAACGCCCTCAATGACGAAGTCATCGGCGGTTTATGCGATGTATTCGACGACTTCGCGGCACGGGAAGATCTCAAGGCGTTGATTCTGACCGGGCGCGGCAAGAGCTTTTCCGCCGGCGCGGATCTGAATTGGATGCGCCGCGCGGCCGGGTTTTCGTACGAAGAGAATTTGGCCGATGCGAAAATCACGGCGGGTCTGTTCCACCGCCTGAACACCCTGCCGATGCCGACCATCGCCAAGGTGCAAGGCTCGGCCTTTGCCGGCGCGCTTGGGTTGATCGCCTGCTGCGACATAGCGGTCGGCGCGGAAGATGCAATGTTCGCCGTGACCGAAGCACGGATAGGGCTCATTGCGGCGGTGATCAGCCCCTATCTTATCGCGGCGATCGGACCGGGCGCGGCGCGCCGGTATTTCCAAACGGCGGAGCGCTTCGACGCGGCGGAAGCGAAGCGCATCGGCCTGCTGCATGAGGTGGTGCGCGCGGACGGGCTCGATGAAGCCGTTGAGCGGATTTTGCGCGACATGCTGAAGAATGCGCCGTTGGCGTTGCGCGCCTGTAAAACGCTGATCCGGGAATGCGCCGGACCGGTCACCGAGGCGACGCGCGACGACACCGCGGGCCGCATCGCCGGCATTCGCGCGACCGCCGAGGGGCAGGAGGGCATTGCCGCGTTCTTCGAAAAGAGGAAGCCCAACTGGTCCGCCAAACAGGAAGGATCCGGCCAATGAGCGATCCAGTCGTTCTGTGCGCGACCGATTCGCGCGGTGTTGCCACGGTTACCCTGAACCGCCCGGAAGTGAACAACGCCTATAATTCGGACGTTATCGACACGCTGATTGCGACGGCCGGGAAGCTGGCCGTCGATGACGCGGTCCGGCTCGTCGTGCTGCGGGGCAACGGGCGGCATTTCCAGGCCGGCGCGGATCTCAAATGGCTTCAGGAAGTCTCGACCCAGTCGCCGGAGATCAATGTGGAGGTGTCGCGTCATACGACGGATGCGGTGCGTGGCCTGAATGAGTTTCCGAAGCCGACGATCGCGTTGGTGCATGGCGGATGCTTCGGCGGCGGTACGGGGGTCATTGCGGCTTGCGATATCGTCATTGCGGCCGAGGACTCGATCTTCTCGATCACCGAAGCGCGCTGGGGCGTCATGGCGGGGCCGATCTTTCCGCAGCTCAATGCCCGGATGGGCGAGCAAAACGTCCGGCGCTATGCGCTGACCTGCGAACGTTTCGGCGCCAAACGCGCCCATGAAATGAGGTTGGTTCACGCCGTTTGTCCCGAGGGCGGGCTGGATCAGGCGGCGGCGCCGATCATCGACGCGATCCTGCAGGGCGGACCGGGTGCGCTGCGGGAAACCAAGCGGCTGATCACCGATATCGCAGGGCTCGCCGTGTCCGATCCGCTTGCGGAGCAACTGGCGCAACAGCATGCGGCCAAGCGCCAAACGGACGAAGCGGACGAAGGGCTGCGCAGCTTCGTCGAGAAACGCGATCCGGCATGGTATTCGGGAAAAGGGGCGTCGGCATGAGCGATAATGTATCGATGCAGGTGGACGCGCGCGGCGTGGCGACGATCACTTTTAAACGGCCGGACCGATTGAACGCCTTGGACGCGGAACAGGTGGCGGCCTTCAACGCCGCCATGGGCGCGGCGTCGCGGGATGCGGCGGTGCGCGTCGTCGTCTTGCAGGGAGCGGGCAAGGTCTTTTGCGCCGGCGCCGACATTCGCTACCTGCAATGGGCGGCGGCCCTGCCGTTCGAAGACAATCTCGCCGATGGCCGGGCGTTCTCGGATATGCCCGCCACCGTCCGGGCCGCGCCGAAACCGGTGGTGGCCAAGATTCAGGGCGGCGCCTATGGCGGTGGTGTCTCCTTGGCGGCGGCCTGCGATATCGTTGTCGCGGCCGAAAGCGCAAAGATGGCGATTACCGAATCGCGGTTCGGCCTGACGCCGTCGATCATGGTGCCCTACCTTTTGGGCCGTATCGGCCAACGGCAATGCCGCCGCTGGTGTCTTACCGCGGAAATGATGAGCGCGGCCGAAGCGCAGCGTATCGGGCTTGTCGATTTGGTGGCGCCGGAGGGCGCCTTGGATGATGAGATCGCGGCGGTCGTTGACCGGTTGCTGATGAATTCGCCGGGCGGACTTGCGGAGAGCAAGGAGTGCATAGGCGCAATGGGCCGTCCGCCGATCGACGCGGCAATGGTCGACCGCGCGTTGGACGTTTTCGTGCGCGGCCGCGCAAGCCCGCAGGCGATCGAGGGAACGCGCGCCTTCGTCGAGAAGCGGCCGGCGGCATGGGCGGAGGAGGAGGCCGGGTGACGTTGAAGCACCGACCGCGGCTTACCGGGTTCATCTTCACCGTCTGTCTGCTGGGCCTGATTATCCTGGCGGTATCGGAGATCGGGACGGTTTCCCTGATCGTCATGCTCGTCGTCGTTTCGGCGGCGGTAGGCTCCTTCTGCCTGATCTTCCCCGGCAACAATTTCTTCGCGATTTCGCTCGCCAATTTCCTCGGCGTCTATGCCTGTATATTCACGTTCTTCATCTTGACGAATTTTCGGTTGGTATCGCCGCTGGCGATCCAGTTCGGTTTTACCTTTCCGGTGTTGGCCTTTCTGGGCGGTGCCCTGTGGCGAAAACCCAGTGTGGAATCGATCGTCGGGGCCAACCGTGTGCGGGACGAGCGACACATTGGCCGCACATTTTTATGGCTGGTTCCGGTATTCGGCATCGGTGCGCTGACCTTCCTGGTCCCGGGCCATCTCGCCAGCACGAAAGCGGTCGATACGGCGTTCCTCGGATCAATGGGGCTGATCGGGCTGATCGTCCTGTTCGCAAGCCGGGATATCGCCACTTTTCTGCTCGATGCCGGGTTGTTGTTCGAGGAATTTTTCCAAAGCGCGTCCCGGCTCGTGGTGCCCGCTTTTGCTTTCTGCACCTTCTATTCACTGCTTGTCATCGTATTCGGCTGCGTCTATCGCATTCTCGACCGGTTCGCCGAGGGGCCGCTATTCTTGATCAGCGGGGTGCCGACGCGGATCGATTTTTCCGATGCGCTTTATTTTTCGATCATCACCCTGAGTACGGTGGGGTATGGCGACGTCATTCCGCGCGGCGATTCGATCCGTGTTATCGTGGCGATGCAGATCGTCTGCGGCGTGCTGCTTCTGCTGTTTGGGTTTTCGGAGATTATCTCCTATACCCGGCGGCGTACCACGGGGGGCACGTCATGACCGGCCATGTTCGATAAAATTCTCGTCGCCAATCGGGGCGAAATCGCCTGTCGCGTCATGCGTACGGCAAAGCGCCTCGGCATCGCCACCGTCGCGGTCTATTCCGAGGCGGATGCCGGCGCGGCTCATGTCGAGATGGCGGACGAGGCGATCTGCATCGGTGCCGCGCCCGCCAGCGAAAGCTACCTGTTGATTGACGAAATTGTCGACGCCGCGTGGAAGACCGGGGCGCTGGCGATACATCCGGGCTACGGGTTCTTGTCCGAAAACGCGGAATTCGCCGAGGCGTGCGCCCGGTCGGACATTACCTTTATCGGTCCGGCGCCGGAAACCATTCGGCTTATGGGCTCGAAGCTCGAAGCGAAACGGTTGGTGGAAAAGGCCGGCGTGCCGGTCGTGCCCGGCTATCATGCGGCCGACCCGTCGGAAAAGGATTTGCGGGAGGCGGCGGAACTGATCGGCTTGCCGCTGCTGATCAAGGCGTCCGCCGGCGGCGGGGGCCGCGGCATGCGTCTGGTGCGCGAGGCCGGTGAATTCGACGAGGCGCTGGCGGGCGCCCGGCGTGAGGCGCTGGCGGCATTCGGCGACGATAAAATTCTGCTGGAATACTACATCGGTCAGTCGCGGCACATCGAGGTGCAGGTGTTCGGCGATTCCGCCGGTCAGGTGATCCACCTGTTCGAGCGCGATTGCTCGGTTCAGCGCCGCCATCAGAAAATTCTGGAAGAATCGCCGGCGCCCGGGCTGAGCCCGGAGGTCCGGGCGGCGATGGCCGAGGCGGCGGTTCAGGCGGCGCAGGCGGTCGACTATGTCGGCGCCGGCACCGTCGAATTTATCATGGATCTCAACCGCGCCGACGATATCGGCAATTTCTACTTCCTGGAAATGAATACCAGGCTTCAGGTGGAGCATCCGGTGACCGAGATGGTCTCGGGAATCGATCTTGTGGAGTGGCAACTCCGGATCGCGGCAGGCGCCCGGCTGCCGATCGAGCAGTCCGCGGTCAAACGACGCGGCCATGCGATCGAGGCCCGAATTTATGCGGAAGATCCGCGGCAGGACTATCTGCCGTCTGTGGGAACGTTATCCCACCTGCGGTTTCCCGACGAGACGCCGTCGTTGCGGATCGATTCCGGCGTTCGCGAGGGGGATACGGTTTCGCCCTATTACGATCCGATGATTGCCAAGATTATCGCCTGGGGATCGCAGCGCGAGGATGCGCTGCGGCGGTTGCGCCGGGCGCTCGACCAGATAGAGGTGGTCGGCGTGACCACAAATCGTGACCTGCTGGCCGCGATTGCGGTGCATTTCGACTATGCCTCGGGTGCCTTCGACACCACATTTCCCGACGAGCACCGGGGCGAACT
>JAOTYV010000306.1 GCA_029861675.1 Alphaproteobacteria bacterium
GACAGCGTCGCGCTGCCGATCCTGGAGTTTTCGCAGGCATTGTCCGATGAAGACCTTGTTGAGCTCATAGAGGTCTGCAAACCCAATCGGCATGTGGCAATCGCCCATCGGGAAAAGGTATCCGAGGAAGTCTCCGAGGCGATCGTCGAAAAGGGCCATGAGGACGCGGTGGTGGCGCTGGTTTCCAACCGGGGCGCCGTCATCGAGGAGAAGACGTTCGAAAAGGTCGTCGACAAGTTCGGCGACAGCGCGCGCGTGCAGGAACCACTGGTCAAGCGCGAGCGGTTGCCGCTAACCGTGGCGGAAAAACTCGTTGCGAAAGTTTCCGACAGTCTCAAGGAATACCTCGTCACCCATCATGAACTCTCGGCCGAAGTGGCCAGCGACTTGCTGCTCGAAAGCCGTGAGCGCGCCATGGTGCGTCTGTTGACCGATGATGAGGACCATCCCGACGTGGTCGAGCTGGTCGAGCAGATGGCGGAGAACGGCCGTCTGACCGCATCGATCATTTTGCGGGCGCTTTGCACCGGCGATCTCTCCTTTTTCGAGGCGGCGCTGGCGAACAAGGCCGAGGTGCCGCTCCAAAATGCCCGGGTCTTGATTCACGATGACGGTGGGTTGGGGTTGCATGCATTGTATGAAAAGGCGTCGATGCCCGAACGGCTGTATCCGGCGTTTCGGGGCGCGGTTGATATCGCGAAGGATTTCGAAACCGAACGCAGCGACAGCGACCCGGATTGGCGGGCACGGCTGATCATGGAGCGGATCCTGACTCAATTCGAGGACGCCATAGAATTCGACAGCGACGATGTCGACTATCTCTTGGGCCGTCTGGCGCGTTCGGTCGAAAACGGAACCGCTTCCGCCGCCTGATCGCGCGAAGGCGTCGCAATTGCGCCGCGGCGCGCCGAATGCCCGGATGACCCTCCGGGCATTTTTTGATTCCTGCTTCAGTCTTGACCTCATCGCGCGCCCATGGCCGATACTGTGCGGGATCGATGAGGTTTGGGAGGGGAGCGGTCGATGGCGGGTAAACCGGTAGTGCTGGTGACACGGAAACTGCCCGATGCGGTGGAAGCGCGTTTACGGCGGGATTATGAGCCCCGGTTGAACGATGACGACCGACTCTATTCGGACGCGGATGTCATACGCCTCGCCGAGGGCGCGGTCGCGATTTTGCCGTGCCACACCGAGCATTTCACCGCCGACGTGATCGCAGCCTTGCCGGAGAGCGTGCGCGCGATCACCAATTTTTCGGTCGGTGTCGATCATTGCGACCTCGCCGCCGCGCGGGCGCGCGGTCTGATCGTCACCAACACGCCGGATGTGCTGAGCGACGCCACCGCCGAGATCGCCATGCTCTTGATGCTGGGCGCCGCGCGGCGCGCCGCCGAAGGGGAAATGCTGGTCCGGACCGGCGGCTGGCGCGATTGGAGCCCGAGTTTCATGGTCGGCACGCGGGTCACCGGGAAGCGGCTGGGGATCATCGGCATGGGCCGTGTCGGTCAGGTCGTCGCGCGCCGGGCACGCGGCTTCGGGATGGAAATTCACTACCACAACCGCCATCGGCTCGCGGCGGCCGCGGAGGGCGGCGCGATTTATCACGATGAGTTGAACGATCTGCTTGCCGCCGCGCAATTTTTATCGATTCATTGCCCCGCGACGGAAGACAGCCGGGGCCTGATCGCTGCGGAGCGGATTGCCCGGCTGCCGGACGGCGCGATTGTGGTAAATACGGCGCGCGGCGCGGTGGTCGACGACGACGCCATGGTCGCCGCTCTTAGGTCGGGAAAACTCGCCGGCGCCGGGCTCGACGTATTCAACAATGAGCCTGCGATTGACGCGCGGTATAAGACTCTCTGGAACGCATTCCTCTTGCCGCATATCGGTAGCGCGACGGCGGAAACCCGCATTGCCATGGGGGACCGGGCGCTCGACAACCTTGATGCCATTGTTGCGGGGCGCGAGCCGCAAGACCGGGTGGCGTAATTACGAGGAAAATATTCTCCCGATAACCTGATTTGGAACCCAGGGAATGCGCCGGTCAGGAGTTTATTGACTCCCTCCCGTGAATCCCGGAGTGTAATATTCACGCGCTTTGAGGGCTTGTTTTGTCCGGACATATTGTCCGTACTCACTTGAGATTGACGGGTTATTGGCAGCGACGGACCGGCGGCTTTTGTGCGCAGAAAAATACCAGATTGTCAGCGGCGAATTCGCAGCAGTATGAGCGAATTGCATAACCGGGAGAGAGTTCACATGACGACAAAGGAAACCAAAGCAAAAACCGGCGGAACGCGACGCCGTTTCTTGACGGGCGCCATTGCGGGCGGTGCCGGAGCGGCGGCGGTGGTCGCAATGCCGAATGTGTCGCGTGCGAAGACCACGACGTTGAAAATGCAGGGATCGTGGGGCGCGAAAAGCGTCTTCACCGATATGGCGAAGCAGTATGTCGAACGCGTCGAGAAGATGTCCGGCGGCCGCGTCAAGATCGACTATCTGCCGTCCGGCGCGGTGGTAAAAGCCTTTCAGGTTCAGGACGCGTGTCATAAGGGCGTACTGGATGGCGCCCATACGGTGACGGCGTATTGGTACGGCAAGAACAAGGCGGCATCGCTGTTTGGTACCGGCCCCGTATTTGGTTGTAACGCATCGCAGATTTTGGCCTGGATCCACTATGGCGGCGGCAAGGAGTTGTACAACGAATTGGTTCAGAAGCGGCTGAAGCTGAACCTGGTCGGATTCTTTGCCATGCCGATGCCGACGCAACCGCTGGGCTGGTTCAAGAAGCCCGTCAAAAACGTTGCCGACATGAAGGGGTTGAAGTACCGCACCGTCGGATTGGCGACCGATATCATGCAGGGCATGGGCCTCAAGGTGACGCAGCTTCCGGGCGGCGAAATCATGCCGGCCCTCGAAAAGGGCGTCATCGAGGCCTTCGAATTCAACAACCCGACGGCCGATAGCCAATTCGGCGCGCAGGATGTCTCGAAGCATTATCATATGGGCAGCTATCATCAGGCTGCGGAATTCTTCGAGATCATCTTCAACAAGCGCAGATTCGACGGTTTGCCGAAGGAAGTCCAAGCGATCCTCGAATACGGCGCCGAGGCGGCGAACACCGCCAACTACGGCTACGCGATGGATCTGTATTCGAAGGACCTGCAGAAGCTGATCAAGGAATCCAAGGTCAATGTGTACCGCACCGACAAATCGATCATGCAGGCGCAGCTGAAATCCTGGGATACGGTCCTTGGTCGGCTCAACAAGGACCCGTTCTTCAAGAAGGTCGTCGATAGCCAGCGGGCATGGTCCGAGCGGGTTGCCTTTTATGACCTGGTCAATGCGGCGGACTACAAGCTGGCCTATGACCATTACTTCCCGGGCAAGCTTCCCTTCTAAGGGGAGCGTTCGGGTCGAACGATTTTTCCGCGGATATCGGGGCGGCGCGGTCAGCGCCGCCCCTCCCGTGTTTAGTCGAGGGGGTGGCAGGGAAATCCGATGGAACGCTTGATTTTCATCATCGATAGCATTTCCGCATGGGTCGGAAAGGCATTTTCGTGGTGCATCCTGATCCTCGCATTTGGCGTCGGCTACGAAGTTTTCGTCCGGTACGTGTTGGACGACCCCACGTCCTGGGCATTTGACATCAGTTACATGATGTATGGGACGCTGTTCATGATGGCCGGCGCCTATACCCTGTCGCGCGACGGACACGTTCGCGGCGACGTCGTCTACCGGCTGTGGAAGCCGCAAACCCAGGCCAAGGTCGAATTGGTCCTGTATCTGATTTTCTTTTTCCCCGGTGTCACCGCACTGATTCTCGCGGGCATGGACTACGCGCTGGAATCCTGGTCCTACAACGGCGGATTGGGCGAAGTCAGCGTGATGAGCCCGGCGAACGTCCCGATTTTTCAATTCAAACTGATCATTCCGGCAGCCGGCGCACTCTTGTTTTTGCAAGGGATCGCCCAGGTCTGCCGCTGCATACTCTGTATCAAGACCGGTACATGGCCGGCCCATATGGAGGACGTCGAGGAATTGGAAACCGTGCTGCAGCACCAGTACGGGGTTCAGGGCGCAGACGACGGTAATACAGATAAGAGCGCCGGGGGAACCAGCACGTGAGCAATCCCGAAATCGCCGTCTTCATGCTCGGCATATTCATTCTGACCATCATGCTCGGCTTTCCCATTTGCTTCACGCTGATCGCGATGGGCGTTGGGTTCGGCTACTACGCCTATTACGATCCCGAGCGGATGCAAACCCTGTTCGACAACCGCATCTTCGATCTGCTGGTGAACCAAACCTATTCGGTCATGGCGAACGATGTTCTGACCGCGGTGCCGCTGTTTCTGTTCATGGGCTACATCGTCGAACGGTCGAATATCGTCGACCGCCTGTTCTTTACGTTACAGCTTGCCGCCAAGCGGCTGCCCGGATCGATGGCGATTGCCGCGCTCGCGACCTGCGCCCTGTTCGCGACGGCGACGGGTATCATCGGCGCCGTCGTCACGTTGATGGGGTTGCTGGCGTTTCCGTCCATGCTCAAGGCGCGTTACGACACCAGCTTCGCCGCGGGCGTGATTTGCGCGGGCGGCTGTCTCGGCATTCTGATCCCGCCGAGTATCATGCTCATCGTCTATGCGGCGACGTCCAATGTCTCGGTCGTGCGGCTTTATGCCGGCGCGATAATCCCAGGATTTATGCTGGCGGGCCTTTATATTCTTTATGTTATCGGGCGCGCCTGGTGGAATCCGTCGATCGCGCCGAAACCGCAGGTCGAGGAAGGTGAAGCCGAGCTCGGGGCCGGGCAGGTGTTCATGATGATGGTCACCTCGTTCTTCCCGCTGGCATTCCTTATTCTTTCGGTACTGGGCGCAATCCTGTTCGGTTTGGCGACGCCGTCCGAGGCCGCGTCCATGGGGGCGATTGGCGGTCTTGTTCTGGCGATCGGCTATCGCGCGCTGACCTGGGACCGGTTGAAGGAATCGGTCTATTTGACGGTTCGAACCTCGGCCATGGTGTGCTGGCTGTTTGTCGGTTCCTGGACCTTCTCTTCGGTGTTTTCGTATCTCGGCGGCCATGATTTGATCCGCGATTGGGTGCTGGCGATGGAGCTCAGCCCGATCATGTTCCTGATCCTGGCGCAGCTCATCATCTTCATGCTGGGATGGCCGTTGGAATGGTCGGAGATCATCATCATTTTCGTGCCGATCTTCCTGCCGATGCTGCCGCATTTCGGTATCGATCCGCTGTTCTTCGGCATCCTGGTGGCGCTCAACCTACAGACGTCGTTCCTGACACCACCCATGGCCATGGCTGCCTATTATCTGAAAGGCGTGGCGCCGCCGCATGTCAGGTTGGTCGAGATCTTCAAGGGCGTGCTGCCGTTCCTGTCGATGGTTTTCCTCGCCATGGCGAGGAAAACCATCGACA
>JAOTYV010000307.1 GCA_029861675.1 Alphaproteobacteria bacterium
CGCAACCCGATATGACAAGACAGATACAAGCTATGCCGCTAACTTAAATCTCGTCGCGGCTATCATCGCCGCAAGGTAATTGTCCACAGACCCTAGGCCGCGGCGGGATCGGGCGCATTCACGCAAGCTTTATTTGTGTTCTCCGGAGGACCGTTTAAATACTGTGATACCGCAAACGGAAGCAGGACGATTCAGATGTTGATACGGTCAAAGAAGGCTTGGGAACTCCCGGAATCCGCGGCGACGGACGAGAGTGTCTTCCTGCAACGCCGGCAATTGGTCAAGAGTATGGGGCTGGGCACGGTGTTGCTGTCCGGCGGTCTTGGCGGTGTCGCCGGGAATGCCCTTGCGGCGGCCGAGGCGGGCGACCCCTCCGCATCGCTCTACCCGGTGAAACGCAACGACCGATACAAGCTCGATCGTCCGGTGACGGAAGAAAAATATGCGGTTACCTACAACAATTTCTATGAATTCGGCAGTCACAAGCGCATCGCCGATGCCGCGCAAACGCTGAAAATCCGGCCGTGGCAGGTGGTTATCGATGGGTTGGTCGAAAAGAAGATGACCATCGACATCGATACCCTGCTGCGAAAAATGCCGTTGGAGGAAAGATTATACCGCCATCGCTGCGTCGAGGCCTGGTCGATGGCGGTTCCCTGGAGCGGGTTTCCATTCAAGGCGTTGGTCGATTTCGCCCGCCCGCTCGGCACCGCGAAATATGTCAGCATGGAGACGCTGGCCGATAAGGCGACGATGCCCGGGCTGAAGCAGGTCTGGTATCCGTGGCCCTATCTGGAAGGGTTGTCGATCCAGGAAGCGACGAACGAGCTGGCATTCCTCGCCACCGGGCTCTACGGCAAGCCGATTCCGAAGCAAAACGGCGCGCCGCTCCGGCTCGCCGTGCCGTGGAAATATGGCTTCAAGTCGATCAAGTCGATCGTTCGCTTTACCTTCACCGATAAGCGGCCGGTTAGCTTTTGGGAGCGGATTCAAGCCAAGGAATACGGGTTTTGGGCCAATGTGAACCCGAAAGTCGATCATCCGCGCTGGAGCCAGGCGTCGGAGCGTGTGCTTGGCAGGAGCGGCCGGGTCCCGACGTTGCCGTACAATGGGTATGGCGAATTCGTCGCCAGCCTCTATGCGGGCATGGAAAAGACCGAGGGCGACCGGTTGTTCCGGTAGGCCCTTCCAGCGCCGCCGCAAACCCCGAATGCGGTTCCATAAAAAATAAAGAAGCCGGGCCCATGGGGCCCGGCTCAAGTAAACAGGGAGGCTTTACGTCTGGGAGACGTTAAGCAATGGCGTGCCCTTGCGACCTAAGTCGCGCTGGAAGCGCCATGGAATTCGTCGCTGCATTGCAACAACCTCGTTAACAAATAGTGCGACTTTGCATGCATGGATATGGCAAATTTTTCAAACCACCTATGCGTAAAACGCATGGCTCACCGCAAAAATTCTAAACCAGATTGTCTTGTTTCGGGGACCTACAACTCTTATCGGACCAATTGCATCGATTAGAAGACGTCTTCAGCCACCTTTTGCAGCAGAAAATCGCGAAATATCGCGATGCGTTTGGAGTGGCGCAATTCCTCGGGATACACGAAATATGCGCGATAGGACGGGCCGCTGATGTCCGGCAAAACCCGCACCAGATTGACGCCTTCCGGAATCGAATAATCCGGCAGGCCCGCAAGCCCAAGGCCGCTCCGGCAGGCCCGGTAGATTCCATAGAGATTGTTGACCCGCAAGACAGGCCGCCGTTGAAAACCCGGCCGGGTGCCGAGATCCAGAACCCAATTTATTTGCGGCACCGGCGCCCATGCTTCGGAGCCGTAAACGACCAGCTTGTGCTGGTCGAGGTCTTCCACCGTTTCGGGCGTGCCGAATTCCTCCAGATACTCCTCGGAACCGTATATATGGGCGTGTACCGTCATGAGCTGCCGCTGAATCAGGTCGGGCTGTTTCGGCTCGGTCAGCCGAATGGCGATATCGGCCTCGCGCATGCTCACGTCCAGCTCCGTGTCGGTCAGCAGCAGCGAGACCTCGACTTCAGGGTAGAGTTCTATGAACTCCTTGATGTGCGTCGTCAGCCACAGCGATCCGAAGCCGATCGTCGTCGTGATTTGCAGCGGGCCGGACGGTCGGTCCTTACTTTCCGTAAGCTGCGCTTCGGTCATCGCCAGCTTGTGGAAGACCTCATGGGCGGTGCGGTACAGGAGCTCTCCTTGCTCGGTCAGGATAAGCCCCCGCGCATGCCGATGGAAAAGCGTGGTCTGCAGGCTGCTTTCCAGTGTGCTGATCTGCCGGCTGACCGCTGACTGGCTGAGATTCAACGTCTCGCCAGCATGGGTAAAGCTGCCGACTTCAGCGACCGTATGGAAGACCCGCAGCTTGTCCCAGTCCATTAGAATCCGAACATGTGATCGAGGCTGAACCCACCCTCGTCGTTGATCAATCCGTGATAGCCGAACAGGCGGCAGGTCGTATCGCGAATGAGGATATAACCGTTTGGCCCGGCCTGCCGGCGCGTCGCCTCGTCGAATCGTTCACTATAGCGCCAATATACGGAACCGTTGCACGGAATGCGCACGGACTGCGTTGCGACCTCGGCACCGTCGCCGTCATGCAGGACCAGACTTGTATCGCTTTCCGCATGCCACGGCGTGGACGCGGCGTAAATGAGGTGGCAGAAGCTGTCGAGCGGCGGCGGGCCGAGGCGCAGAAACAGCCGCGTGCTGATGCCCGGCGCCGGACCCGTATAGGATTGCGGCTCGTTACGGTAGGTGATGACCGTATTGAAGATATGCGCGCCGAAGCTCGTTTCGGCCGCGTGGCCGCTCCGCAACGCCTCGTAGCGAAACAATCCATGCAGCCAGCCGTCCGCTTCGCCGCCGCCACTGAAATCGTAGACCAGCTCCATGTGACCGTAGCCATCGGGAAACCCGCCGCGCGCGCCGGCGCCATTGATCAGGCCGCTGGCATCGAGCGCCGCCGCGTGATCGCGCGGCAGGCAGCCGAACCGGTGGCGGGCGACTTCCTGGCCATTGCGGTTATAGACGATCGCGGCGACCGGCAGCGTGTCCTGCGTGGTCGCCATCGGGGTCGGCAGGGCAATGCTGCGGAATTGATCGATCGGCATGATCGGCGCCGGCAGCAGGTAGGATTTCCCCAACAAATTGTCGAGTTCGGGAATACGCCGGTCCGGCTTGAGGTCGACGCGCTCCACATTGGCGTGCGCCATCCGTTGCCGGCCGTTCGCGGCAATCACTTCATAGCGCGGCCGGACGAAGTGCTTCCCGGCGCTGATCTCGATCTGCGCCGGCCATTCGAGACCGGGCAGCAGGTTTGAGACATCCAGCGGATAACTGCCGAAGGCCGGAACCTCCATTGCCAAGGAGCCGCTGTCCGTGCCGCCCATGCGCGACATCGCGATGCTGTTCGGCGGAATTGCGCAAGGATGGCTGTTCTGGATCCAGAGGATGACTTTTTCATCGGCTTTCGGCGCCGGCAGTCCGGCATAGAAATCCGCCGGCCAGGCATTCGCATCGTGGGTGCAGGACAGGACCGACGGATCGTCGCCATAGGTATCCAGGGCGTATTTCACCACGTCATGGCCGGCGCCGTTCACCACATGCAGGAAGAGCTGGCCGGTGAAACCGTCGAGATTGAAGCGATTGCGTACGACCGCGCTATCGACCGAGATCGATTCGACGGAGGACGACAGCGACTCGTTCCAGCGCGCCAATTCCCGGCCTTCGGCGTCGAACAGACAAAACCAGATCATGGTGTCGCGGCCGCCATAGCCAGCCCAGTAATTCGCCGTGACAAGGCGCGTGTGATGCCCTTCTTCGTCGCGAAAGAACGCAAAATTTGTCGCGAAGTTCAACGGCTCCAGATAGCGGCGCCGGTTGGTCAGCAGGGCGTCGTCGAGACGCATGCCGTCAAGGCTTCGAACCTCGACCCCATCGGGCACCAGGTGCCGGATATGATCGATCAAGCGGTCGGCGTCGAAGGCCACGACGAAAATCGTTTTTATCTTAGCGCCCGCGAGGTCGGTGATCGGTGCCGCGGGCACACCCAGGATGGCTTCGCCAATGTTCGACAGGTCCTGGACAAACGTCGCCGCCACATCCCAGCCGCCGCAGTCGTGCAATTCCGAGAAGGCGTTGGCGAACCCGTGCGGATCGTAGATCCCGACCGGGCCGGCGGCGGCGATTTCGGCGATGAGGGTCTTGGCCTGGCCCGCGACGAAAGGATGGCCGACCGCCTTGAAGAAACTGAATCCGCCGGACTGGTTGCTGAACGTGTCGATGTTTAGGGTCATGCAAACCGGGCTTTCTTGAAGAGGGCCGAGACGCCGTGCCGGAAACGCTCCTTGCGCAGATAACCGATGTCCCGCACCCAGTTGAGTTGGATCGAGCGTCGCATGCCCTCGAAGGATTTGTGGCCGTGCCAGGCATTCTCGGCGCAGGGGAAGGCCAGCATGGTGCCGCCGCCGGGCGGCACCTCGACCGCAAAGTCGTCGATGTCGTCGGGCGTGCGCAACAGGCGCAGCCGCCCGCCGCCGGTGTCCCACGATTCGTTTAAATACAGCAGCACGGTGACCAGCTTGCCCCTTGAGTCCGTATGAATTTGGCCGTCGCTGGGCCGGCACTGGCCGCGCACGGTGATCATCGTTGGGCGACCAGATAGCGGAATATCGAATTTTTCGCTGATTGCCGCCGTCATCTCCTCGCCCTGTAAGATGTCGGTCAACGCCAAGAACGCAGCGCCGCCACGAAGCGCACTCAATGGATAGCTGCCCGCGCTTTCGACCGCGGGAAAATCCTTCATCACGCGCTGCAGGGCTTCCGCCGGGACGAAATCGGGAACCACGACGTGGTCGAATGGGTCGCGCCGCAACGGCGTTTCCTGCAGGGCCGCGAGATTAAGCATGGAACCGGGCATGCGCCTTCCTTCGACTGTCGCCGCAGGGGTTGGTATAGGAAATGCCTCGTCCGATGGCAATGTGACACCTGATCGCAGCGATTAGGGGGATAATCCCATCTGGAGCCGGATTTCCTTGGCGACACGCGCGGTTTCGTCGAGAGGTGCGTAAGTCCAGCGGTCCAGGACGCCTTCGAACGGCCGGACGATCCCCATTGTTGCCAGCATTTCGCGGAAATCCCGAAACTTGCTGTGTTTCTTGCCCTCTAAGTCGACGATGTATACGGGTTTCCCGGTGGCGCAGGCTTCGGACACCATGTTTACCGAATCGCAGGTCACGACGATGGCGTCGGCAAGGCCGAGATAGCCAAGATAGGGGTTGTCGCCCGTGCCATCCCACATCACGGCGGATGCGTCGGCGAGGCGTTCGCGCAACTGGCGTTCCGCGGCCTTGCCCGTCCGGCGCGACGGGGTGACCATCAAGCCGGCGCCAAATTGCGTCGAGAGTCGG
>JAOTYV010000054.1 GCA_029861675.1 Alphaproteobacteria bacterium
CCGCGCCGTCCTATGGCAACGTCGTCGGGTATCACGCCTTCGGCCTGGAAGAGACCGGCAACTATTCCGAGGCCGAACGGCTGGGCCGGCAGGCGGTGGAGATCAATCCGGAAGATATCTGGTCGACCCATGCGGTGGCCCACGTCATGGAAATGCAGGGCCGGCACCGGGAAGGTCTCGACTGGCTCGCCGGTTTGGCGCCGAATTGGGACGGTTGCAACAATTTTCGCTACCACACATGGTGGCATAAGTGTTTGTTTCATCTCGAATTGGAGCAATTCGACGAAATACTGTCGATCTACGATACGGGCGTGCGGCCGGACAAGACCTCGGCGGACTATCTCGATATGAGCAACGCGATCGCCCTGCTCTGGCGTCTCGAGGAAGCGGGCCTCGACGTGGCGGACCGATGGGAGGAGTTGGCCGAAAAAGCGGAGGATAAGATCGACGATCACATCTTCGCATTCCACGACTCCCATTACATGATGGCACTGGCGGCGGGTGGCCGGATCGATGCCACCGAACGGATGCTGTCATCGATGGAATCCGCCGCCGCCCGCGACGATACGACCGAGGGGCCGATCTTTCGCGACGTGGGGATTGCGTTGTGCAAGGCAATCGCCGCGCGGGGCCGGGGCGATCATGCCGCCGCCGTCGAATTGCTCGCGCCGGTCCGCCGCCGGGTCTACTGCATCGGTGGAAGCCACGCGCAGCGCGATCTGTTTTTCCGCTTGCTGGTGTCTTCGTCGTTGAAGTGCGGGCGATTCCGTTTCGCGCGCGCGCTGCTCGCGGAGCGGAATGCCCTCAATCCGAATTCGGTCTGGGGCTGGAAGCGCACGGCCGAGGCGCTTGATGGTCTTGGAGACCGGGAAGCCGCGGCCAATGCGCGCGGGCAGGCGACGGCATTGCTGGCGGCTTGAACCGTTCGGCGGACTGCTTAACTTTAGGGAAAGATTTACCCGTCTAGGGTGCGCGGGCCGCCGTTACGCGGCTCGTTAGTGTACGAATCTGTCCTAAATTGGCCCGGAATTCACTGACATGCGTCGAATTGGCAAAATCATCCTCTGGCTCCTGGCGTCGGTGGGCGCGGCAGGGGTGATCAGCTTGATTTTCGCGGCCGTTTTCGTGTCGCGCATCGGCGATTCCGCGCCCGATCTGCCGGACCGCATGGTGTTGTCGCTCGATTTGAACGCGGGGGTGACGGAGCAATCGACGGAGAATGCGTTTGAGCTGTTCCAGGGCGATGGCCGGATTGAAATACGTAAGCTGGCCGATACGCTGGAAAAAGCGTCGAAGGATGATCGTGTCGAAGGCGTCGTGGTCCGGCTCGGGACGGCACGGCTCAGTGTCGCACAGGCGCAGGAAGTGCGCACGGTGGTAAAGCGGTTCCGCAAGAGCGGTAAATTTGCATTGGCCTATGCCGACAGTTTCGGGCAGGTCAGCAATTCCACCATCGAATACTATGTGGCGAGCGCGTTCGACGAGGTTTGGATGCAGCCGTCCGGAGAGCTCGCGATTACCGGGTTGATGCTCGAAATGCCGTTTGTCGGCGATGCGCTGAACTCGATCGGCGTCAAGGCGAAGATTCGGCAGCGCCGCGAATACAAATCCGCGCCGGACACTTTTACCCGTAACAGCCTAAGCAAACCGGCCCGCAAGAACCTGCAGCAGCTCGTTGATTCCCTGTTCAACCAGATCGTCGCCGGGATCGCCGAGTCGCGAAAATTGCCCACACAACAGGTGCGCGATCTGATCGACAACAGCCCGCTGCTGTCCGCCCAAGCGCAGTCGGCAAAACTGATCGATCGGCTCGACTACTGGCCGCAATTCGTCGAAGCGGCAAAAGTGCATTCGGGTAAGAAGTCATCGCTGATCAAGCTGCGCCGGTACTCGGCCGACGGGGACCTTCCCAACCGGTCGGGTCCGAAAGTCGCCCTAATCTACGGTGTTGGCGCGATCGTTTCGGGCAAGAAGAAGAGCAGCCCATTTGATAGCGGTTCCTATGTCGCGGCCAGCCAGATGGCGCGAGCGATCGACGCTGCCGCCAAAGACGATACGGTCAAGGCGATCCTGCTGCGTATTGACAGCCCGGGCGGATCGTACCTCGCGTCCGACACGATCTGGAACGCGGTCCGGCGGGCCAATGCCAAGGGCAAGCCGATCATCGCCAGCATGGGCGCGATTGCGGCGTCGGGCGGATACTACATTGCGATGGCCGCGGACAAGGTGATCGCGCAGCCCGGTACGATCACCGGATCGATCGGCGTCTATGGCGGTAAGTTTGTCTCGGAGGGACTCTGGTCGAAGCTGGGCATCAACTGGCAGGGCGTTCACGCCGGCCGCAACGCCACCATGTGGAGCGGCGTCCGGGACTATCCGCCCGGCGCCGAGGCGCGGCTCGATGCGATCATGGATGCGATCTATGCGGATTTCACGACCAAGGCGGCGAAAGCCCGAAGCCTTTCCACCAAAAGGATCGATGCGGCGGCGCGTGGCCGGGTGTTCTCCGGCGTGGATGCCTTGGCTGCCGGCCTGGTCGATAAACTGGGCGGCTTCGACACGGCGCTGGCAACCGTCAAACAGGCAATCGGGCTGAAACCCGATCAATCGATAACCCTGGTGCGGATGCCGAAACGGCTTCCCATCATGCAACGCCTGTTAAAGCTTGTGACCGGTGAGAGCGACGGGGTTAAGTCCACATTCGCCGACATCCTTGGCTTGGAGGACTTGATTGGCGACGGCGTGCGCCGGCAAATCGGACCGATTGCGCGCGATCTGGAATTCTTGCGGCCGCCGGTCGGCCGACTGCAAATGCCACCGATTCGGTTTCAGTATTAACTATCCCGCATCGCGCCAATCAGGAATTCGCGATTTCCCTTCGCGCCGGTGATCGGGCTTTCGCTTAGACCCGTGACACGCCAGCCCGGCTGAGCGTTCAGCCATGCGCTGATTTGTTCGCATACGGCGTCATGGACGGCGGGGTCTCGAACGACACCGCCTTTTTCTACCGCGTCGCGGCCGGCCTGGAATTGCGGTTTGATCAAGGCGACCAGCGCGGCGCCGGGATGGGTCAGCGCCATCGCCGCGGGAAGCACTTTTTCCAAGCCGATAAAGCTCACGTCGCACCCGATAAAGTCGATGGAATCGGGTATATGGTCACGCATGATGTGGCGCGCATTGGTGTTTTCCAGCAACACGACGTGCTTGTCCTGCCGCAATTTCCACGCGATCTGCCCCTGACCGACGTCGATCGCGTAGACTTTCAGCGCGCCGTTGCTCAGCATCACGTCGGTGAATCCGCCGGTCGATGCGCCGATATCGGCGCATGTGCTGCCGGCGAGATCGAACTGAAACCGTTCAAGCGCATGCGCCAGTTTGATGCCGCCGCGCGAAACCCATGGGTGGTCCTTGCCGCGGACGTCCATCGGCGCGTCCGCGGGTATGTTATCGCCGGGCTTTTCGACGCGGCGCTCGCCGGAAAAAACCAGACCCGCCATGATGAGGGCCTGCGCCTTGTTGCGCGACTCGGCGAGGCCGCGTTCAACGAGCAGGACGTCAGCACGTAGTTTGTCCGATTTGCCCAAGGAATCGCTTTCGTTGCGTGTATGGACGCCGAATTTTTTGATATGCGCGGTAAAAGCATACCATTTCCGGGAGACTTTAAAATATGCGGCGATGCAATTGTGATGTATCCAGGTTGAATTACCGCCCGCATCCGGGATTGCCGCGTCAATTCCGCGATCTCGCGCGAACAGCCCGGGCGATACGCCTCAGTTTTTGCGGTCGACGACGAACCGCGCGGTTTCGCGCATCAGGTCGGCCCGTTCATCGAACGGCTCCAGGCGGGATACCGCCCGGTCGGCGAGCCGGCCGGCCTCGCGCCGCGCGCCTTCGACACCCATCAGCGATACGAAGGTCTCCTTGCCGGCGGCCGCGTCCTTGCCGACGGCTTTGCCGGTCTCCTCGGCGTTGCCTTCGACATCCAACAGGTCGTCGGCGATCTGAAACGCAAGACCGAGGTCGCGGGCATAGTCGAGCAAGGCCTGCCGGCCGGCCGCCGATGCCTTGCCGAGGATGGCGCCGGCTTGGCAGCCATAGGCGATCAACGCGCCGGTTTTCAGGCGTTGCAACTGGGTGATTTCTTCCAGGTCGAGCGTCTGGGTTTCGGCCTGCAGGTCGATCATCTGTCCGCCGACCATGCCGCGCACGCCGGCCGCCTTGGCCAATTCGACCACCAAATTCGCCCGCACGGCGGCATCATCGTGGGTCTCCGGCGCCCCCAGCACTTCGAAGGCAAGGGTGAGAAGCGCGTCGCCGGCAAGAATCGCGGTCGCCTCGTCGAATTCCTTGTGGACGGTCGGTTTGCCGCGCCGCAAATCGTCGTCGTCCATCGCCGGCAAATCGTCATGCACCAGCGAATAACAATGGATCAGTTCGAGCGCCGCACCGGTCCGCAGGGCCGGGGTTTCGGCGACCCCGAACAATCCGGCGCTCTGCAGCACCAGGAACGGCCGCAACCGCTTGCCGCCGCCGAGCGTGGTGTAGCGCATGGCCTCATAAATTCGGGGCTCAGGCGCGTTGTCGGGCGACAGGACTTGATCGAGCGTGCGCTCGATCTTCGCCGCCGCGTCGGCCAGAGCTTGCGTTAAATTCGGCATGGCGCGTCTAGCAAAGGTTGGCGGGTTCCGTCGTGACGGTTCCGTCCGCCTCGAGCGAGATTTTGTCGATCTTGGTTTGCGCTTCGCGGAGCTTGGCTTCGCAATGCTTCTTCAAGGCGGCGCCCCGTTCATAGGCTTCGATCGCGGTGTCGAGCTTGCCACCGCCCTTTTCCAGGTCGCGCACGATGGTTTCGAGCTCGTTGAGCGCTTCCTCGAAGCTCATCTTCGCGACGTCGGCTGTTGCCTTGCTTTGCGCCATTCTATCCTCTGGAAAATATCAGCGGCCGCGCGGAGTTTAAACGCGGCCCCCCGGGCAGGCAACCAATCTGCGCGTCGGGGCCTGCGGCCGGGATCTCAAGACATTTTGTGGCGCTCCGCGGTCCATGGCATGATCCGAAACAGGTGATAACAGCACGGGTGGAGATGTTCGATGGCCAAACCTGTTCGACGCGTTGTCACGGGCCACGATGCAAGCGGCAAAGCCGTCGTGATCATGGATAGCGCGGCGACGAACATCGTCACGTCCGAACATCGCCCGGGCAGTCGCACCAATTTGTGGCGAACAACCTCCATGCCGGCTTGTTTCGGCGGCGACCGGGACGAGGCGGAAGCGGTGTTCACGACCGAGCCGCTCGCCAATGGCGTCAACTTTCGCATCAACGAATTCCCGCCGTCGAGCGACGCGGAAATTGCGGCATTTGACAGCACCAAGGCTTTTGCCGATGTCGGCTCGGCGCATTTGGTTGTCGAGGGCGCGCGGCATCCCTTCATGCACCGAACCGAAACGGTGGATTTTGCGATCATACTGGAGGGCGAAATCGACATGCTGCTCGATGAGGAAGACGTTCATCTAACGACCGGCGACGTCGTCATTCAGCGCGGCACCAATCACGCCTGGGCGAACCGGTATGACCGGACCTGCCGGGTCGCCTTTGTGCTGATCGACGGCGTGGATGAAAACGGCGGGAAACGGCCGCGGCCCTCGGCGGCTCAGCCATAGGTCGAGCGCCGCCGCAGGGCGTAAAGGTGTTGGGAAACCGCTCCTATTATGGAATCGGGCAGGCTCGCCAGGGCGGCATTCGTCACCAAGATTTGATCGTGAAGGTGGCTGGTTAATAGTGTACGATAGATTGATTGTTATGCCTTGGCTCCTCTACGACTGGTGGTGGGACCAAACATTACGTCATGAGTGAGCCGCGGCCGTTCGAAGCAACGGGTAGCGAGGAACGATCATGGCTAGCATACGGAATCCCGCCGAATGGGCGGTCGATCATATAAAAGATGCGGTTCTCCATCTGGAATCTGTCGGTCATTCCCTCGGCGGAGCGAAAGCGGGCGCGGAATCCCGGCAATTGACGGTGCGTCGGATCCGGGTCGCCGACCTCAGCGATGTCCTGGCGCGCGGCTTTGCAGACTTTAGCGCGTGCCGGACCGACGTGATCTTCCTGTGTTTTATCTACCCTGTCGTCGGTCTCCTCCTGGCACGCTTTGCCTTCGATTACGACATGTTGCCACTGCTCTTTCCGGCGGCGTCGGGCTTCGCGCTCATCGGTCCGGTCGCGGCGGTGGGACTGTATGAAATGAGCCGTCGGCGGGAGCAGGGCATCCGGGCTGGCTGGGCCGACGCCTTCGGGACGGTCCGCTCGCCGTCTTTTGGCGCGATCGTGGTTCTGGGACTGTTGTTATTGGCGATTTTCGTCCTGTGGCTGCTTGCCGCCCAATCTATTTATGCCGCGACCCTCGGGCCCGAGCCGCCATCGTCGGCCGCCGCCTTTCTCCGCGATGTTCTTACGACCAACGCGGGTTGGACGATGATCGCCGTCGGCGTCGGCGTCGGTTTCCTCTTCGCCGTGCTGGTGCTTGCGATCAGCGTCGTGTCGTTTCCGCTGTTGCTGGATCGCAATGTCGGGCTCGGGACGGCGATTTCGACGTCGGTTCATGTCGTAACCGCGAATCCGGGCGTCTCCGCCGTTTGGGGCCTGATCGTCGCCGGCAGCCTGGTGATCGGATCGATCCCGCTGTTCCTGGGCCTCATCATCGTCATGCCCGTACTCGGGCACGCGACGTGGCATTTCTACCGTAAGGCCGTGGCGCGTTAAGACTGCCGTTGCCGGCGCGCAAGCGATCACGCGGTAATCAGCGTGTGGACATGCGCGGCGGTGCTGCGTGCGAGCGCGGCCAGGTCATAGCCGCCTTCGAGGGTGGACACCAGCCGCCCGTCGCAGCACTCCGCCGCGACCTGCATCAGTTCCGCGGTGACCCAGGCGTAGTCCTCGTCCTGCAGGTTGAGCATGGCCAGCGGATCGGCGGCATGGGCGTCGAACCCGGCTGAAATGAAGAGGAAGTCCGGATCGAACTGACGGAGCGCCGGCAGGATCGTGTCGGTCATCGCCGCACGGAAGGCGTCCGAGCCGCTGGAAGCGGCGAGCGGGGCGTTGACGATGTTGTCGGCGGCGCCGCGTTCCCCGGCGCTGCCGGTACCGGGGTAGAGCGGCGATTGATGCGTCGAGGCGTAGAACAGGTCGCGCTCGTTCCAGAACATCGCCTGGGTGCCGTTGCCGTGGTGCACGTCGAAATCGATCACCGCGGCCCGGCCGATGCCATGTTCGGCGCGGGCGTGCGCCGCGCCCACGGCTACATTGTTGAACAGGCAGAAACCCATCGCCGTCGCCGCTTCGGCGTGATGTCCCGGCGGGCGCACCGCGCAAAAGGCGTTGCGCGCGTCGCCGCCGGCCACCGCGTCCACCGCCGCGCATACGGCGCCGGCGGCGCGCAAGGCGGCTTCTCCCGACCCCGGCGAGACATGGGTGTCGCCGTCCAGGGATTGCCGGCCCTCCGCCGGGATGGCCTCGAGCACCGCCAGGACATAATTGCGGTCGTGGACCCGGGCGATTTGATCAATTTCGGCGCGCGGCGCTTCCCGGCGGTCGAGCAATTGAAAGCGTTCCGCCTCGAGCGCCGCCAGGACCGCTTTCAGGCGCTGGGGGCATTCCGGATGGTGTGCCCCGGGATCGTGCTCGATACAGGTCGGATGGGTAAACAGAAGCGTCGGCATGACTCTTTGTCCTAAAATTGGTCCGCGGCCGGGTGCCCATGGCAATAATGCGCAGCCGGCGGGGCTTGTCCAGTTGGCGATGCGGCGGGCTAATTTTCGGGCGGTCGCCGCGCCTGCAAATAATCCTTGAAAATATATGCAAAAATGACACTTAATCCATGGCGTGTGAACTATAATCCGATAAATGCGGCCGGCATGGCCGTGACGCCGGGGATGGACTGAAAGTTTCCCTTTATCAATTGTTTAGAATGTTCTGTCTGTAGTGGGATAATGGCACACAGAGTTACAAAATTTGCGTCGGTTTTGGTCTTTGCGGCCGCGATTGCGCTTTTTCCGCTACCGGCGGACGCGCAAAAGGCTTCGAAGGGCGCCCGGCCGCCGATGCGAATTGCCGTGGACCGCGTGGTTAAGGCGCCGGTTGCGCAGACAATTCCGGTCATTGGCCGTTTCGTGGCTCAGCAGCATGGCGATGTTGCCGCCCTGATCCGCGGCCCGGTCGGCGAGGTCCTGATCAAGGTGGGCGACCGGGTTGTAAAGGGCCAGATTCTGGCGCGCTTGGTCAATGAACGCCTGAAGGCGATACGCGATCTTCGCGCCGCCGAGCTCGGTGAAAAGCGCGCGGCCTACCGGTCGGCTGAAGCGCAGCTGCAACTGGCGCAGGGCGAGTTGGCGCGGCTCGAAAAATTGCGGAAATCGGCGGCTTATTCCAAGGCGCGACGGAACGACAAAATTAATGAAGTCAATAAATACAAGAGCGAGATGGCCGAGGCGGATGCGACGGTCGGCCAGGCGCAAGCTAATCTGCGGCTGGCGGAAATCGATTTGTACAACACCGAAATCCGGGCTCCCTATGACGCAATGGTGGCGGCGCGGCACGTGACCGCGGGTAATTTCGTCAATGTCGGAAGCAAGATCGCCACGCTAATCAATGATCAGGTATTGGAAATCGAAGCGGATGTGCCGGCCAACCGGCTGGCCGGCTTGCAGGTTGGGCGGACCGTTCGGGTGCTGCTCGACGACGGCAGCATCCATGACGCCACGACGCGGGCGCTGATTCCGACCGAGAGCGCGATGACCCGGACCCGGCCGGTTCGTTTCGTCCCCCTGATAAACGGGGCCGCCCCGGCAACCGGTCTCGCCGCGGATCAAAGCGTCACGGTTTTGGTGCCGGTGTCGGCACCGGAAGATCTGGTCACAGTGCATAAGGATGCGGTGATTGTGCGGGCCGGCGTCAACTTTGTCTTCGTGGCGACCGGCGGCACGGTGCAAAAACGGATCGTCGAACTGGGCCGGGCGGCGGGCAACCGGTTCGAGGTGTTGAAGGGATTGAAACCAGGCGACATCGTTGCGGTGAGAGGCAATGAAAAGCTACGTCCCGGACAAACTGTCGACTATGATGGCAAGGTATCGCCCAAATCCGGCAAGCCGATGTCACGGAAGCCGGCCAAGGCGAAGTCCGGATAGGGACGCAGGTTAGCCGATGGATCTGATACGGCTTGCAATCGCCAAACCCGCCGCGGTGGTAGCCGCGGTCATCATGGCGATTTTGTTCGGCTTGGTTTCGCTGAACACCATCCCGATTCAGATGTCGCCCGACGTCTCGCGGCCGGTTATTCGCGTCACCACGAATTGGCTCGGCGCCGCGCCGGCGGAGGTCGAACGCGAAATCACGATCCGGCAGGAAGACGCCTTGAAAGGGTTGATCGGCCTGGAGAGCATGACTGCCCGGTCGAGGCTGAGCCGTAGCCAGATCGATCTCGAATTCGCCATCGGCACCGATATGGACAAGGCGCTGCTGCTGGTTTCCAACCGGCTGGATGGCGTCACCGACTATCCGGACGAGGCGAAGGAGCCGCGGCTCAAGGTCGCCGGACCGGAAGATAACCGGATTGCCTGGTTCCATCTCATGCGGCTGCCCGGCAACGAGCGGCCGATCGACTCGTACGGCGATTTTGTCGTCGATATCATTCAGGAGCGGCTGGAGCGGGTGCAGGGCGTGGCGACCGTCAACGTCTATGGCGGCTCCGAACGCGAGATGCAGATCATCGTCAGCCCCGCCAAGCTGGCCCGCTATCATCTGACCGTGCCGGAAGTGCTGCGCCGCTTGCGGGCGGCGAACGTGTCCGGCACCGCGGGCGCGGTGGAAGAGGGAAAACGGCGTTACGCCGTGCGGACCGAAGGTGAGTTGTTGACCCCCGAGGCGGTGCGGGCGGTCGTGCTGCGGACCGAACAGAGTTCGGGGTCGGGCCGGGTCGGCCGGGTGACGGTCGGCGATATCGCCGAGGTGCGGTTCGGCTTCAAGGAAGCCGTCGCGAAGATTCGGACCAACGCCCAGCCGGTGATCGCGGTGAACGCGACACGGGAAGTCGGCGCCAACGTCATCGAGACGATGAACGGCATCTACAAGGCCGTCGACGAACTCAATGCAGGGGCGGTCAAGGAACAGGGGCTGATATTTCGGCAGCTTTACGACGAAACCAAATACATCAATTCGGCGATCGACCTTGTGGTGCAGAACATTTGGATCGGCGGCGTGTTCGCGATCATCATTCTGCTGCTGTTCTTGCGATCCGGCCGGGCCACCCTGGTGGTCGCCCTGTCGATTCCGGTTTCGGTTGTCGCCTCCTTCGTGGCGATGGCGTTGCTTGGCCGGTCGCTCAACGTGGTGTCGCTCGCGGGTATCGCTTTCGCGGTCGGCATGGTGGTGGATGCGGCGATTGTCGTGCTCGAAAACATTTACCGGCTACGGCAAATGGGGCGGCCCCCAGCGGTGGCGGCGTTGCTGGGCGCACAGCAAGTCTGGGGCGCGATCCTGGTTTCCTCCCTGACGACGGTTCTGGTCTTCGTGCCGCTCCTGGTCATGGATTTGGAAGTCGGCCAGTTGTTCCGCGACATTGCGGTGGCGATTTCCGTCTCGGTGGTCTTGTCGCTCATCGTTTCGGTGACGGTGATTCCCGCGCTGGCAAACCGGATGCTGGTCAAGGATGTCGCCAGCATCGAGAACAAGATGCGGATCCCGGTTTTCGATGCTTTCGCCGAGAAATTCGTCGCCGCCGTCGTCGGCCTCATGCGGCTCGCCGTCGGCAAACCGGCCTTTGCGCTGATCATGGCGTTGGGGATTACCGGCGCGTCCGCGGCGCTGACCTGGTTTCTCAAGCCGCCTTTGGAATATCTGCCGGAAGGCAACCGCAATCTGATCATCGGCGTCGTGTTTCCGCCGCCGGGCTATAATCTGAAGACCATGAGCGATATTGCCGAAAATATCGAGACCATGGTCAAACCGCATATCGCCGAGTTAAGCGGGCCGGACGTCAAGCCGGGCGATCCGCCGAAGATGAAGTATTTCGTCTATGTCGCGTTGCGTCAGCGAATGTTTCTGGTTGCCCGTGCGGAAAATCCAAACGAGGTGAGGGGGCTGATCCCGCTCATTCGCAAGGCCGGCAATCTCGAGCCCGGAACCTTCGTGTTCCCGTATCAAAAGTCGATCTTCGGCCGTGGCATCTCGGGCAACCGGTCCATCGATCTGCATATCAAGGGGCTGGACCTGGACCAAATCGTCGAATTGGCGAACCGCGCGAACAACCGGGTCCTGAAGCTGTTTCCCCGGCGCGACGGCGGCAAGGTTCGCCCGCGGCCAGGCTTGGAGCTTGGCGAACCGGAAGTTCGAATAATCCCCAACCGCGTTCGGCTTGCCGATAACGGTCTCACGGCGACCGATCTGATGCGGACGGTCGATGTCTTCAATGACGGGATGCGCGTGGCGGAGATCAATGTCGGCGGCAAGCAGATGGACCTTACCCTGAAGGGAGTCGATTCCAACGTCACCGCAACGCAGGGGATCGACAACCTGCCGGTGGTTACCGAATCGGGCCGGATTCTACCGGTCTCTTCGCTGGCCAGGATTGAGGTTACCGCGGGGCCGACCGAAATCCGCCATATCGAACGGAGCCGTGCGATTACCTTGCAAATTGTGCCGCCGCCAAAGGTCGCGTTGGGCACCGCCATCGATATTCTGCAGAAGGAAGTGGTCGACGTGCTGCGCGCCGAAGGCCTGCCATCGGGGGCGACCATGCGCCTGTCGGGCACCGCCGACAAGCTTGCCGCCACGGCGAATGAGATGAAATGGGATCTCTTGATCGCCCTGGTGATCGTCTTCCTGGTCATGGCGGTGTTGTTCGAGAACTTCATCTATCCCTTGATTATCGTCCTGTCGGTGCCAGTGGCGATGGCGGGCGGCTTCGTCGGGTTGACGGTCTTGAATATCTTTCAGCTTCAGCAGCTCGATATGCTGACGTTGCTGGGCTTCGTCATTCTGATCGGTATCGTCGTCAACAACGCAATTCTGATCGTCCATCAGACGCTGTATCTAATTCGCGATGAGGGCATGGCGCAGGATTTGGCGATCGTCGAAGCGACGCGAAACCGGATCCGGCCGATCTTCATGTCGACCCTGACCAGCGTGGTCGGCATGTTGCCCCTGGTGTTGTTTCCGGGCGCGGGCTCGGAAATCTATCGCGGATTGGGATCGGTGGTTGTCGGCGGCTTGGCCCTGTCGGCCGTCCTGACACTGGGCATCGTGCCGCCGCTGATGAGCCTGTTTTGCCGCATGATTGAGCGCGATGCGGTGGCGCCGCCCGAAGGCGATGGGGTCGTGCCCAAGGCGGCCGAATAGATGGCGCTTAGAGGCGCGCCGAAATTCCCTGGATTTGCCTGATAAAAGAGGCGTCGGATTAGGCGAAGACGTCGATGACCTGACCGAGCGTGCGGCCGGCCTCGGTCTGGCTCAAATCGTCATTGCCGGCTTGATCGATTTCCACGCTGGCGCGCTGGTTCGACGCCGGAAAGCTCTGTTCGGTTTCGGTTGCCGGCGCGGTCGAATCGAGCGGCACGGATCCACCGACGGCGGCATTGCGTCCGCTCAACGGGTCTTCGATCGCCGAATTGCTGGCGCCAACCCCACGCTGCAATGTGCCGGCTCCATCGGAGCCGCGCGATTGGTCGACGGAAGCATTGAAGGACGCGGTTAGACCTTCGTCACCCAGATCATTCGTGATCGCGGCCGGTGCGGCCGATGCTACGGGGTCGATTGTGTCGAGGCTGTCGGCGAGCGCGTCCGTGCCCGCAAGGGCGTCAGCCGCCCGTTGGCCTTCGGTGCTGATCTCGACATCGTCGTTGACCGCCAGATCGCTCGGCCGCGGGCTGACGCCGGTAGACGTGCTGACGCCGGCGTCCGCCGGTTGTTCCGGTTGGCGCTTCGTGACGGCGTCGATCGCGACGCTGGAATTGACTTCGGCTAAATCGACCATGGTTCCCCAAGCGACAAGCGCATTACTATAGACGGCACAATAATTCGTATAATACTCGGAATATTAGAATATATACAGAATTATTCTGTGATCTGAATCACTAATTCTCATGAATTATAGATAAATCACTAGTTTCATTTATATTAACTATAATAAACAGCCTGCGCCGTAGTTCTTTGCTTAATCAAGTGCGCGCGGATCGAGCGCATCCTGTAGGCCATCGCCGAGGAAATTGAAGGCGATTACGGTAATGAAGATCAAAAATCCGGGCCAGATCGCCAGTTCCGGCGCGGACCAGATCATCTGCTGGGCATTGGTCAGCATGTTGCCCCAGCTTGCGGTCGGCGGCTGTATTCCGAGGCCGAGGAAACTGAGCACCGATTCAAACAGGATGATGTTGCCGACCGACAGGGTGGTTGCAACGATGATGGGCGACACGGCGTTCGGCAGAATATGCCGCAGCATGATCGAGCGCGGTGGGGTTCCGAGGGCGACCGCCGCGCGCACGAATTCGCGCCGCCGCAGGGCAAGGGTCTCCGCCCGGACGAGCCGCGCGACGGTGTTCCATCCGACCAAGGCGATGATCGCCACGATGCGGTAGAGGCTGATATTTTCCGACTGGACGATCTCATCCGGCAGGCCGAGCTTCTTGAGGTCTATCGCGGCAAGCACGATCAACAGCGGCAACAAGGGCAGGGCGATGACGAAGTCGTTGGTACGCATCAGGATGCGGTCGACGAGGCCGCCGTAATAGCCGGCAATGATTCCGATCGTGGTGCCGATCACCGCGGAAAACAGGGCGGCAATAATACCGACGGCGAGTGAAATTTGGCCGCCATAGAGTAACCGCAACAGCATGTCGCGGCCGAGCTCATCGGTTCCCAACGGGTGGGACAGGGACGGCGGCGCAAATCGGGCGAGCAGGTTCACCATGCTGGGATCGATACCGAGCATGGCTTCCATGACCGGCGCCGCCACGGACAGGATGGTCAGGATTAGCAGGCCGATCAGGCTGCACAGCGCCAGGCGGTGCTGCAGGAAGCGGCGCGCCATGCGGCGCAGCGGTGTCTGTGGCGGTGCCGGCGACGTCATTCTTCGCTGCTCCGCGCGGCGAAACTAACCCTCGGGTCGAGCGCCACCTGGCCGACATCGGCGAGGAAGTTTCCGATCAGCGTTGCGCTGGTGGCGAACAGGAGGCCGACCAGGGCCAGATTGAAATCGTTGCCGAGGATCGCGTCGTACATCATTTTGCCCATGCCGAGCCACGAGAACATGATTTCGGTAATCAGCGCGCCCGAAAACAGATTCCCGAAGCTCAGGCCGACGACGGTGACCAGCGGCAGCAACGCGTTGCGCAATGCGTGATGCACCACCAGCCGCCACGAACCGACTCCCTTTGCGAGGGCGGTGCGGATGTAATCCTGCCGCAGGGTCTGCATCATGCTGGCGCGGACGAAGCGGGTGAAACCGCCGATGCTGGCGACCGTCAGGACCAGCACCGGCAGGATCAGATACCGGGCGCGGTCAAGCATTCCGCCATCCCCGATCGTTTCCATGCCGCCCGCCGGCAGCCATTGCAGCCGCACTGCAAAAAGGATGATGCACAATAGGGCGAGCCAGAACGAGGGGACCGAGATTCCCGCGAAACACAGCATGTTGACCGCGTAGTCGGCCCGCGAATATGGACGCAGCGCGGCGTAGACGCCCAAGGGTATGGCAATCGCCAGGGAGAACAGCAGGCTCAATCCCATCAGCAGAAATGTATTGAAGAGGCGCGGAAGAAGAATTTCCAGGGCCGGTTTGGTGAATGTCCGTGAATAGCCGAAATCGCCCTGTAACGCCGCCAGAAGCCAGTTTCCGTAGCGCTCCATGATGGGCTTGTCGAGGCCATGCAGCGCCTTCAGCCGGTCGGCGTCCGCCGAGGTGAAGTTCGGGTTCGCCGCGATCATCAGGTCGATCGGGTCACCCGGCATCAGCCCGATCAAAAGATAGACCGCCCACGACATTATCAGGAGGACTGCCAGGCTCTCGATGAGCCGACCGGTCGCGAAACGCAACATCTGCCGTTACTTCTCCGCCCGCCAGTTTTCCGCCCATAACGTGCTGGGATACTGATGCCCGGTCGGCTGGACGCCCCGGAGCCATTTCGGGAAAATATAGGCGTTGGCGCGAAAGTAGAGCGGCAGCGCCGGCAGATCCTTGGCATAGAGCAATTGCATGTCGTGCCAGAGGGCGAGGTGCTTATCCGGTTCGCAGACAACCTCCATGCCGTCGATGATTTTGTCCATCTTCTTGCTGCGATAGCTGGTGTAATTCTGGCCGGTCCACCCGTTGGATTCTTTCGGAATCATCGTTGAATGCAGGGTCGTGCGCGGAATGTTTTGCGGCGAAGACAGCCATGCGAACATGGCAAGCCCGGTATATTTGCGATGGCGCACGGTTTCGCCGAAATAGACGCGGGGCGGCTGGTTGCGGATACGGACGTCGATGCCCAGTTGCCGCCACTGGCTTTGCATGACCTGCTGCACCAGTTCGCGTGACTTGTTGCCCGCGGTGGTCATGAATTCGAGCTGCAGGCGTTCGCCCTTGGCGTTGTGACGAATACCGCCGCGGATTTGCGTCCATCCCGCCTCGGCCAAAAGTTTTTTCGCCTGTTTCGGGTTGTAGGCGTATTTCGGAATCTTGGCGTTGTAGACGCTATCGAGCGGATTGGTTTGACCGTGCGCCACCGGTTGATGCCCGGCGAAAAGTTGCTTGGTGATCGCGGCGCGATCCAGGCCCATCAGCAGGGCGTGGCGGGTCCGGCGATCCTTCAGGATTGGGTTTTCGAGATTGAGATCGATGTGTTCGTAGATCAGGCCGGGCTTGTAGACGATATTGAAACGCTTGCCCTGGCGTTGCGCGAAGGTCAGCGCCTGGTCGACCGACAATCCCATTTCGCCGGCGATATAATCGATATTGCCCGATAAGAGATTCGCGGTAAGCGCGGCCGTGTTCTCGATGGCGCGGATCGTGATCCGCTTGAAGTGGGGCTTGCGGCCCCACCAGCGCGGGTTCCGCTCAAGCACGACGTAGGATCCCGACACCACCTTGACGACCCGGTAGGGGCCGAACCAGAGGCCGGGATTGGTCGGCTCCGTCTCGTAGGCGCTGCGATCCTTGTAGGCCGTGGGATCGGCAAAATGCTTTCGCTCGATATGGGCCGGCAGGAGGTCGAAGTCATTGATCGCTTCGTAGTCGCAGGTGCGTTTGTTGATATGCAGTGTGAAAGTGCGGTCGTCGGGCGTGTCGATTTTCGTGATCCGGGAGAACAAATCCCGGCCGGAAGCGCCGCTTTTCTTGTGGCGTCCGACCTCCCAGGTGAAGCGCACGTCCCTGGTGGTGATCGGCGTGCCGTCGCCCCATAGCGCATCCTTGCGCAGGCTATAGGTGACCGCGATGCCGGGTTTGCCGTCGGCGGTGGTCTCGTGCCGCGCGGTGCCTTTCTTCAGGCTCGGCAGATCGGTGCAGAGCATGCAGGTTAACTGCCATTTCGCGTCATACAGGGTCAGCGGGCGGCGGACCAAGCCGAGAATGTAGGATTTCGCCAACATGCTGCCGATCAGCGGATTCAGGTTGTTCGGGAACTGGCTGATACCGATTACCAGTTCGTCCTTGGCCAAGGCTGGGCCGGTCCAGGCGAGCAGCGCCAGCAGAAACGCCGTGAGGGATTTTTTCATTTATTACCGATCCTTGAGCGTACGCAATTTTGTTTTCATTGGCCGCCGCTTCTATTCATCGAATTGCCCATGCCGGCCGGCGCCGCCAACGAAACGTGCGGCGCCGTCCCGTCCCTCACGGTCGACCACGGACAGGCCTTCGCGAAATTCCGCCCTCATGGCGTCTTCAAAAGATAAATCACCCTGACGATAAACCGATTCCCGGTCCTTCCGCAGACAAAGTTGCGGAAAGGAGGCAATGTCGGCGGCAAGGGATTCGGCGGCGGCGCGCGCGGCGCCATTGCCGACGACCCGGTTGGCGAGGCCGAGTTGCAGCGCTTCCTCCGCGGCGACGGGCCGTCCTGTCAAAATCAGGTCGAGTGCCCGGCTGACGCCGATCAGTCGCGGCAGGCGAACCGTTCCGCCATCGATCAGCGGCATGCCGAAGCGGCGGCAGAAGACCCCCAGCACCGCGTCCTGCTCCATCACGCGCAGATCGCACCACAACGCCAGCTCCAATCCACCGGCCACGGCATGTCCCGCAATGGCCGCGATCACCGGTTTGCTGAGCGCCAGCCGGCTCGGCCCCATCGGCCCGTCCTTGTCCTGCTGGTATCGTTTCTTGCGTTCGCCGGAGGCCACCGCCTTTAGATCCGCGCCGGCACAGAACGCACCGCCCGCGCGAAAGGCGTCCGCAAGCGCATCGGCCGTTTCATTGTCGACCGCGTTACGCACGTCGGGGCGGTTGATCACAACCGTCGTGACCGGTCCGCTTTTCTCGATCAAAACTTTTCGGCTGGCCGTCATGCCAAGTCGGTCCGTCGTTGCGCCGTGAATTCGCAAGGCCACTGTGCCCGATCATCGAACGGAGGGGAACGGCCAATCCCGCGCGCCATGCGTATTGTCAAACGGTCCCGGGCAACCTAGTTTTTATCGCCCGTGCCGGACTGCTTCCCGACGCCGATATCCGCATTGTTGCAGCCGGCACCGATTCTGCGCCAGTGAGCCCATGAAAATCGATTTAATAGACACCACCAGCGACTACATCCCCTTGTCGCTGTTCTATCTGAAGAGCTATGCGGAGAGCGATCCCCTGATCGCCGCGCAGGGCAGGATCGACGTGTTCACGCCGACCGAAGCGTCGGATATCGACCGGACTGTCGGCGAAATCGTCGCCCGGTCGCCCGATATCATCGGATTTTCGTGCTACATCTGGAACAGTTCGCAGACGATGGAAATTTGCCGGCGCGTCAAGGCGCAGGCGCTGGATGTGACAATTGTTCTGGGCGGTCCGGACGTCTCGTCCGTTCCCGAGAAAACCATCAACGAAAATGACTGGGTCGATGTTGTCGTGCGGGGCGAGGGTGAAGAGACCTTTCGCGAACTTCTGCAGTTGTGGATCGGTGAGGGACGGTGTTTCGTCGATGAACGCCTCGATACGGTAGCCGGTCTGGCGTTTCGGCGCGACGGCGCATTGGTGATGACCGATCGCCGGCCGTTTATCGACGACCTCGACGTCATTCCATCGCCCTATCTCAACGGATGCATCGATCTGGCGACCGAGAAGCGGACCATCCTGTTCGAAACCTACCGCGGTTGTCCGTTCAAATGCAGCTTCTGCTTCTATCCCAAGGACTATGGCAACCTGCTGCACAGTTTTTCGCTCGACCGGGTCGAACGGGATTTGCGGGACATTCTCCAAAGCGGCGTCCGTTCGATATTCCTGATGGATCCGACATTCAACATTCCGCCCAAGCGGGCGAAGCGGATTTTGGAAATTATCGCCGAATACAAGCAGTTCGAGGATCTGTCCGTGACGGTCGAGTTGCGCGTGGACCTGCTCGATCGCGAATTCATGGACATGCTGAAGGCTGCGGGAATCGGCATCGTCGAGATCGGTTTGCAGAGTTCCAACGACACGGTGCTGCGCGCGGTCGATCGCAAGCAAAGCATGCGTAAGATCACGGAGAACGTGCGGTATCTCCAGTCGATCGATATCGACGTGGTGTGTCAGCTTATCTATGGCCTGCCGGAAGGGACCTATGCGGAATACCTGGAATCGCTCGATTTCAGCATCTCGCTGGACGCGTCCAAGATCGAGCCCTATCGGCTGCAATTGCTGCCGGGCACGCCGATGTATCAGAACGCCGAATTGCTCGGCCTGAATTTCGTGGATGCCGGCAGCCGGCAAATTATCAGCACGCGCACCATGAGCGCTGCGGAAATCGATCGGGCGGAGCAATTGACGGAACTTCTCGAGTGTTTCTACGACAACTCGGAGGCGCGCCACAGCTTTCGTTGGCTGGCCGGTCAAGTCGGGCGAACCTATGCGACATTGCTGGACGAATATCTGACCTGGCGGCAGGCGCAGCCGATGCCGTTTCAGGGTTGGCGCGAGGAAGGAAGCCGGCATCTGGACGGGTTTATCGGCAGCCTCGGTGTCAGCCGCTCCGAAGAGGTCGCGGCGGTGAGCCGTGAACTGCTGCGGTACGATTTTTATATCAGTCCAAGCGTGGATATCCGGCGCGACACGATCTGCCAGTTCGACTACGCCGTGGACGAGGCACTGGGCGCGGAGGCGTCATTCCCGAGCAAGCGGCAAACCTGGCTGCTGTTTCACACGACCGATTCGGTGGCGAGCAATTTCTTCAACGGGACGATGTTCCGGAAATCCTACAGGCGAATCCCGTCTAAAGTCATGGCCGATCCGATCGGTGCGCGCGCCAGGCTGGAGCCGCGCGAAATCATGGCCATTGCCCGGTGGCATCTGCTGCAGGGCAATTTGGAGCAAGCGGACAAGATTGCGCGGCAGATGTCGAAGAAGCGGGAGGACAATGCCGACGCCGCTTACGTGCTGGGCGCGATTGCCGCGGAGACGGGCGATTTTGCGATGGCGTTGAGTCATCTTCGCCGGGCGGCGGAATTGGCTCCCGGTGACGCGGGGAATTTTGTGGCAATCGGCAATATCCTGAGCGCCATGGAAAATCTCGAAGAGGCCCGCGAAGCGTATCGCCAAGGTATCGAACTCGATCCCGGTCTGGTCGAACCGACCTATAATTTCGGGGTTATCTCCGCGATGCTGGAACAGAACGATGAGGCAATCCGCGCGTTTGAACGCGTCATTGTCCTCCAGCCCGACTTTGCGGAAGGCCATTTCGGTCTCGGTGAAGTGCTGAGCGCGGCCGGCCGGCCGGCCGAGGCGGTGGCCGCCTATGAGATGGCGCTCGCTCTGAAACCGGAATTCGCGGATGCGGCTGAAAGTCTCGCGGCGGCGCAGCAGCAACGTCGTCAAACGCCGCCTTCCGTGCCGGGAATGCCGCTCCGAACCTC
>JAOTYV010000055.1 GCA_029861675.1 Alphaproteobacteria bacterium
CGCAACGAAAAAGCCGCTCATTGGTCCCACCGTCACGAACGGGCTGACCCGCCATCCCGCGGTCATGGCAAGCGCCATCGCAACGGTAAATGAGATATCCGGTGGCCGGGCCATACTCGGGATCGGAACCGGGGACAGCGCGGTCTTCAACATCAACGAGCGGCCGCGCGGACTGAAGGGGCTTCGCGAATACGTCTTGACGCTGAAAGAATTGCTGCGGGGTGCGGAAACCGAGTTCAACGGGCGCGGCATTCATACGCGCTGGATCGAGACGCAAGAGAACAATCCCGTCCCCATCTATATCGCGGCCGAAGGCCCGAAAACCCTGGAGTTGGCAGGCGAAATCGCCGATGGCGTTATCTGCGGCATGGGCCTCACACCCGACGTCGTGGAGACCACGTTGAAGCATATCGACGCCGGCGCGAAACGGGCCGGCAAGACCGCGGACGACCTCGACATCTGGGCGTTCGCGAAGGTCAATGTGGGGCCGGACCGCGATGAGCTGATCCGCGAAGTTCGCATGGAACTCGCCTCGACGGCGCATCACGCCTTCCAATTCACGCTGGAAGGCAAGCTCGTGCCGCCCGAGCTCCGGGACGCCCTGAACCGTATACAGAAAGAATACCAACCGACACTCCACCTGACCCTGGGCGAAACCTCAAACGCCAAATTGATGGAGGATCCCGTGCTCATGCCGTATCTGGTCGACCGTTTCGCGGTCCTCGGCACGGCCGATGAATGTGTCGCGCAGGTCGAGCGGATCAAGTCCTCGGGGATCGATCAGATCCTCTTTACCGGGAATATCGAAAAGCGGTCGACGCTGATCCGAAAACTCGGAACAGATGTTTTGCCCCGATGCCGAGACTAAACAAGAGACCCAGCGGCTGCATTTTCAGCGCTGTGCGAGAATGACGCTACAGCAGCGCCGGGGAATGTCCGGTTCCGGACGCAAAGCGGCGGATTCCCGTATTGCCGATGCCATGTTCCTCTGTTGGAATACGAAACACCTGCTGATACGGTCAAAAACTGGTCGGCGGAAGGCAATAGGGATCGGCAATCGTGGTGACTAACACGCCCGACTTCGTTCGTCGCATTTCGACCAGGCTTATCACCCTGGCTCTTGCGGGCATTGGTGCGGTCGCCGTGGGTTCGGCATTCCCGCTTGATCCAGCGGTAGCGCAGGCTGTACAGAGCGCGCCGACGCCGGGCAACGGTACACCGAAACCCTTCAAGGATTGTGATTTTTGCCCCGAGATGGTCACCATCCCGGGAGGGAGCTTCCTGATGGGATCACCCAAAACCGAAAAAGGGCATACGGTCGATGAACTTCCACAGCACCAAGTGAACATCGAGCGTCCGTTTGCCGTGGGGAAATACGAAGTCACGGTTGCCGAGTGGCAAGTCTGCGTCAACGACGCCGCGTGCGCCGGCGACCAAAGCACGAGTCCGAGCGACGACCGGCGGCCGAAGACCGGAATTTCGTGGCACGACGCTCAATCGTACGTTGCTTGGCTGTCGCGGCGCACGGGAAAGAAGTACCGGTTGCTGAGCGAAGCCGAATGGGAATATGCGGCGAGGGCCGGAACAACAACACCGTACCACACCGGACTGACGATCAGCCCTAAGCAGGCAAATATCGCCGACAAAGGGACGAGTCCCGCCGGTAAGAAACGGCGGACCGGCTTTGGCATGAAGGTCACCGTCAAGCGTACGGGACCGGTCGGGAGTTTTCCTCCGAACCGATTTGGCCTGCATGACGTCCATGGGAACGTGTGGGAATGGAATGCGGATTGCGTTAACGATGGCTACGTGGGCGCGCCGACGGACGGGAGCGCGTGGACCACCGGCAAATGCCACCGTCGAATTATCCGTGGTGGGTCGTGGGTCGACTATGCGGTGGGCGCACGGTCCGCGATTCGTAGCGGGCTGGGCACCGGCGACCGCGGCAGAACTCTCGGATTGCGCGTTGCCAGAACCCTAAACTGAAAATTGCGCCATTATGCGGCTACGCCAATTTCCGCTTCGGTCAGCAACGGAAAGAGTTCAGCGCTGCGCCACCTCCGCCTCTCAGTCGTACACGGACGAAGAGGCGCCGCCTCGCCATCACGCGCAGCGCCGGTTCTGCTACTCCCACGCCGTGCCACCGCTCAAACCACCCCGTCCGACTTCATCCGGGCGAATTCATCCGCCGCCACGCCGCACAGATCGCGCAGAACTTCCTCGGAATGTTCGCCGAGTTCGGGCGGGCGGGTGATGTCGGCCGGCGAATCCGACAGCTTCACCGGGCAGCCCACCGTCTGGTACGAGCCGTAGTTGGGGTACTCGACGTCGACGATCATGTTGCGGGCATGGAGATGCGGGTCGGCCAGGATTTCACTGGTGTCCTGGCACGCGCCGCAGGGCACGCCCGACGCGCCGAGCACATCCATGACCTCGTGCTTGGTGCGCCCGCGCGTCCAGCCCTCGACCTCGGCATTGAGCGCCTCGCGGTTCTCCCAGCGTGCATCCGGGCTCGCGTAGCGCGGATCGTCGGCAAGGTGGGCCATCCCCGTCGCCTCGACGAACGACGCCCACATTTGCGGCTGCACGAAGATATAGACGTAGTCGTTGGGACCGCCCGGGCTGCAGGGAAAGGTCGTCCCGGGCACCACCTTGCCGAGCTGGTTGCCCTGCCGCGGCATGGTTCCGCCCCGCCGCTGATGGTCGCGCAGGCTGACGCGCAGGATGTTGACCACGGATTCCTGCATCGAGACCTCGACCTGCTGGCCCCGGCCCGTGGCGTGGCGCTGCTGCAGCGCCGCCAGGATGCCGATCACCATATGCATGCCGGTCCCGGAATCGCCGATCGCCGGATAGTGATAGGTCGGCGGTCCGTCCGGCTGGCCGGTAACGCTCATCGCGCCGCCCATCGCCTGGGCAATCGGTTCGAAGCTCTTGAAGTCGCTGTAGGGGCCGTAGGTGCCGAAACCCTTGATCGTTGCATAGATCAGGCGTGGATTGATCTCCTGAAGCGCCTCGAAGCCGAAGCCCATACGGTCCAGCGCGCCGGGCGAGAAATTCTCCAGCAGGATATCGGACTGGCCGAGCAACTTGCGGAACAAGTCCTTGCCCTCGTCGCTCTTGAGGTTGAGCCCAAGGCTGCGCTTGTTGGCGTTGAACATCAGGAAGAACAACTCGTCACCCGCCTGCGAGCGCGCGACATCGCCCTTATCCGGCGTTTCCAGCTTGATCACGTCGGCCCCCAGCCAAGCCAGAATCTGCGCGCACGCCGGCCCCGCCTGATTGTGCGTCATATCGATTACACGGATACCCGTAAGCGCTTTCGTCATGGCAATCCTCCTGGCCCCTGTTCCACTGATCCATTGATCGCGAAGCACGCGGTTCGCGTCGCCCGTATCCCAAGTATGCGACAGCGGACGCCCCGCGCCAAATAGTCGATGTCTTACGCGGCCGCTGAGCCTGAAGCAGCCGTTCGGCCGAATCCCGTCATTTGTCCAGGATGGATCGAGCGATTTAACCCCGAGCGAATGATCTCCTCGTTAACACACGTAAGACGCTTTCTCGGATTGGGAAACATTCTCATCATGGAGCGATACGCCATGCGGAAGCCCCCCGAAACGACCAAATTCTTTGAAGAAACCTATCCCCAATATCGGTTTGCCGAGATTGTCCGGTTGGGCATTGCCGTCGCCCAATTGATTGTGCGACGCAAGCGCCGCCGCGAGAAATTATACCCGGAGCACAATGCCGACGCACGATCCGACGGCGACAACGCCGGGACGTTGGCATCCGGTTCCAAATGTTAATCGCCGCCGGTCGGTAGAATTGTCCCGTAGCGGCCAGTGGCATCGGTAATGGCCGAGCCGTCTACCAAGGCTCCATGTAGGGACGGACGTCGGACTCGAATGTCCATGCGGAGCGTGGCTGCGTGTGAAGCTGCCAGTAAATCTCCGCCAATTCGTCCGGTTTCATCACGCCGTCGGCGGGCCGGGAGGCGAACCGATCGGGGAACATTTGCCGTGTCCATTCGGTGTCGATCGCGCCATCTATGACCACATGGGCGACGTGGATGCCCTTCGGCCCCAATTCCCGCGCCATACTTTGCGCCAACGCCCGCAGCGCATGCTTGCCGCCGGCAAACGCGGCATACCCCTCGGCGCCGCGCAGGCTCGCCGTGGCGCCGGTGAACAGGATGGTTCCGCGGCCGCGCTCCAGCATGCGGCCCGCGACCTCCCGGCCGACCAAGAAACCCGCGAAGGCGCACATCTCCCAGACCTTGCGGTAGACCCGGGCCGTGGTCTCGGTAATCGTAAACCGCACATTGCCGCCGACGTTGAACACCGCCACTTCGATCGGTCCGGTGTCGCGCTCAATCGTGGAGACGAGATCGCGCACCTGGTCCTCATCCCGGGCGTCGGAATGATACCCGACCGCACGGCCGCCCTTTTCTTCGATGGAGGAGACCAATGCGGTCAGGTCTCCGCGCCGGCGCGAGGCCGCGACCTGGTAGCCTTCGCGGGCGAACCGGCGCGCGATGGCGGCGCCCAAATAATCGCCGGCTCCCACCACAAGGGCAGTTTTTTCGGTTTTCGCCATAGTTACGATTACGCCTCCCTGCCTACGCCGTCATGAAAATCGCGGACGAATCTCGTCGGCGAACATTTTCATGTATTTGATCTGACGGTCATAGTCGCCGCGTTCGGTGCTGAACCAGATTTTCGTGGCGCCCGCTTCGGCCAGCGATCCGATGCGCTCGATCCAATCGCCGACATTGCCGGCCAGCGCGTAGCGCTCCATCGCGTATTCGGTCAGGCCCAGTTCCGACATCCGTTTCGGGTTGAGACCGGTTTCCAACACATGGTCGTAAAGCTCATAGCCATCGACATATTCCTGGATCTTGTCGCGGAACTGGCTGGGCACGTTCTTGTTGTCGAGACCGAAGCGCATCGAATGGTTGAGGATCGACGAGACCGAGGCGTGAATCGCCGCGATGGCCTTGTCGCGATCCTCGTCGAGCGACGACCGGGTGGTAAACCAGACATCGACATCCACCGGGTCCCTTCCCTCGGCCTTGGCGCCTTCGGCGACGCGCCCGATCGTGTCCGAAATGACCTCCGGCAGGACGCCGGTTCCCGCGATCACCCCGTCGCAGATGCGGCCGCCCAGATGCAGCGTCCGCGGCCCCTCGGCACAGAGCGTGATCGGGACGCGATCCCGCACGGTCTCGCCGTGCCAGCGGACCCGCTGCGGCCGGCCGTCATAGTTGCCCTCGCCCTTGGCGATCAGATCCCGGACGCAGGTGATGTAATCCTCGATGCGGGCGCGGCTCGCCGGTTTCAGGCCGATGTTGTAGATGGCGCTGTCGCCGCTCGCCATGTCCATGAAGGCGCGCCCCTCGGTCAGCGCATCGATCGACGCCAGGAACGCCGCCATGATCTGGGGCTCACGGGTCAGCGGGTTCGTCGGATGAATGCCTACCTGGGCATTTTGTGCGGTCTCGGCGATCAGGGTCGCCCGCACATAGGCGTCGCCCCCGATGAAGCTGGTGTCATAGGTGCCGATCATGTCGACGCCCGCCCCGTCGATCACCCGGATCAGCTCCCGGAACTTGTCCAGATTCACCCGGTTGGGAAATGCCGGGCCGCTCGATACCATGACGCCGAATTGCACCTTCATGAATTTTCTCTCCTTGGTCTACCGGGATGCCGAAATTACGGATAGGTCGCCGCGCGACCGCTGTCCGCGGCCTGCTTGGTCGCGTCGATCAGCCGGTGCAGGCCGACCGCGGTCTCGAAGGTCGGCTGCAGGCTGTCGCCGCCCTGAATCGCCCGGGCGAACAGCGTGTACATCTGACCGACATTGACCGCCTCCCCCTTCGGTGTGCCGGGGGTGGCAAGGGTGAAGCGGTCCGGCACCGTCATCGGCTCGAGCGTATTGCTGCCTTTCGCCCCGTGCAGGAAGACTTCGCCCAATTGCGGCGAATCCTCGCCCGTTGCGACCAGCGTCCCCTCGCGGCCATAGATTTCCATGCGATAACCGCTGCCGGCGAACGGAATGGCGGCAACATGGACCGAGGCCACCGCCCCATTCGCCAGCCAGCTGCTGAGCAGCACGTTGTCCGGCGACGTGACGTCCACCAGCGTGTCCGTTCCCGTGTCGAGCCACTGTTTCGCCTGGGTCGCCACCACGGTGGACAAATGGCTGAGGTCCCCGGCGGCGAAGCGCATCGCGTCGACGGTGTGGCCGTTGGCGATGGTCAGCGTGTTCGCGCCGAGCTCGGCGTCCCGCTGCCAAGTGCGGTTCGACGGCCGGGACAGCACGCCGTCCCGCATCAGGCTGACATGGACGGCCATGATCTCGCCGACATAGCCGGCGTCGACCTGCTCCTTCATGTGCATCAACGCCGGGTTGACGCGGGCCTGCAGGCCAATCGCGGTCACGAGCCCCTTGGCCTTGGCCAGCGCTGACAGTTCCTCGGCCTCGCCGGTCGTCTGCCCAAGCGGCCATTCGCAGTAGACGTGTTTGCCCGCTTCCAGCGCGGCCTTGGTCGGGCCGTAATGCGACGGCACGCGGACGACGACGGCGACCGCGTCGATCTCCGGCGAGGCAACCATCTCGTGGTAGTCGTGGAAGGCCAGCCGCGCGCCGTAAGCCTGGCGCGCCGCCTCGGCGCTGTCGGGTTTGGTGGTGCAGACGGCCGTCAGTTCCACATCCGCGCTGGCCTGCGCCGCCGGCAGGTGGGACCGGGCCGACCATGTGCCTTTGACGCTGGCGCCGATGAGGCCCAGCCGAATCTTGTCCGCCATGTCGCTTTTCTCCCCGGGAAATTTGTTCGATGAACCGTGCGCGATCCGCCAAGCGGGGCTGCGCCGAACCGATACTGTGACGTGCGCCTTCGCGGAGGACAAGCCAGCGGCCCCGGCCGCGCCGCAATCTCGCCGATCCGCCGGCCAATTGATGCCGTGGGGCACTTGCCCTCGGTAAACCAACGGTGGGATCATGGGCTGTCCCGGTACCGGGTATCGAAAGGAGCCCGTTCCTATGTCCTATGACCGTATCACCGTCCGGCGGATTGCCGGCGCGCTCGGCGCCGAGATCGATGGCGTCGACCTGAGCGGCCCGATCGACGACGCGACATTCGCGGAAATCCGCCATGCCTGGCTCGAACATCTCATCATCTGCTTCCGCGGCCAGGAGCTGGACGACGATGCGCTGATGGCGTTCGGCCGGCGCTTTGCGCCGTTGTTCCGCCATCCGAACTTCGTACCCGATCCGATCCATCCGGATATCGTGCGCATCCATCGGCGGCCCGGTGACAAAAGGATCGTCGGCGAGGATTGGCACGCGGACACCACCTGCATGTCGCAACCGCCGTCGGGCGCGGTGCTGTTTGCGGTCGACGTTCCGCCCTATGGCGGCGATACGCTCTTCGCCAATCAGTACCTCGCCTATGAAAGCCTGTCCGAGGGGATGAAGGAGCAATTGCGCCATCTGCGCGCGGTCCACAGCGATATCAAGGCCGCCGGGCCGCAGGCGGACCGGAACAAGGACCGGACGTCGAAGGTGCGCGAGGACGCCGACTGGCGCGAAACCGCCAGCGACCATCCGGTGGTGCGCACGCATCCCGAAACCGGACGCAAGAGCCTGTTCGTCAATGCCTCCTACACGTTGCGGTTCGCCGGCATGACCGACGCCGAAAGCGCGCCGCTGCTGGACTTTTTGCTGGAGCATGCCCACCGCCCGGAGTTCACCTGCCGTTTCCGCTGGGAAAAAGGCTCCGTCGTGGTGTGGGACAACCGGTGTGCGCTGCACATTGCCGTCAACGATGTGCATACCGGGCCACGGATCATGCATCGGGTCCAGATGGCGGGCGAACGGCCGGTCGGCCCGGCAAGTTCGCCGTAACCGACCGCCATGCTCAGATTCTTTCCTTACCGCTTTTTTCCGTGTATGGCTTGCCGCCTATGACAGTCACTCCGATCACCGACAGCGCGGAACTCAAGGCTTTTTGCCGGCGGCTGGCAAATACCGAGTTCGTCACCGTGGACACCGAATTCGTCCGCGAAAAGACCTATTGGCCGATCCTGTGCCTCGTGCAGGTCGCCGGGCCGGACGATTCCGCAGTCATCGATATGAAGGCGCCGGGACTCGACCCGGAACCGCTCTACGCGGTGCTCGCCAACACCAAGATTCTCAAGGTATTTCACGCCGCGCGGCAGGATCTGGAGATATTCTTCAACAAGATGGGCAAGGTTCCGGCGCCCATTTTCGACACTCAGGTGGCCGCCATGGTCTGCGGCTTCGGCGACCAGGTCGGCTACGAGACCATCGTCAACCGCATCCTCGGGCAGAGCGTCGACAAGGGCTCCCGTTTCGCGGATTGGTCGCGCCGGCCGCTGACCCAGAAGCAATTGCAGTACGCTCTCGACGACGTGCTTCATTTGCGCGGCGTCTATGAATCACTGGCCGCCGAGTTGGCGAAGTCGAAGCGTGCCGCCTGGCTCGACGAGGAGATGGCGACCCTGACCGCATCGCGGACATATCAGATGGCGCCGGATGACGCCTGGCGGCGTCTAAAGACGCGGGGCGGCAACAAGAAATTCTTCGCCGTGCTCAAGACGGTGGCCGCATGGCGCGAGGCGGAAGCGCAGGCGCGCGACATGCCGCGCAACCGGATCATCCGCGACGATTCCCTGCTCGACATCGCGGCCCATGCGCCCAACACGGTCGAAGCCCTGTCCCGCACACGTGGGCTGCCGAAAGGCTTTGCCGAAGGCAAGTTGGGCCGGCCGCTGTTGGCGGCGGTGAAAACGGGTCTGAAACTGCCGGACAGTGAAATTCCGACGCGGCCGCGCCGCGATCGGCCGACCCCCGGCATCGGGCCGCTGACCGATCTCTTAAAAGTTCTGCTGAAGCATGAGTGCGAGAAACATGCCGTCGCATCGCGCTTGATCGCAAGCGCCGACGACCTTACCCAGATTGCGAGCGACGATAAGGCGGATGTGCCGGCTTTGCGAGGCTGGCGCCGCGATCTGTTCGGCAAACAGGCGCTCGCACTGAAACATGGCAAGCTCGCACTGGCCGTCGACGGCAACGGCATCACCGTCATCAAGACGCCGGGCGCGAAGAGTTCGTAAACCTCCCGCTCAGTCGCCGACGCCGCTGATCTTGGCTTCGCCGTTCGGAAGATAATATTCAATCTCCGCTTCACACGACAATGCTTTGGCAAGCGAGAGAAAACGCCGATCGACGACATCGCCGACAAGAATGTCCGCATGGTCGGGAAGCGACAGGGTCAGCCGGCGGTCCCGCCGGCTCAACGCCGCCTGTTTGAGCAGCGATATCACTCCCCCCGAATAGGTATAGGCGAGGCGCATGGCCATCCCGATGGCGCGGGCCTGAGCCGTTTCGGCTTCCGAAAGGAGCCACCCGGCCTCGCGCTCAATCAATTCTTTCGGCAATGCCGAATGGCGGGCGGCAACGGCAAGCGCAATAAACGCCCGGCCGGCATGGTCGGTGCCGACGGCGGGATGCCGCAGGATCCGGGAAAAGACCATCTCGGCGCGGTAGTCGGGATGTTCCGACCAGCCGATATCGGCGAGGTAGCATGCGGCGAGCCGAAACCGCATTTGGTGCTTGGTCTCATCCGGAAAGATCGGCGTCATCCAATGGAACAGCGCTTCGCCATCGGCGGTCACCCGACCCATCCGTTCCGCTTCGCGCTGACAAATCGACAGTAGTGGATCGCGCCGCCGTACGGTGGCGGACAACCGGTCGTATAGGCATCCTTCGCGAAGACCGTAGGCGGAAAAGACGACGTCGCTGACACCGGACACCTGAACAATGCGCTGCAGGAGGTAGGCGGCATACGGCACCGTATCGATGCGTTGCCGGGATATTCCTGGAATTTTACGCAGCGATTTAGGTCCCAGTTTTCCCAGGAGCTTGGTGAACTCGACGATTTCCTCCGCGTCGATCGTGTAGTGATGGATCACGTGTAACGGATAGTCGCTTTGCGCCATGTGAACCCGCGCCAACATGCGCCACGCGCCGCCGACCGGATAAAAATGCTGTTTTTTTGCCTCGGGGATCCAATCGACCGACGCCAATTGCTTGTCGATGATGCCGCGTCCCTTGGCGGGACGCCCATCCGCCACGTCCAAAAGCCGCAAGGGGCCGAGCGGCAGTGTGATGTAGTCGCCGGACGTGCGGCCACTCAGTCTGACCAGTTCGACGCTGCCGCCGCCGAGGTCGCCCATCAGGCCTTCGGCTTCTGGAATCCCCGACAAAACGCCCATCGCCGACAACCGCGCCTCATCCTCGCCGGCGAGAATGCGCACGTCGAAACCACATTGGTCGCGCACCGCCGCCACGAATTCCGGGCCGTTCTCCGCATCGCGTACCGCCGCCGTCGCGACCACGTCAACCTGTTCGACACCCATGGCCGACAACAATCCACGAAACCGGGCCAGGCTCGACAACGCCAATTCCATGCCCGACTCAAGCATGCGACCGCTCTTGGTCAATCCGCGTGCGAGACCGCACAATACCTTTTCATTGAAGACCGGTGTTGGCGCGCGCTGGGCGCCTTCATACACCACCAAGCGGATCGAATTCGACCCGATATCGACCACCGCGACAGGCACAGGCCCCCGCCGCCGGCCGTCCTGGCCTCCGCGCGTCAGTACACCCGGCACGCGGTCACATCCGTTTCAACTGCAGGGCTCGGACCGGTTTCGACTCTTCCAGTGCGCTGCCCCGGCCCGACAGGCTCGGATTCGTCATGAAAAAAGTGTGCGCGCTGAAGGAGTCGGCGTCGGATGCCATCCGATGGAACGTGCCATCCGGATGCATCTGCCAGCTTTGCGCCACATCGTTAAAATTGGCGATCATAATTTGTTCGAGGACCTGCTTCTTGACCGTGGAATTGCTGATCGGGACCAGCGTCTCCACCCGGCGGTCGAGGTTGCGCGGCATCCAGTCGGCGGAGGATATGAACACCTTGGCCTGGGCCGACGGCATTTTTCGCCCCGCGGCAAAGCAGACGATTCTGCCGTGTTCGAGAAATCGGCCAACAATACTTTTGACCCTTATCCTTTCGGACATGCCCTCGACGCCGGGCCGGAGACAACAAATACCCCGCACCACGAGGTCGATTTCAACCCCCGCCTGACTGGCCCGGTAGAGGGAATCGATTATGAATGGGTCGACCAGGGCATTTAATTTCGCCCAAATTTGCGCCGGCTTGCCGGCACGCGCGTTTTCGATCTCATCATCGATCAAGCCATCCAGCGAAGAACGCAGCGTCAATGGGGAAATCGCGAGCTTTTCCATGGCGTCCGGCGTCGCGTACCCGGTCATATAGTTGAACAGCTTGGCGGCATCGCGCCCCAGCGCCGGATCGCAGGTGAAATAGCTGAGGTCGGTATAGCTGCGCGCGGTCACCGGATGGTAATTGCCGGTGCCAAAATGCGAATAGGTGCGCAGCCCGCTTCCTTCACGCCGCACCACCAGCGACACCTTGGCATGGGTTTTTAGATCGACGAAGCCGTAAACCACCTGCACGCCGGCGCGCTCCAAGTCTCTGGCCCAGCGAATATTCGCCGCCTCGTCGAACCGCGCCTTCAACTCGACCAAGGCGGTCACGGCCTTGCCCGCCTCCGCCGCCTCGACCAATGTCTTGACGACCGGCGAATCGTCGGAGGTCCGATACAGCGTCTGCTTGATCGCAACGACCGCCGGATCGCGCGCGGCCTGCCGCAAAAATTGCACCACTACATCGAAACTTTCGTACGGATGATGGACGATGATGTCCTTGGTGCGAATCGCGGCAAAGCAATCGCCGCCGAAATCCCGGATGCGCTCCGGAAATCGCGCGCTGTACGACGCGAATTGAAGGTCTTTGCGCTCCTCAGCGATCAGGATCTTGATATCGCTGAGGCCCAGAAATTCCTCCAATTCGAAGCAATCTTCCACCTTGACGCCGAGTTGTTCGGTCACGAAGTGCCGCAGTCCCTCCGGCATGCCGGCATTGACCGTCAGCCGAATGACGTTACCGCGCCGCCGCTGTTTCAGGGCGGATTCGAAGGTCAGAACCAGATCTTCCGCTTCCTCGTCGATTTCGACTTCGCTGTCGCGGATCACCCGAAACGCGCCCTGCCCCGTCACATCGAAGCCCGGGAACAGCCGGTGCAGATAGCGCCCGATTACGTGTTCCAGCGCAATGGATCGTAACGCTGACCCCGGCAGCCGGATAAACCGCTCGATATGCCCGATAGACACCAACCCGGTCAGCACACGCTCGTCCGACGGCCTGCGAAGCTGCAGCACCATCACGAGCCCTTGGTTCGGGATGAAGGGGAACGGATGCGCCGGATCGACCGCGAACGGGGTCAACACCGGGAATATTTGTTCCATAAACCAGCCTTCGAGCCAGGCTTCCTCCGCTTTCCGTAAATTGTCAGGCTCGACCACGGTGATACCGGCGCTGGCCGCTTCCCGCCGCAGCTTGCGCCAGCAACGCTGTTGTTCCGCGAGCAACATGCCCGCCTCGTTCGAAATGGCGCTGAGCTGTTGCGCGGGCGTCAGCCCGTCATCGCTTGGCGTCGATACGCCGGCCGCGACCTGTCCCATCAGGCCGGCCACGCGGACCATGTAGAATTCATCAAGATTGCTGCTTGAAATTGCCAGAAAGCGAAGCCGCTCCAGCACCGGATGGGCAATGTTATAGGCTTCCTCCAACACTCGCGTGTTGAAGCTGAGCCAGGACAGCTCCCGATTCAGATATCGGGATTTCCGGTCCATGTTCGGCGCTTGCTCGGCAACCACTTTGACGGTCGACACCTATTGTCTCCTCAAATCACTCAACAACAGAAATAGGCGCTTTTTCCCCAATTACAGTACAACGGTACAGTAAAATTATAACGGAATGTTTACGATCTAGGCCCAATCGGCCAAAAGGACCATATGTTGCGGCTAACCCTCTTTCGCCACGCTGATGCAGCGCCGGCCGGTGACGGATTGGAGGATTTCGATCGCTCCCTGACCGAACGCGGGCAGACAGCCGCCGGCGCGATGGCCCACGCGATGGTGGCCGCGGGAATATCGCCCTCGCTCATTCTTTGTTCCGCCGCCCAGCGGGCGCGCGAATCCCTTGCATGCGCGGCACCCATCTTACGCGGCGATTCCCGGGTCGAAATCGAATGCGCGCTCTATCTCGCCAGCGCGGATACAATTTTCGACCGTCTGCGGGGGATCAAGAGCACCGACACCGAAGTCATGGTGATCGGCCACAATCCCGGTCTGCATGAACTCGCACTTGTGCTGACAGAACCGGTGGAGTCCGAAGCGTATCGCAATCTGGCGGCAAATTTTCCGACGGCCGCCTTGGCGGAAATCGGATTTCAGGCAAAGCGCTGGACCGGGATGAAACGGGGTCATGGAATACTCCGGCGTTTCGTCACACCCCGCGCCCTTATGCAGGAAGGCTGAAGCTGAAAGCCGCGCCGTCGAGCCTACAGCGTTCCGGAGAAACTACCGCCATCCATCAACAGGTTCTGCCCGGTGATAAATCCGGCATTCGCACCACACAGAAAGGCGCAGGCATCGCCGAATTCCGCCGGCGCGCCGAAACGTCCCGACGGGTTCTCCGCCTTGCGCTGCACCACCAGTTTTTCGTAGGGCTCGCCGAATTTCTCCGCCTGAAAGCGCAGATTATCGAACAGCCTTTCGGTTTCGAACGGTCCCGGCAGCAGGTTATTGATGGTCACGTTGTGCGCGACGGTCTTGCGCGACAGGCCGGCGATGAAGCCGGTCAAGCCGGCACGCGCGCCATTCGACAGTCCGAGCACTTCGATCGGCGATTTGACGGCCGCCGAGGTGATGTTGACGATCCGCCCGAATCGCCGCTCGATCATCCCATCGACGATCGCCTTGATCAGGAAGATCGGCGTCAGCATGTTGCCGTCGACCGCCTTGATCCAATCCTCGCGCTCCCAGTCGCGAAAATCGCCCGCCGGCGGTCCGCCCGCGTTGTTGATCAGGATGTCCGGATCGGGACACGCTTCAAGGACGGCCGCGCGGCCGGTGTCGCTGGTAATATCGGCTGCTACGGCGGTCACCGAGACACCCGTGGCGCCGCTAATTTCCGCGGCCACAGCCTCCAGGATTTCCTGCGTGCGAGCATTGAGGACAAGATCGACCCCTTCCCGCGCGAGCGATACGGCGCACGCCTTCCCCAACCCCTTGGAAGACGCGCAAACGATCGCTTTTTTTCCCCGTAAGCCCAGATCCATGGTCCCGCTCCCCGTCAGCCCAAATTTTCGTCGCGCAATACGTCACGCGCAAGGGGCACCGTAATGCGCCGGCGCCCGACCAACGCCGCGGTATCGAGCGCCGCGGCCACCCGCCGGGCCGCCTCGAATGAGCGCTCCATGTGCATGACAAGATAAGTGATTACGTCCTGCTCGACGCGGAGCTGGCGATCGGCGAATTGTTTGACCAGCACCGCGCCGATCAACCCTTCGTCCGGCGCCCCCACGGCCAGTGCCGGAAGTGCCGTCAGCCGAGATCGAAGATCCTCCAATTCCACCGTCCACCGGGCCGGCGGCGACTCCGCCGTCAGCAACAGATGGCCGTTTCGCTCCGCGATCAAATTGTAAAAATGGAAAAGCTTTGTTTCGTCAACGCCGCGATCGGCATCTTCGATCGCCCAGGTCACGCCTTTCGCAAGCAGCGCATCGAGCTCCATCGCGCCGAACGCCGACGCGGCGACGAGAGCGCCCCCGCTGCGGGCGCAAAATACCTGAGCCAGATGGGTCTTGCCGCATCCCGGCGGGCCATACATGCACACCGCGGGAGCGGGCCAATCGGGCCAGCGGTCGATCATGTCCACCGCCGCTTCGTTACACGACGCAACGAGGAAATCCTCCCATCCCATCGCGGGACGATGGTCGAATTCGAACGTAATCTGGGAAGTTGTCGTCATGATCCTTCATCAGATGGTGGTGGCTGTGCCGGCACGCCGCCATGATACATCACGCTTTGCAAATAGTGCGACAGCGTAAAGCGTATTAGAACGCCGATCACCGCCGTTATCGGTATCGCCAGCAGGATGCCCACGAAACCGAACAGCGCACCGCCGGCCATCAAGGCGAAGATAATCCAGACGGCGTGCAGATTAACCCGGTCGCCGACCAGTTTCGGTGTCAGGAAATTACCTTCGATGAGCTGGCCTACGACAAAGACCGCCGCGACCATGGCCACCGGCGCGACGGCGTTGAACTGCGCAATCGCCAGCCCCATGCCGACGACGAAGCCGATCAGCATGCCAAAATAGGGAACGAAGGAGACGATCCCCGTGCCCAGGCCGATGATCAGCCCGAAATCGAGGCCGACCAGCGACAAGCCGATGCCATAAAACAGGCCGAGCAACAGGCAAACCGTGGATTGACCGCGGACAAAACCGGCCAGGGTTTCGTCGACCAATCCGGCCTGAGTCCGGATCGTGTCCGCATGTTGCCTGGGCAGCCAGGAATCGACGCGTGCGACGATTTCGTCCCAGTCGCGCAACAGATAAAAGGCGACGATCGGCGTGATCACGAACAGCGACAGCAGGTTGAGCGTGATTTCCACGCCGCCGGCAATGTTGCCGAACAGATTCAGAACGAATTTCGCGACGCCGCCGAGGTTCTCCCCAAGGAATTTGGTGACCTTTTGCGTGCCCTCGCCGCTCTCGAAATAAATCCTGACGAATTCGATCAGCGGTGCGGCTTTTTGCTCGATCGCATCGATATAACCGGGAACCCGCTGGATGAACCGGACCAGCTGCGAGTACAGCAACGGCGCCAACAGTCCCAGCGCCAGAACGAACAGCACGAAAAATACGGCGGTAACGACGACCGTGGCCCAGGTCCGGGACAAGCCCGCTTTCTCCAGCCGATCGCAGACCGGATCGAGAAAATAGGCGATCGCAAATCCTGCGACGAATGGAAACAAAACATCCCGCAACAGGGTCAGTGCCAGGACGAAGACCACGAAGAAACCAATCCAAACCGATGCGCGTTGTTGTGTCGTCATTTCGGTCTCTCATCCTCCTGCGGCGTCCGCCGCGGCAAGCCATCGAGTTTATCCGACTCGCGGTCGATAAACTCACCGCTACCGGTCAGCCATTGCACGAGATAAAGCGCGCCGGAAGCAAGCGTTGTCGCGGCGACGGTGTATTCCAATGCCATCACCTGGCCGATATCGGACCATCCCAGCCCAAGGTTCGCCAGCGCGACCGCGGCCAGAACAATCTGCGCCACCGTATTGATCTTGCTGACGAACAGCGGCTTCATCTTGATCGGCCGTTCGACGATTTGCGAGAGCAACGTGCCGCCGACGATCAAGGCGTCGCGCGACACGATGATGATCACCAGCCAGGCGCCGATCTCGTCCGCGATGCCCAGGGTCACGAATACGCAAACGAGCATGACCTTGTCGGCGATCGGGTCCAGATAACTGCCGAGCACGCTTTCCGCGTCGAATCGTTTGGCGATATATCCGTCGATGCCGTCGGACACCCCGGCCGCGACGAACAGCCAAAACGCGGCGGTCCACTCGCCCGAAACGATCAGCCATACCATCACTGGCACAGCGAGCAGTCGGGCCAAGGTAATCAGATTTGGTAGGCTGGAGAGCAGGAAACGACCGTTCACGCGGTTTCCCTCATGGCGGACCCCATGCCGCTTCCCCCGTTATCGCGCCCTCGGACGCACGAACCAGCTATCGCTTTCGGCCGAATAGACCATGTCCAGATCCTTCAGCGACAGCGCCCGCCGCAATTGCTCGGGACTTCCCATGAAGACGACGTTTACCGCCGCCTCGCGTACCGAGAGTCGCGCCACGTCGATTTTCTTGACGGACGGCACGGAGGACATCTTTCGCCGGACCGACAGCCAATCGCCAAGCCGAACCAGCGGCACGATCACCCGAATTCGCTGTTCGGCGTCGATCTCCTGAAGGTTCTCCCGTTTCCAGGCCTCTTCAATGTCGCTGATCGTTTCCCGAACCGCCTGATCCAGCAGGGCCTTCCTACTGACGCCTTCCGGGACGCTGAACTGGCGTAGCGCCCGGCTTGGCGATGCGCCGGACTGGTAGTAGGTCAGGTTGACCGAAGCGCCGGATTGGCCGCTCACCCGGTCGGACCGGACCAGAGCCACCGCGACAAAGACGCTGAATGCCTTATATCGCTCGGCGATTGCCTTCAGCCGGGCATCGTCCCCGGCGAGCGCCTGCTGCGGGCTGATGGTGGAGACGTCCCCCAACTCGCGCAGGGGAATAACGATCGGCAGAAGGCCCGATGGCGATGGATGCCGAGCCCAGGCATCGAACCAGGGATTGGGCTCGTCCCACAGCAATATCGACCCGCCGCGACGGTACACCGGAAGGACCAGCGTTGGCCGGCTCGCCACCTCCGCATAGGGGATTCCCGCCGCCCGCAACATGGTGCGAACGCCTTCGGGCCGGAAACGCACGCTGAGCTCCGCCAGGTATCGACCGCCGCCAAATCGTTCCTTCGACACGGAAAAATCGCGAAGGGCGCGGGAGACCATTTCTTCGGTGACCGGTGGCAGCCGCTCGTGATCGATTCGCTGCGTCAGGCGCTCGAACAGCGTTCGCAGCGCCGCAGCCTGCGCCTTGGCGAGGCCGTTGGTCTTCGCGGCGACCTCGTCGGTCGCCCGCTCGTCGACCGAAACATCGGCCACGGTGTAAATATCCGCCGTCCAGGCCTCGCCCGATCCAACAAAAAGCAGGAAGATCGCGGCTATGGCAAAGAGGCGTCCGAGTCCACGCATATGGTGCATTGCATTCACTGACGGATGGAGTATCTTCGGCGCTCCGATATATACATATTTAGCGGCGAGGACGCTATAGCCCGCAATCGGAATCCCGGCGGCATCACCTATAAGGAAGCCGGCGTCGACATCGACGCCGGGAACCGGTTGGTGGAGTTGATCAAGCCGCACGCTCGCTCCACGACCCGGCCCGGCGCGGACACCGTTTTGGGCGGATTCGGAGGGCTGTTCGACCTCAAAGCCGCGGGATTCAAGGACCCGGTCCTGGTCGCCGCCACCGACGGCGTCGGCACAAAGCTCAAAATCGCAATATTGGCCAACCGGCACGACACCATCGGCATCGATCTGGTTGCCATGTGCGTTAACGATCTTATCGTTCAGGGCGCCGAACCCTTGTTTTTCCTGGACTATTTTGCGACCGCCGCGCTCGATCCCGCGATGGCGAGCGGCGTTGTCGCCGGCATCGCCGAGGGCTGCCGGCAAGCCGACTGCGCCTTGATCGGCGGCGAGACGGCGGAAATGCCGGGATTGTACAAATCGGGCGATTACGACCTTGCGGGGTTTTCGGTCGGCGCGGTCGAACGTGACGGCATATTGACCGGCGATGCGGTGCAGGACGGCGACGTCATTCTCGGCCTCGGGTCCAGCGGCGTGCATTCGAACGGCTTTTCCCTGGTCCGCAAGGTCGTCGCCGCGAGCGGGCTTTCCTACGACGATCCCGCGCCTTTCGCCCCCGGCGTAACGCTCGGCGAGGCCTTGCTGGCGCCGACCCGGATCTATGTCCGCAGCGTGCTCGCCGCGATTCGCGCGGCCGGAAGCGACGGAATTCATGCCATTGCGCATATCACCGGCGGCGGTCTCGTCGAAAACCTGCCGCGGGTCCTGCCGGACCACCTCTCTGCCAAGATCGACGAAAGCACTTGGCCGCGCCCCGCCGTTTTCGACTGGATCGCCGGCACGGGCGGTATCGACCCGGCCGAAATGCGGCGGACCTTCAATTGCGGAATCGGCATGGCGATCGTCGTCCCCACAAAGGCCTTGGGCCAGGTAACGGACGCCATGGAAAACGCGGGAGAAAGCGTATTCCGCATCGGCCAGATCGTCCCGCGCGACATCGGCGACGCGGTTCTCATCGAAAACGGAGCGACGACATGACGTCGTCGCTCAAGGTCGGCGTGCTAATTTCCGGCCGGGGCTCCAATCTCCAAGCGCTGATTGATGCGTGTAAGACAGCGAATTTCCCGGCCCGGATCGTCCTCGTGATTTCCAATAACCCGGACGCCGCCGGTCTCGGGCGCGCCGAGGCGGCGGGAATCGCCACCGCCGTGATCGACCATCGGGACTATCCGGATCGCCGCAGTTTCGATGACGCGCTCGACGGATCGTTGCGCGCGGCCGGGGTCGATACCGTCTGTCTCGCCGGGTTCATGCGATTGCTGACCGCCGCATTCCTCGACGGATGGCACAACCGTGTGCTGAATGTGCACCCATCCCTCCTCCCCGCCTTCAAAGGGATGCATGCGCAGCGGGATGCCATCGAAGCGGGCGTCAAACTCGCCGGCTGCACCGTTCATGTCGTGCGCCCGGAGATGGACAGCGGCCCGATCATCGCGCAGGCGGCGGTACCCGTGCTGGCCGGCGACGACGAGAACACCCTAGCGGCCCGGATCCTCGAGATGGAACACGTCATCTATCCCTTGGCGCTGCGCCTGATCGCCGAAGGACGCGTAACCATTGCCGGCACGGTCGCCGACACGGCGGGCGCCGCGCCCGCCCCGTCGGCTTTGATCAATCCGAGCGGCCAATAAGCGCCCTCTTGCGATTTTGGACGCGGCGATATACCTAGGGATCGAACAATGGATCGGTCCGCCAGCGCGGATTCGCAATCGCCCACTCTCCCCGAAACCGCTTCATTCGGCGGATTTCAGCAGTCGAGGAAATTCAATATGGAACCGGAAATGCAACATCTGCAAGCGCCGCGGGAAAACCTGGATACCTGGGATCGGGTGACCAAGCTCTTCCTTTATAGCTGCATCGCGATCACTATTTTGCTGGCGCTGATGGCGCTGACGCTGACCTAGGTCACATACTCATTAACGTGATTCCCAAACGGACAGAATTGTGATTCAAATTCCTCGTGAGAGGAGTTTGGCAATGGCACGATTTGATTTAACGGATTTTGAGTGGTCGG
>JAOTYV010000056.1 GCA_029861675.1 Alphaproteobacteria bacterium
CCAGCAGCAGCACCATGGTGATGCCCTGCCAACGCGCGATATCGCCGTCCCACGCCAACAGGATCAGCAATCCGGTTGCCAATGTGAGCACGATGCTCGTGGTTTTCAGAGAAGCGCCGCGCTCGAGGGAAATCGGCCAGATAAGCGCGGAAACTCCCAATATCAGGATAAAATTGCAAATATTGCTGCCGACAACGTTGCCAACCGCAATTCCGGGCGCATCCTTGAACGCCGCATCCATGCTGACGAAGAGTTCCGGCGAGGTGGTGCCGTACGCGACAACCGTGGCGCCGATCATCATCGGCGATACGCCATATCGTCGCGCAATGCCGACCGCACCCCGCACCAGCGCGTCACCACCAATAAACAGCAGGGCGAAGCCCACCGGAATCAGCAGGTAGACCATACGCCAGCCCTGTCCGCTGAAGTTTGCTGCGGCGATACCGCGCCGGCCGATCGACGAATTGTCATGAAATCCCCAGGCAGTCCATCCAGGGCGCGCGGAACCCGCCCGGCGCCTGATTACAATTTAATCTCGCCAATTGAAACCTCTTTGCTAGGATCAGCGATGCCAACGGCCACGGTCCGGCCGCCTTTCACCCAAACGGCACCATGCAATGCGCGTATCCAAACGCTCCACTCCGCCTCGTACATTGGGTGAGGGAATACTTTGAACAATAGGGTATCGACGACGACGCGATACGATCGAACCGTAACCTTGTGAATTCCAGGAGAATGACGATGGCCCGCACCCCATCCAAAAAAAAGACCACCAAAAAGGACGTCATGGTGACGATGCGGGACGGCATTCGGCTGGCCACGGATATCTATCTGCCATCCGGGAAATCCGCGCCGGCCGATGGCGCGTATCCGGTGATTTTCGAGCGCACCCCCTACAACAAGTCGGCGCCGTCGCGGACCGAAAAACGCGCCGGCGACAAGAGGCCGATGACCCGCACGGCAACGGCGAAATATTTCACCCAGCATGGGTATGCGGTGGTCGTGCAGGATTGCCGCGGCCGCTACAAATCCGAAGGTCGGTTCACGAAATACCTCGACGATGCGGAAGACGGCTTCGACGCGATGCAATGGCTTGTCGAGCAACCCTGGTGCAACGGGCGGATCGGCACACTGGGTTTGTCGTATGCGGCGCATACGCAAATGGCGCTGGCGTCGCTCAATCCGCCGGGGCTTGCCTGCATGTTCGTGGATTCGGGCGGATTCTCGAATGCCTATTCGAGTGGTATTCGCCAGGGCGGCGCCTTCGAACTGAAGCAAGCGACATGGGCCTACCGGCAAGCGCTGCAAAGCCCGGCGGCGAAAGCGGATCCGGTCGTCATGGCGGCCTTGAAAGATATTGATATTCGCGACTGGTTCACCCGCATGCCCTGGCGCGCGGGACATTCGCCAATCGCCGTCGCGCCGGAGTACGAGGACTACTTGATCGAGCAATGGACCGCCGGGATTTTTGATGAGTATTGGAAGAAAGCCGGCATCTATGCCAAGGGCTTCTACGAGGACATGCCGGATGTGCCGATGATCCATATGTCGAGTTGGTATGACCCGTATACCAAGACGGCATCGGAAAATTATCTCGATCTGTCGAAGATGAAGCAGGGACCAATCCATTTGATTCTCGGTCCCTGGACGCATGGCGACCGGATCCTGAGCTATGCGGGCGATGTGGATTTCGGCCCGGACGCCATTCTCGACGGCTCGCTCGCCGAGGATTTCCTTGCTCTTCGCCGGCAATGGCTGGACCGCTGGTTGAAGGACGACCCGGGCGAGACGAATGACCTGCCCCGTGTCCAGGTTTTCGTGATGGGCGGCGGCAGCGGCCGCCGCAACAAAGGCGGCCGCATGGATCATGGCGGCACCTGGCGGACCGGCACGGATTGGCCGTTGCCGGAGACCCAATTCACCGAATACTTCCTATGTCCCGACGGGTCGCTGAAGACGGAGGTCGCGCAATCCGGCGACAAGGCCATCACCTTCAATCACGATCCGCTGCACCCGGTGCCGACCATCGGCGGCCCGATTTCTTCGGGCTCGCCGGTCATGGAGGGCGGCGCCTATGATCAGCGCGAAGAAGAGCGGTTTTTCGGCTCTACACCGCCCTATCTGCCGCTTTCCGCCCGGCCGGACGTGCTGGTGTTCGAAACACCGCCCTTAACGCAGGATGTCACCGTTGTCGGCCCGGTCAAGATTCGGCTCTGGGTGTCGTCGGATTGTCCCGACACCGATTTCACCGCCAAGCTGATCGACGTCTACCCCGGCAACAAGGACTATCCGCATGGCTTTGCGATGAACCTGACCAACGGCATCATGCGCGCGCGCTATCGCGACTCCTGGGAAAAGCCATCGATGATGATCCCGGGCGACATTTACCAAATCACAATCGAATCCTTCCCGACCGGGAATTTGTTCAAGGCGGGGCATCGCATCCGGCTCGATATCGCCAGCAGCAATTTTCCGCATTTCGACGTCAACACCAATACCGGCGAACCGGAGGGCGCGGCGCGGCGGAGCCGCATCGCGGCGAACACAATTCACCTGAGCAGGGCGCATCCGTCGCATGTTCTCCTGCCGGTCATCCCCGCCTGACCAGGGAACCAACCGACCGCCGAGACTTGGTTAAGCCGCAATTAATTCTTCGGTGTTAGCGTGGCCCGGAAGATCGTCCGCCATGACCGCCCGCCGAAGCATTAATTGAATGAAGAACTCTCTAACGTTCAGGTACTTCCCGCTTATCAGCGGAATCGTCATCGTTGTGGCGGGCGTCATTTTAGGCGTTTTATACACATATTCCGTGCGCGCCGATTTGAGCCAAATCGCCGAACGCAACAATTTGTCCATGGCGCACGCCATTTCCAACTACATCTGGCCCCGTATCGATACGTTCGTCCTGAACGCCAAGACACTGGACACGGATCAATTGAGGCGGCATCCGAAGCTCGGCGAAATTCGCGACCTCACGCTCGACTTGGTGCGCGAAACTCCGGTCCTGAAAATCAAGATCTACGACCTCAGCGGCTTGACGGTATTCTCGAGTGATCCCTCGCAAATCGGTCAGGACAAAGGGGACAACGCCGGCTTCCGGTCCGCCCGCAACGGCGCGGTGGCCAGCGAACTCACCCACCAGGATAGCTTCAGCGCCTTCGAGCAACAGGTCGAGGATAGAGACGTCCTCTCCAGCTACATTCCAATCCGAATGGAGAATGGCGAAATCCGCGGCGTGTTCGAAATCTATTACGACGTGACCCATTTGCTGGAGCGCATCAAATTTTCTCAGCAACTGCAGATTGCCGTCGTCGCGATTACCCTGGCGCTGCTGTACCTGATAATCTTCGTGCTCGTCCGCCATCGCGACCGATTAATCGAAAACCATCACGTTGACCGGTTGGCGCTGTTCCACAAGAACATCAAGGTGGAGGAAGCCAGCCGGGCAAAATCGGATTTCCTGGCGAAAATGAGCCACGAGTTGCGCACGCCGCTCAATGCCATCATCGGCTTTACCGACGCCTTGCGCATCAAGAAGCTGGGCGCATCCGACCCTTCAAAATCCGCAGAATATCTGGACTACATAGCGTCCAGCAGCCGACACCTGCTTGCCCTGGTCGAGGATATCCTCGATATGTCGCGTATCGAATTCGGCAAATCCGACCTTCATGGCACGGAAATATCGCTGCAAGAAATCACCGATGCATGCATCGCGATGCAGGCCGGCACGGCGGAGCGCGACATTCCCACGATCCATGCCGGGATTGATGCGCCCTCGCCCATCCTCCGGGTCGATGAACGGCGATTCAAGCAGATCCTGCTCAATCTGTTCGGTAACGCGGTCAAATTTACGCCCGCAAACGGCGAAATTTCGCTCTCCGCCGAACCGACACCGTCGGGCGGCCTGAAGATTCGCATTCAGGACACCGGCATCGGCATTGCAAAACAGGATATCGATAAGGTGCTGACACCTTTTGGACAGGTTGATTGCAATGTTGGCCGTCGCGGCGCGAGCGCCGGTCTGGGTCTCGGCCTATCGCTTGCCCAATCCCTGACCGAACTTCATGGCGGCATGCTCGATCTGAAAAGCACGCTTGACAAGGGCACCTGCGTCACCATCACCTTGCCGGCCGACTGCATTGTCGCCCCGGCAAGCACGGATGCCGCCGACAGCTAACACGGGATCGGCCGGCTAAATCGACGGCGGATCCTCGGCCGCCACAATGTCGGCAAGCGAATTATCGACGCAGTCCTCGAACGGAATTTCGCGCTCGATCAACCCGCCCGATAACAATGCAGTACGCAGCCTCTCGAAACCGGCACGCGGCAACACCGGGTTTTGGCCCCAGATGCCAAGATCCTGATACCGCGCCACCGCCCCCTCGATCCGGTCGCGCGGCACATCCTCAAAAAATCCCGCAATCGCCGCTGCGACATCCGCGGCGCTGTGTCCGTGTAGCCATTTCTGCGCGCGGGACATCGCCCGCGTCATGCGGTACAGGGCGTCGCGTTGCGTATCCAGTGTTTTCCGGACCGTATACAGCGTCGTGTAGCTGCAGGGACCGCGCGTCGCCGCCGCATACCAGATGTGCCCGACGCCGTCCGCCAGCAATTCTTCGGCGAACGGCTGGAAAACCTGAATGACATCGACGTCGCCCCAGCGCAGCGCCGCCGTGTTGTCCGGCATCGTGCCATCGGTTACGCGCCGCAAGGCGTCCGGGTCCATGCCGGCGCGCCGCATGTCGTCCTGCAAGCACATCCAGGGCGTCGGCACTTCGGATACCGAGGCGAGTGTAACGTCGGCCAAGTCCGACATCTGAAAATCCGGTTTTGCGACACAGCCGATCAGGAAGAACGGATCGCGCGTGACCGTTTCGCAAAATCCAACCAGACCGCAATCGGGATCGCGGTCATGGTTCATCATGATCCGCATCGGCCCGCCCCAATGAACGTCGGTCGATCCTTGTTGCAATTGGGCCGCGACACTGTCGAGATCCTTGCTGATACGAAGTTCGACGTCCACACCTTCCGCCTCGTAGGCACCGAGCACATGCGGCAGATAGAATGGCGTATAGAATACCGCGCGGAAATTTTCCGTGAGAATGACGGCCATCGATTTATTTCTCCCTCGCGGTTTCATCCAACAAACAGGGGCACAGGTAAATCATGCCACGAAAATGTATTTTGATCACGGGGGCGAACGGATTTCTTGGCCGGGAACTCACCCGAACCTTGTGCCGTGAGGAGCGGACGGTGATCGCGCTGGATCACGCCGCGCCGCCGGATCACGGGCTGCCCTGCGAATTGATCGAGGCCGACGTTCGCGACCGCGCGATGCTGGAAGATATTTTCAACCGCCATCCGATCGATGCCGTGGTCCATCTCGGCGGCGTATCGGGGCAGATGCTGTTTCGCGAGGACCCGGCCAGCATCGCGGAAATCAATATCGTGGCGACGGCCCGCCTGATCGAAACCGCGTGGCGCGCCAAGGTCGGTCGGTTCGTCTTCGCCTCGTCGCTACGCGCCTACGGCGATATGGCGGGCGACTTCTGGAATGCGCTGGAATCGGTTCCGGAAACCGCGCCCTTCCAGCCGGTCGACGTCTATGGCGCCAGCAAGGCCGCCGGCGACGCACTATTGCGCGGCTACCGCATGGAACACGGGCTCGACGGCGTCGCACTGCGCATCGGCGCGGTCTACGGTCCCGAACGCCGGACCGAATCCCTGGTGACGCGCCTGCTGCGCGCGGCAATCGACGGCCGGCCGATCGCCTTGGACCGGAACACCGGCCGCATCGCGCCGTATGTCTATCGGGACGATGTGGTAACCGCCCTGCGGCACGCTCTCGATGCCGCCGAAACGCCGGTCTACGCCTATAATGTCGCCGGCCCCGAGGCGCTAAGCGACGCGGAACTGGCCGACGCGGTGCGCCGGGTGATCCCCACAGCGCAAATCACCATCCCGCCGCCAAACGGCCCGCTCAGCGGCGGACAGCTTGACGGCGCCTTGGCCGCCCGCGACCTCGGCTACCGTCCAGAATTCGATATTCAAAAGGGTATTGCGGCCACCGCCGACTGGCTGCGCGCGTTGTAACGCGTCAACCGTGGTAGCCGCGGCCGCCCTCATCCCGCAGGAAGATGCGGATCAGGTGCCGCCGCCGATCAGGCTCCTCGTGATCTTCATAGGCTGTCCGGCTATGCGCGCAACGCCAATTCATGAGGTATTCGGCCTGTCCCGGCGCGAGATCGAAATCGAACCGCAGCGCCGGATCTTCCAGGACTTTCGAAAAAGCGTTGATCGCATCCTCGCCCGCCGCGTCGAGCGTTTTCCCCGCCATTTCATATCCCGCGATAATGTTGCGCAGATTGAAGCGGCCCCACAGCGCCGTGCCGTCATAGCGGAAAACCGGATAAAAGCTCGCCACCGGATCGCCGGGCGCATGCTCGCCATACCGGTTGAGATAGAAAGGCTTGTACAGCCGCCGCAGCAGTGCCGGATGGCGCCGGCGCATCGCGTTATGGGCCGAATACAGGCTGACGACGCTGCTCCTGCCGCCTTTCTTGGCCGTGCGCAGGACCTGCAAACCGAAATAAGTCGGTGGCAGATTGTAGCCAAAATCCGTATGGAAATCGAGCGGGTCGGCGGTCACATCGGCGCGCACTTTCGGATTCTTCCGCTTGCCCGTATCGGTCACGTCATACAACAGCGTGCCCGAGAACGACTGGGCGACGGGCCGTGCGATCAAGGAACTCAACACCCAATACACGGTTCGGAGCTCTGCCTTGTCGAATCGCGCCACCGGTAACCGGTCGAGCACGGCGAACCCCACGCCACTGTCGAGGATGCGCTTCACCCGGCGCATCAGGGCGCGGCAGCGCGGCATGGAGACATCATCAGCCGTCAAGACTTCGGTCTGCAACGGGCTGGCCCGCAACGCTGCGATCATGGCGTCGATTTCCCGGATGCTATCGTCGGGAATGCAAACCAGATAGTCCTCGGGCCTGAGCGATTCCCGGGTCCAGGCCTTGCGGCCGCGGACGGTTTTATCGAGCATGCGCATGATCGCCGGTTCCCGCGTTATTCCGCTGAACTGCCGGGCACCGTCCCGGCCGGCAGCATCGTAACATGGTTGGCGATCGCACCGGGCCGGGTGAACCAGACCTTGCCGGCCCGCGGGTGATTGACGATATAGTCGAGCGCGCGCCGAAGCTGCGTCAGCCGGAACGGCTGGCCAGCGACAAAGGTGTGCAGCGCAAGGCCCATGACCAGCGGATGCTCTTCCGACTGCCGTACCATCTCATCGAACTGGTCGGTCAGCATTTCCCGGAAATCCGCCGCCGTATGCCGCCGATTCAACTGCGCCGGCGAATCGTTGATCTCCACCGGATACGGTACCGAAAGGATCGGTCCCGACCGGGTCCGCATCCAGAACGGTTGATCGTCGCAAGGCCAATCCATCAAGAAGCTGTACCCCGCTTCCTTCAAAAGGTCCGGCGTCACACGACTTTCGGAAATCCACGGCCCCATCCATCCGCCCGGCGGCGCCCCTTCGTGCCGGACGATCGCCTCCGTCGCCTCCCGGATCAACGCCGCCTCCTCGGCTTCCGGCCTGTCGCCTTGCCGCTCCGAGTTGGTCCGGCCGTGCCCGACGATCTCGTCGCCGCGGTCCCGGATCCGGCTGGCGATCTGCGGCGCGTAATCATAAACCGCGGTATTGAGCAGGTGGCACGCCGGCAGGCCCAATTGGTCCAGCAGATCGAAGATCCGCCAGATGCCGACCCGAAGGCCGTAATCGCGCCACGCGTAGTTGCGCGCGTCCGGTTCCGGCCCGGGTTCCGTCGGTGTGTGCCCGATTCCTTCGCCGAAGGCGAAATGCTCGACATTTAGAGCGATGTAAAAGGCCAACCGCTTGCCGTCAGGCCAATCGTAATCGGCCCGCTCGACGATGGGCACGTAGTCGTATCGGTCGTGATAGGGCAGTGCCATGAATGTCTTCCGACGCCGCAGATCGCGGCATCGTCGCCCAAGGTCGGCGAAGTTGCAACGGATCGCGCCCGGCGCACCGGGGCACTATAATCATCGCACCCGCCGCTGCCCCGCGTCCTTACCCGGAATTTCACGATGCCAGAACACGACGACGCCCGTATGAACACCCCGAAACGCGGACCGCTCGACGGCATACGCGTGCTCGATTTGAGCCGGGTGCTGACCGGCCCCTTCTGTTCCATGGTTCTGGCCGACCTTGGCGCCGAGGTGTGGAAAATCGAGGAACTGCGCCATGGCGACCAGACGCGATCGATCCCGCCCTACGTCAATGGAGAGAGCCACTACTACCTGGCGATCAACCGGAACAAGAAGAGCCTGGCGGTCGACCTGAAGACGCCGGCCGGGCGGAAGATCGCGCTCGACCTTGCCCGCAATGCGGACATCGTTTTGGAAAATTTCCGGCCCAGCGTGATGGACCGGCTCGGGCTCGGCTACGACATGATCAAGGCCGCGAAGGACGACATCATCATTTGCTCGATCACCGGCTTCGGACAAACCGGACCGATGTCGGACAAGCCGTCCTTCGACCTGGTAACCCAGGCGTTTAGTGGCGTCATGAGCATCAACGGCGAACCGGATGGTCCGCCAACCAAGCTCGGCATTCCCCTGGGCGACGTCGGCGGCGGCATGTGGGGTGCAATAGCCGTGCTCGCCGCCCTGCAGCACCGCAATGCGACCGGCGAGGGATCACATATCGACTTGAGCTTGCTCGACGGATTGGTCGGCCTGCTCGGCTATCTCGCGGAAATCCAGCTGGTCACCGGCGAGAGTCCGGGACGTGTCGGCAGCAGTCACCACAATATCGTGCCCTATGGCCGGTATCCGGTGAAGGACGGACATATCGTCCTGGCGCTGCATGTCGGCAGGTTCTGGCGCAATTTCTGCGTCGCCGCGGGACATGCGGCACTGGCCACCGACCCCCGGTTCCGCACCACCGCCGACCGTCACGAAAATCGCGGGGAACTGGAGCCGCTGGTCATCGAAATCCTGCGCCAGAAAACAATGGCCGAATGGCATGATATTTTCGACGCGGGCGACGTGCCGCATGCGCCGGTATACGATATCGGTCAGGCGCTACGCCAACCGGCCGTCCGGGAGCGAAACCTGATCGGCACCGTCGAACACCCGCGCGCAGGACCCGTCGATCTGGTGCGGACACCGATAAAATTCATGTTCGGTTTCGAGGAAGCGCCGCTGACGCCCTCGCCCTTGCTGGGCGAGCATACGCGGCACCTGTTAAAGGATATCCTTGGATATTCCGACGCCGCCATCGACAGCCTCTGCGCCGAAGGCGTGGTCGAGCACACTTCAGCCGAACAAATGCAACAGGACAGCGAGGAACGGGATGGCTGATCATCACGGCCGGGCCACCGATGAGGAACTGGAACGGCTGCGCGCCAAATTGGGGCAACGGGTCGAAATCCACGAACCGCCGCACCTGACCGAGGTGACGCGGGATGCCATTCGCCATTGGGCCTGGGCCACCGGCGACCGGAACCCGCTCTATCTGGATCCCGACTATGCCCGGCAATCGACCCTGCAAGGGCTCACCGCGCCGCCCTGCATGTTGTATGCCTTCAGCCGCATATCGATCGGTTATCGCGGTGGCCTGCCGGGCGTCCATTCGATGTTCGGCGGCTCCCACTGGCGGTGGAAGGAACCGATCAGGCTGGGTCAATGCATCGATACCGAGGTGACCTTCAAGGAATTGGTCGAACTGCCAAGCCGGTTCGCCGAACGCATGTTCAAACAGGTATCGCATATTCGGTTCGTAACCGCGGACGGGCGGGAGTTGGCCGAGGCCGAATCCTGGGGCATGCGGACCGAACGCACGACCGCGCGCAAGAAAGGAAAATACAAGAAGCTCACCCCCGAACCGCTGAGCGCGGACCAACTATCCGAAATATCGGACACCTATGCGGCGGAAAAAATCCGCGGCGGCGACCCGCTCTATTGGGAGGACGTCGAGCCGGGGACCAAAGTTCCGGAAATCATTCGCGGCCCCTACTCCGCGACCACCGCGGTCGCCTTCGAGCAGGCGTGGGGCGGGTTGTTCATCAAGGCGCATGGCTACTGGTACGATTTTCTGCGCCGTCATCCCGCGGCCGGCATTGCCAATGCGCACGGCGTGCCGGAACCGCCCGAGGCGGTGCACTGGGACACCGCACTGGCGCAGAGCGTCGGCGTGCCGGAAGCCTATGACTACGGCCCGGAGCGCATTTCCTGGCTGGCGAGCATGCTGACCAACTGGATCGGCGACACCGGCTTCCTGGAAGAGCTTTATTGCGAGGTGCGCCGCTTCAACCTGGTCGGCGACCTGACCCATTGCCAGGGAACGGTGACCGAAAAAGAGCCGATCGACGCCGCGACGGGCCGGGTCAAGCTCGACATTGCGGCGGTGGACCAGCGCGATCAGGTGACCGCCAAGGGCTGGGTCCAGGTGCGGCTACCCCGACGGCAAGCATAGGCCGCGAGGGCGTATCGCAGCTCTTCCGGGCCTACGAAAAAACCCCCGCCCTTTATCGGGGCGAGGGTAATTCCCAAGTCTTGAACGCAGACTTACCGCAGCTTCGGATCGATCCAAACCTGGTCGAGCGACTGGTTCAGATAGTGACTGGGCGCAATCTTCCAGCCCTTCACATATGCCCGATGCGGGTTGATCTTGTTCCACCAGAAAGCGGGAATGAAATGCGCTTGGTCGGCGAGAACGTCTTTCTCATAGGCACGCATTTTCTCGTATTGCTTCTTGGGGTCGGTCTCGTAAAGCATTTCGAGATAGAGCTTGGTGGTGTTTTCGTTTTGGTGGTTGGTGTAGTTGTTGCCAGCACCCTTGATCCACTTTGAAACGTCGATCGTCGGGTTGATGACGGTTTGCGCATTGAATGCAACGGCGACGTCGAAATCGCGCGTCTTGCGCAGGCCGGCATACCACGGACCGGACGGCAGCACCTTCTGATCCGCCTTGGCGCCAATCTTCCGCCACTGGTCGATGTACCAGGTGCCGACCACCTTGTAGGGCTGATCGACGGCACGGTTCCACAACGTCACCTTGACGTTCGGATGTCCCGCTTCCTTAAGCAGTTTCCGCGCTTCCGCCCGGTTTGCCTTCACGTTGGTCCCAAAGCCGGGAATATTCTTCTTGAGCCAGTCGTTCGTCGGCGCAAGCGGATGCTTCGGGAAGACGATACCGCCGACCGTCTTGACCAGCGCGATTTTCGACAGGTACTTCGACCCGCCCCAGCGATCGAACGCCAGCGTCAACGCCCGACGCACGCGCGGATCCTGGAACCGCTTGATCTTCTGGTTCGGCGCCGCGCCCATGATGACGTTCCAGTCACTTTCCTGGACCCGGATTTTCTTGCCGAGCGCCTTGACCAAATCGTCCCGTGCTTTCGGCGGGAAGCCGCGGAATTCGATCGCCGCCCGGTTACCCCGAATCGCCTGCAACCGAACCGACATCTTCGGCGCCGAAATTGCCTTGAAGCCGTCTAGGTACGGCAAGCCCGCACGATGGAAATCGGGATTGCGCCCGCCTTCGACAAAGGCACCCGGCTGATGCTGAACGAACTTGAACGCACCGGTGCCGTTGATGTTCTTCTTGTGCCAGGTGTAGCCGTGCGTATCCAAATCCTTCTTCGAATAGGTGAAATTAAAGGGAGACGCGAAGGCCGGGATGAGCGCGGGCAACGCACGCTTCAAATTGATAACGAGCGTATATTTTTCCGGCACCGTGACTTCTTTGACCTGGGTGTACCAAGCCTTACGGGAACTTGGCACGGTCTTCGGCGGGAAAATTATCTTATCCAACGTCGCCTTCAGATCGGCCGCGGTCAACGGCGTGCCGTCATGGAATTTGACGTTCTGCTTGATCTTGAAGGTATAGGTCTTGCCGTCATTGGTCGGCTTCGGAACCGCACCTTCGCACAGGTCGCAAATGATATCGGTCGGCGACTGCGGATTGTCCGGATTGATGCGTACCAGCAGGCTGTAGAACGGCCGGATCGGATGGATCATGCCGAAGGTGGTCTCTTGATGGCCGTCATATGACGGAATCTTACTGCCGACCACATAGTTGAGCGTGCCGCCCTTGACCGGTGTTTCGGCAGCCATTGCCGTGGTAACCGCGCCGAAGGCGAGGACTACCACCACCGCGAAGGCGGTCGTTAAACGAGAAAACTTAAAGTGCATTGACGTAACTCCTTCCCTTAAGGCCCTTTTTATATTGACTTATTTTAGCTATCTCCCGGCACCGAAGGAGGTGCCGAAACAGAGGCCCTAACGACAGCATCGAGTCACCGCCGGCACATCCGGCATCGAATTCGACACGAAGATATCGTCAACGCCAACACGAACAATATAGATAGATTGGCGACTTACACAAATTGCACGCGACGCGACACTAACGCGAAACGCGCCAATGGAGTAACCCACTCAAAAGGTTTACACATTCCGCGGCAAATCAACCGACTTGATGTTCGGCGACGATTTCCGGCTTGATCCGCAAGCCGTGACCCGGCGACTCCGGAGCGGTCATGATTCCCTTGACCGGCTTCGGGGCGTCGATCCAAATATCCTCCAGCAATCCCATGTCTTCAATGATCAGCCCGTTCGGAATCGACGCCATGACGTGGATCATCAGTTCGGGATAAAGATGCGGCGCGATTTGCATGCCCCAGGTGTCGGCCACCGCCGCGGTCTTGCGCAGGTCGGTCAAGCCGCCCCGGATCACGTCCGGCTGCAGGATGGGTATTTTCGGATTTTCGAAGTAGGGCCGCAGGTCGAAGCGCGTAAAATGGCTCTCGCCGCCGACGATCCGAATGTCCAACGCGTCCGCGATCCGGAAATAGCCGTGGAAGTCATCCGGCATGACCGGCTCTTCCAGCCAGTAAATTTCGAATTCCGAGAGCTTGCGGCCCATCAGGATCGCCTTGTCGGCGGTCCACGCCATGTTAACGTCGACCATGATGTCGATATCCGGCCCGACCGCGTCCCGTACGCGGCGCACATGGTCGATGTCTTCGGCGTCGGTCCAGGTATGGCCGACCTGCATCTTGATCGCCTTGAAGCCGTCCGCGACGAATCGCTTGGCCTTCTCGACCATGCCGTCGCCGCCGAGGCCGCGCCAGACGCCGGAGCCGTAGGCCGGCACCTCCGCACGGTAGTGTCCCCACAGCCGGTGCAGCGGCAATCCCGCGCGCTGGCCGACGATATCCCACAACGCCACATCGACCGCCGAAAGCGCCAGCAATGCGGCGCCGCCGCGGCCGTCCGCCAGCGTCGATTGCCAAATGTCGCGCCAGATCGCCTCCACCGCCGATGCGTCGCGTCCCAGGATGCGGGGGATGACCACTTCTTCCAAGCAGGCCTTGGTGGTCCGGAACCCATCGCGCAGATAGAGCTGATAGCCGAGGCCGACGATGCCGGATTGCGTTTCGATTTCGACGGTAAGAATGTCCCGGTCCCGCGAATATCCCGCCTGCAGGGCCGGCTGTTCCAGGTACGGGACACGCAACAGGGAAATTCGGACGTCTTTGATGATCATGGCGCGGCGCCTCTCTCTGCGGTTTCGCGGCGAGGTTTCCTCCACGTTTGACACGCCCCGCTTGCTGCTGTCAAACAAGGGAAAGACGCTGGCCATCGCCGCGCCGGTGCGCCGATAATCACGGAAAATCGCCTCGGGAGAACCGCAATGGAATTCGAATACTCCGCACGCACCAAGAAGCTCAAATCCGAGATCGAAGCGTTCATGGACGCCCATATCTTTCCCAATGAGGAAACCTACGCGGCGCAGCTCGACGAAGGCGACAGCCGGTGGGAGCCGGTGCCGATCCTGGAAGAGCTCAAGGCCAAGGCAAAATCGGCCGGCCTGTGGAATCTGTTCCTGCCCGAGAGCGAACGCGGCGCGGGTCTGACCAATCTCGAATATGCTCCGCTCTGCGAAACCATGGGCCGGATCAATTGGGCGCCGGAGGTCTTCAACTGCTCCGCGCCCGACACCGGCAACATGGAAACGATCGAGCGGTATGGCAGCGAGGCGCACAAGAAGGAATGGCTGCAGCCCCTGCTGAACGGTGAAATCCGCTCCGCCTTCGCCATGACCGAGCCGAATGTCGCGTCCTCCGACGCCACCAATATCGAGAGCCGTATCGTGCGCGATGGCGACGAATACGTCATCAACGGGCACAAATGGTGGACGTCGGGCATCGGCGACCCGCGCTGCAAGATCATCATCTTCATGGGCAAAACCGACCCGGCGGCGGAAACCTACCGGCAGCAGTCGATGATCCTGGTGCCGCGGGACACGCCGGGCATCGAGGTAACGCGCACGCTGAAAGTAATGGGCTTCGACGATGCGCCGCACGGCCACGGCGAAGTGATCTTCGACAACGTCCGGGTGCCGGTGGAGAACATGCTGCTCGGCGAAGGCCGCGGTTTCGAGATCGCGCAAGGCCGCCTCGGCCCGGGCCGCATTCACCATTGTATGCGGATCATCGGCGTCGCCGAACGCGCGCTGGAAATGATGTGCAACCGCGCGACGCAGCGCACCACCTGGGGCAAGACGCTGGCCGAACGCGGCGTCACCCAGGAACGCATCGCCCAGGCGCGCATCGAGATCGAGATGAACCGGCTGCTCGTGCTCAAGGCCGCCTACATGATGGACACCGTCGGCAACAAGGCGGCGCGGCAGGAAATCGCCATGATCAAGGTCGCCGCCCCCAACATGGCGCTGAAAATCATCGACGACGCCATGCAGCTGCACGGCGGTGGCTCGATGAGCCAGGAGTTTCCGCTCTCTTACATGTGGTCGCGGATGCGCGCGCTGCGCTTCGCCGACGGCCCGGACGAGGTGCATCGCCAGCAGATCGCGCGCCTCGAACTGCGCCGCCAGACCAACTGGACGCCGCGGCCGAAGGACTCCGACTAGAGCCGGCTCATCCCCGGTCGATCAGCCCACACGCGATTTCCGCGAGTTCACGGCACGAATCCCGGCGTTTCAACGCGTCGGGGCTCGGCGCGTTACCCTGCAGACCGCGGAAATAGACGCCCTGGATGATCGCCGCGAGCCGGAACATGGACAGCACCAGATAGAAATTCCAGTTGGCAATGCCGTCGCGACCGGTGCGCGCGCAATATTGCGCCACGTAATCGGCTTCGGCCGGAATGCCGGTGGCCGCGTAATCGATGTCGATGATGTCGCCGCGCCGCTCGTCCGGATAATGATAGGGCAGGCAATTATAGGCGAGATCGGACAGCGGATTGCCGAGCGTGCCGAGCTCCCAGTCGACCACCGAGAGCACCCGCGGTTCGGTCGGATGGAAAATGATGTTTTCCAGGCGGAAGTCGCCATGGGCGATGGTGGTGATGGAATCGTCCGGGATATTTTCCGGCAGCCAGCTCATCAACCGGTCCATCACCGGTAGATCCTCGGTCTTGGATGAGTCGTACTGCTGCGACCAGCGGCGCACCTGACGCGCGATGTAGCCGCCGACGCGGCCATAATCGGACAGGCCGACGGCGGCGTAATCGACCCGGTGCAACCGCGCCAACGCGTCGTTCATCGCATCGTAGATCGCGGCGCGCTCCGCCGGCGGCAAATCGGGCAGTGACAGGTTACGGAAGACCCGGCCGTCGACGAATTCCATGATGTAGAAGGCCTGGCCGATCACCGTCTCGTCCTCGCACAGCGCATAGGCCTTGGCCACCGGCACGTCGGTCTCCGCCAGCGCCGAGATCACCTTGAACTCCCGGTCGACCGCATGCGCCGACGGCAACAGCTTGCCCGGCGGTTTCTTGCGCAGGACATACCGCTTGCCCGCGCCATCGGTCAGCATGAAGGTCGGATTCGACATGCCGCCATGGAATTGGCCGGTCGATATCGGCGGCGTGAAACCGTCGACATGGTCGGTCATATAGCGCGCCAGCGCCGCCTCGTCGAAACGGTGGGCGTCGAGCACTCCCATGACCTGATCGGTCGGGGTAATCGCGGCGATCTCACTCATGGACCAGAAGATAGGATCGTTACGTCCGAATGCCAATTGCCGCGCCGCGCAAAAGTCAGCCCGTGTTGGCCGGCGAAGTCTTTATGCTAGGCTTCACGCCGATTACCCGGGTATCCTGCGATACCCAAGGCGGCACATAACAAAGAAACAAGGAAAGAAAACGGGCATGAAACTCGTCAGTTACCGCGACAAGGACGGCGACACCTTCGGCACCATGGTTGGCGACGGAATCTTCAATATCGGCCGTTCGGCGGAGATCCGCTGTTCGACCCTGCGCGAGGCGCTCGAGGCGGGCGCGCTCGACGCCATCCGCGAACTGGTCCTGACGCGGGAGGCATACACGCCCGTTGAAGACGTCACCTTCCTGCCGGTTATCCCCGATCCGGACAAGATCATTTGCGTCGGCTTGAATTACGCGACCCATGTCGCCGAAGGGGGCCGCGAGCCGCCGGAATATCCGATGCTGTTTCCCCGCTATGCCAACACCCAGGTCGGCCACGGCGAGGCGCTGACCCGGCCCAAGGCGTCGGAGCGCTTCGACTTCGAGGGCGAGCTCGCCTTCGTGGTCGGCAAGGCGGCCCGGCATGTCCCGCAATCGGAAGCGCTCGACTATGTCGCCGGATACGCCTGCTACAACGACGGCAGCGTCCGCGATTGGCAACGCCACACGAGCCAATTCCTGCCCGGCAAGAATTTCGTCGGCAGCGGCGGTTTCGGTCCCTGGCTGGTCACCAGCGACGAGATCCCCGATCCCACGGTGATGACGCTGACGACCCGGCTGAACGGCACGGAGATGCAGCGTGCGACGACCGACGATCTCATCTTCGGCGTGGCCCGTCTGATCGAGTACATCTCCACATTCACCGAACTGGTGCCGGGCGACGTGGTTGCCACCGGGACGACCGGCGGCGTCGGCGCCTATCGCGAACCGCCGGTCTGGATGAAGGCGGGCGATACGGTGGAGGTAGAGATTTCCGGCATTGGCACGCTGCGGAACACGGTGGTCGACGAAGTCGGCTAGCGGCAAGACGCCTCAAGCCAACAAAAATCTACTCCGGGAGCGACCGATGGCAAACCGACGCCTGACCTTGGCGATCAGTGGTTACGAGCATGCCCGCGACCTCACCGAAGGCCGGGTACAGCCCGAAGGGATCGACCTGACCTGCCTGCAGTTCGAGGTGGAACAAATCTTCTTTCGATTCACCAAATACCGCGAGTGGGATGTTTCCGAACTCTCGATGGGCAAGTACGTCGCCCTGATGGCGGAGGACAATCCCGATCTCACCGCAATACCGGTATTTCCTTCCAGGGTGTTTCGCCAATCCTCGATCTATGTGGTCAAGGACAGCCCATTGAGGACCGCCGAAGATTTGCGGGGAAAGCGGATCGGCGTTCCGGAATGGGCACAGACCGCGGCTATTTACACCCGCGGATGGCTGACCCATCAGATCGGCATCCCGCTGCAGGATATCGACTGGGTGCAAGCGGGGGTAAATCAGGCGGGGCGGCGCGAAAAAGTGGAACTCCACCTGCCCGACGGCGTGCGATACACCGCGGTGCCGGAGCGTAGCCTCACCGAAATGCTGCTCGCCGGCGATCTCGACGCCATCATGACCGCGCATTCCCCGGGCCCGTTCGAAGAGGGCAAGCCGGATATCGTGCAGCTTTTCCCCAATTACCGGGAAATCGAGGAGGCCTACTTCCGCGAAACCGGCATCAATCCGATCATGCACGTCATGGCGGTGCGCCGCGCGGTGCTGGAAGAGGACCCGTGGATCGCGGCGAACCTGCTGTCCGCCTTCGAGCAGGCAAAGCAGAACAGCTACCGCCGCGCCCGCCAATTCACCGCGAGCCGCCTGCCGCTCCCGTGGAGCGCCGATCTGATGCAACAGGCCTGGGATCAATTCGGCGGCGATCCGTTTCCCTATGGAATCGAAGCAAACCGCCCGACATTGGAGGCCTACCTGCAATACGCCTATGAACAGGGTGTCAGCCGGCGCCTGGTGAACGTCGAGGAGCTGTTCCCGAAAGAAGTGGCGGCAGCCTCCGAATCTAGCGGCGGCGCGGACGGTTTCGTTCGGATTACTTGGCCTAACGGGTATTTTCTGGCAGACAAGGCTGATCGTGGCGCGACCGCGACGAAACCAGATGCGACCGGAGCTGAGCGGCATGGACGATAGGGATACAGGCGTGGAATTGTCCGGCGACGATAGCGTCCATGATTTTATCCGCGACACCATCCGCGAGGATCTGACCGCCGGCCGGCATAATGCCGTCGTTACCCGATTCCCGCCGGAACCCAACGGCTACCTGCATATCGGCCATGCCAAGTCGATCTGCCTCAACTTCGGTATCGCCCGTGAATTCGACGGTCGCTGCAATCTGCGGTTCGACGACACCAATCCCAGCAAGGAAGAACAGGAATACATCGACGCCATTCAAGCCGATGTACGCTGGCTCGGTTTCGACTGGGGCGAGCACCTTTACTTCGCATCGGACTACTTCGAGCAGCTCTACGAGTGGGCGCAGCACCTGATCGGCGCGGGCCTCGCCTATGTCGACGATCAATCGGCGGAGGAAATTCGCGAACACCGTGGAACCCTGACCGAAGCCGGGCGGGAGAGCCCCTACCGCAACCGCGACGCCGCCGAAAATCTCGACCTTTTCGGGCGCATGCGCGCGGGTGAATTCCCGGACGGGACGCGGGTGCTGCGCGCCAAAATCGACATGACGTCCGGCAACATCAATCTCCGGGATCCCGTGCTCTACCGGATTTCCCATACGGAACATCCGCGCACCGGCACGGATTGGTGCCTCTATCCCACCTATGATTTCGCACATGGCCAGTCGGATACGATCGAGGGGGTGACGCATTCCCTCTGCACGCTCGAATTCGCCGATCACCGGCCGCTTTACGATTGGCTGATCGAGAACCTTCCCGTCCCGTCACGGCCCCGGCAATACGAATTCTCGCGTCTCAACCTCACCCATACGGTGTTGTCGAAACGCCGCTTGATCCAGTTCGTCCAGGACGGCCATGTTGCAGGCTGGGACGACCCCCGCATGCCGACAATATCCGGGCTTCGCCGCCGCGGCGTGCCGCCGGAGGCGATCCGCGATTTCATCGCCCGGATCGCCATCACCAAGAACGAAGGCACGATCGAGATCGCCATGCTGGAGCATTGCATCCGCGAGATGCTGAATCAGTCGGCGGAACGCCGCATGGCCGTGCTCAAACCGCTCAAGCTGGTGATCGAGAACTATCCCGAGGGCGAGCGCGAGATGCTCGAGGCGGTCAACAACCCGAACGATCAGGCCTGCGGCACCCGCGAAATTCCGTTTTCGCGCGAGCTCTATATCGAACAGGACGACTTCATGGAGGATCCGCCGCGCAAATTTTTCCGGCTTGGTCCCGGGCGCGAGGTGCGGCTGCGCTACGCCTATTTCGTCACCTGCACCGAGGCGATCAAGAACGACGCAGGCGAGATTGTGGAAATCCGCGCCACCTACGATCCGGCGACCCGCGGCGGCGATTCACCGGACGGGCGCAAAGTGAAGGGAACGATTCACTGGGTCTCGGCGGCCGACGCCATTTCGGCCGAGGTGCGGATGTACGATCATCTATTCGCCAGCCCGGACCCGAGTGCCGGCGACGACTTCACCGCGGACCTGAACCCGCAATCGCTGGAAGTGCTGCCGGACTGCAAGTTCGAGCCCAGCATCGCCGGCATCGAAACGGGCAACGCAATACAGTTCGAGCGGCTCGGCTATTTCTGCCCGGACGCTGAGTCGACCGCGGACAAACCGGTTTTCAACCGTACGCTCGCGCTGCGCGACGGCTGGGCAAAAGCCCAGCAGAAGAAATAGCCGGCATGCCGCAGCAACCCGCCGGCACGCGGATTGCCGTCGATATCGG
>JAOTYV010000308.1 GCA_029861675.1 Alphaproteobacteria bacterium
TTGATCGTTTCGGGAAGCGGTCATGTGTCCGGCCTGTTTGCGCGGTTCGATGACCGCTGGCCCTGATGAAGTCCGCGTACCAGGGCCCTCTCCGACTATCGAGCTTTTGAGCCCGGACACCACCTCGGGTTTTCCTGGCTACGGCCCCGTTGATCATCATCACGCCCATTTGCCCTTACACCGCCGGTTCGGGCGGCCTAAAAGTTGGTTGCGGGTGTCCGCAACCACCGAGAATTGGTTCTTGTTGTCATCGTGTGATTGCGGATGAGGAGTGCCGCACTGCCCTGTGACAATGCCGAGCCGGTCAAGCGAACCGGCAATGCCGCCTGCAAAGGTTTTTACATTTCTTCAAAATCGGACTTTCATGAATAACGTATCCGATGGTCAATAATCGCGTGTCGAGGAGATAACGATGGACGATGTGGGCCGCGCCGATTTGGTGCAGGGAGAGGTACGGTACAGTGGGCTCCGAGACTGGATTGAAAAGGTCGACGGTCTCGGCGAATTACTGCGTGTCGACGGCGCCGATTGGGACGCCGAGATGGGTACGATCACCCATATGCTGACGGAAAAAAGCCGCGGCAACGCGCCGGCAATTCTGTTCGACAACGTACCAGGTTACCCGAAGGGTTATCGCACGTTGTACGGCGAGTTATCGTCCATTCGCCGCATCGCGATGACGCTTGGCCTGCCGCTCGAGTACGACCGCAAGGTCGACATCGTTCAGCGCTACCATGACCGCATGCAGAACATGGAGTTGATTCCGCCGAAAATGGTGGAGACTGGCCCGGTGCTCGAAAATATCGTGACAGGAGACGACATCGATGTTCTGAAATTCCCGGTGCCCCGCCATCACGAGCAGGACCAGGCGCGTTATATCGGCACCGCGAACTGCGTCATCACCCAGGATCCCGACGACGGATCGTTCAACCTCGGCACCTACCGCAACCAAGTCTATGACGCGAGAACCATCGGCTGTCAGATTACCGAGGGCAAGCACGGCCGCATTCACCGCGACAAATATTTCGAGCGCGGCGAAGAAGCCAAGTTCGCGATCACCATCGGACAAGACCCATTGCTGTTCATGCTGGGCGCCAGTCCACTGCCCGACGGCGTGTGCGAACTCGACTTCGCGGGTGGCCTGCGTGGCGAAGCGGTTGAATGCGTTCCCGGACCGTACACCGGATTTCCAATTCCGGCGGATGCCGAGATCGTCATCGAGGGCGTTGCCCGTCCCGGCCAGGTCAGGGAAGAAGGACCGTTCGGCGAATGGATGGGATATTACTCCGACGATTCGGTGCCGCGCCCCTATGTCGAGGTCAAGACGATCCTGCACCGCAACGATCCGATTCTGTGCTGCGCGCCACAACACAAACCAGTAGACGAGACCGGACTCCTGAAGGGCATCGCCGGCGCGGCCCAGATTTGGCGGGCGATCGAGGCGTGCGGGCTTCCCGACGTCAAGGGGGTCTGGAATCACGAAGGCGGCCCCGCCACCCGATTTACCGCGATTTCAATCCGGCAGCGCTATCCAGGGCATGCCCGCAACGTGCTGCACGTCGCCGCGAACTGCCAGAGCGGCGCCTATGCGGGCAAGTGGACGGTGGTGGTCGATGACGACATCGATGCAGGCGATTTGGATCAAGTGCTGTGGGCGATGTCCACCCGGTTCGATCCTGCCACCGACATCGACCTCATTCAAAAGGCGTGGGCGTCGAAGCGCGACCCGCTGTACCTGCCGGGTAACTTCAACAACCGCATCCTGATCGACGCCTGCATCCCGTACGATATGTATCTGAAAGACACCTTCCCGCCGGTGGTCGATGTGAGTCCGGAAATGCGCCGCATAGTTCTTGAAAAATTCAGCCACCTGCCGTTTCCGCAAGCGTAAGCGTGCTTGCGGAGATATCGGATGAACACGATTCTGACCCTGCTGAGCCGCGACAGGTTGAAGGCTTGCTATGACTCGGGATTTTGGCGGGAAGACACCATTTACCGCATTGCCGGAAAGTACGCGGAAGCAACGCCCGAAGCTTCGGCCGTCCGGGATCAACGCGGCCGTCTGACCTATCGCCAACTGCTCGATGTCAGCGACCGTTTTGCGGCCGACCTGCATCGAAGGGGTGTAAGACGGGGCCAGCGGGTAGCCGTATGGCTGCCGAGCCGCATTGAGACGGCGATCGCGCTGCTGGCTTGTTCGCGCAACGGCTATGTATGCTGCCCATCGCTCCACAGGGACCATACCGTCGACGACGTCGTCGGCTTGTTGCGGGGAATGGGCGCCGCCGCCCTGATCATGCAGGATGGATACGGCGCGGATGCGGACCGGCGAGAGATCGGTCCGCGCCTCGACGAGATTTGCTCGCTGCGACACGTCTATCGTCTCGCGCCGCCGAAGCCGGGTGAGATATCCCGGCCATTCGATACGCTGCTGGACGCTTCGGCCGATGCCGTCGCCGACCCAAAGCCGGTTTCCGATCCGGACAGCGTTGTTTATCTCGCCTACACATCGGGCACCGGCGGCGCGCCGAAGGGCGTCATGCACAGCGACAACACAGTGCTGGCGAATGCCCGCGCCATCGCGGACGACTGGAATTTTGGATCGAATTCGGTGATCTACTCGCTGAGCCCGTTGAGCCACAATTTGGGTTTCGGGTCCCTCATCGTCGCGTTGGCGGTCGGCGGGCAGCTCGTGGCGCATGATTTACCCCGCGGCGCGAGCTTGGTCGACCGTCTCCGCAAGATCATGGCGACATTCCTGGTCGGCGTTCCCACCCACGCCATCGATCTCCTTACCGAACTGCGCGACCATGGAGAAAATCCCCTCGATAACTTGGAAGGGTTCCGTATTTCCGGCGCATCGGCGCCTACCGCCCTCATTGAAGGTCTGATGGGTTACGGAATCATGCCGCAAAGCGGTTACGGCATGACCGAGGCCTGCTCGCATCACTACACGCTTCCGGACGATGACCCGAAGCGCATCGCTGAAACCTCCGGACGCGTCTGTCCCGGATACGAGGTTCGCATTTGGTCGCGTGACAATCGCGATGTCGAAGTGCCGATCGGTGAAATCGGCGAGATCGGCGGACGCGGCGCCAGCCTGATGCTCGGCTATTTCGACGATCAGCGCGCAACCGAGAATGCGTTCAATGCCCATGGCTGGTTCATGACGGGCGACCTCGGCTGGGTCGATGCGGATGGCTACATTCGCGTTACCGGCCGCAAGAAGGACGTTATCATTCGTGGCGGACACAATATTTTTCCGGCACACATTGAGGCCCTGGCGATGCGCCACGATGCGATTGAACGGGCTGCGGCGGTGCCGGTTCCTGACGCGCGGCTGGGCGAAAAAGTCTGCCTTGCCGTGACGCTGCGACACGGGGAGGACCTGCCGCCGGCGGCGATACTCGACCATCTCGATGACGCGGGCCTCTCAAAATATGACATGCCTGAATATATCCTGCCGCTCGAACAAATCCCGTTGACGGCAAGCGGCAAGATATTGAAGCGGGAACTCATTACATGGATTGAACAGGGGCAGGTCGTTCCCACACCGGTGCGATGGCGGCAACGAGCCCGGCAATAATTCATAGAAGGATCAGTGGAATGCGCGCGGTCATTGTAAAGGAATTCGGCGAAGTCGACGCGGCGAGCGTCGGCGAGTTTCCCGATCCGGTCCCGAATCCGGACGAGGTCTTGGTTCGGGTCCATGCGGTGGCTGCCAACTTTGTCGACTTGTTGGTGATTGGCGGCAAGTATCAGTTTCTTCCCGAGCCGCCTTTCGTGCCCGGCAAGGGGCCGGCGGGTGTTGTCGTCGGGCTCGGCGCCGACGTTACCGGATTCGAAATCGGCGACAGGGTGCTGGCCATGGCCGAGATGGGCGGCTACGCCGAACTCGTGGCGGTGGAACAATCCCAGGTCTACCGCCTCCCTGCGAATCTCTCCTTCGCCGATGCGGCGTCCATGGCGCTCGTCTACGACACCGCTTGGGTGGCGTTGCGCGACCGTGCGCGCATCAGCGCGGGCGAAACGGTGCTTGTGCTCGGCGCGACCGGCGGCGTCGGATATGCATCCGTGCAGTTGGCGAACGCCATGGGCGCAAAAGTGCTTGCGGGAATTTCGTCGCCGGACAAGGCGTCACTGATCGAAGACGACGCCGATGCCGTCATCGACCTTTCGATCCCGGACCTCAAATACGGCTTGCGCGAACAGGTCTACGCCGCCACGGACGGCGCCGGCGCGGACATAATCCTCGATCCGCTGGGCGACGACATTTTTGACGCGGCAATCCGCGCTCTCGCCTGGCGGGGGCGGCTTGTCGTCATCGGATTTGCCGCCGGACGGATTCCGACGATCAGGGCGAATTATCTGCTGCTCAAGAACATCGAAGTGAGCGGGCTTCAGGTCAGCGACTACCGCAAGCGGGCCAAGAATCGGATGTCCGAGTGCTTCGAAGAAGTATTCCAACTTTATGATCGCGGAAAGATCAAGCCCGGGCCGACGACGACCTTTGCGCTCGACGGGTTTGCCGAAGCACTGCGCTCGGTGGAGCAACGGCGGATTCAGGGGCGGGCAATCCTAATCCCAACGGAATGACGGAAGCGCCGAAGTGAACCACAATACGACGGCCTTCGGCATCGGCCATCATCGCTTCGGCCGTGAACCGGATACGGGAGCAGCAGGATGAACGGCAAGACATTCGGAATACCAGTTCCCCGCTTGGAGGATCCCCGGCTGCTGCGGGGACAGGCGCGCTTCGTCGATGATATTTCTTTGCCGGGCATGCTCGAGGCGGCGTTCGTCCGCAGCCCTGCGGGTCACGCATCGATTACCCACATCGACAAATCCGCAGCGCTTTCCCTTGCGGGCGTTCACGCGGTCTTTACCGCCGACGACCTCAAGCCGTATCTGCGGAACGAGCATCTGGTAGTGGGGCTGCCGAGCAAAAGTTACCGGCAGGACAGAAACCGGCCGGCGCTGTGCCGCGATGAGGCCGTATATGTCGGTGAACCCTTGGCCGTCGTGATTGCCGACGACCGATATATCGCGGAGGATGCTGCCGCCCTGATCGGCGTGGACTACGAACCCTTGCCCGCCGTCGCTGACTGCCGCGACGCCTTGGCCGCTGATGCCCCGGCGGTCCATACAGGCGCCGCAGATAATCTGCTCGCCGAATTCGATATGGGGTACGGCGACATCGACGTCGCGTTTTCCGGAGCCGCATATGTGTTCAAGGAATCGATTTGGCAGCACCGCGGTGGCAGCCATTCCATCGAATGCAGGGGCCTCGTCGCCGACTACAACCGGGCCACGGACGCACTGACACTCTGGAACTCGACGCAGATGCCGCATTCGT
>JAOTYV010000309.1 GCA_029861675.1 Alphaproteobacteria bacterium
ATTACCCACCATGCGCTGCCAAACGCGCTGGCGCCGATCATCAATGTGATCGTCATCAACCTGGCCTATCTCGTCGTCGGCGTGGTGATCGTCGAGGTGGTCTTTGTCTATCCGGGCCTCGGCCAGCTATTCGTCGATTCGGTGATCAAGCGTGACATCCCGGTCGTCCAGGCAAGCTGCCTGATCTTCGCGGCCACCTATATCCTTTTGAACCTGACCGCGGACGTGCTGTCGATCCTCAGCAATCCCCGCCTGATGCATCCGAAATAGGCGGGGTGGGGGCATGGGCAATATCCGGAAACACCTGAAATCGGCGCCGCCGACGGCCATCTTCGGGCTGGTTGTCATCGCGGTCTATGTGTTTGTCGCGTTTTTCGCGCCGGTGCTGACGCCCTATGGTGAATCGGAAATCGTCGGCGCCGAATACGAGCCGTGGGGCGAAGGTTTTGTGCTCGGCACCGACAATCTTGGTCGCGACATGCTGACCCGCCTGATCTACGGCGCGCGCAATACCGTCGGAATTGCTTTTGCGACCACTTGCCTGGCGTTTCTGATCGGCGGCGCGTTCGGCCTGCTGGCAACGGCGATGGGCGGTTGGGTCGACCAGATTCTCGGCCGCATCGTCGACGTGCTGATGGCCATCCCGACGCTGATCTTTGCGCTGCTGATCCTGACCATCCTGGGCACCGCCATTCCCGTGCTCATCATCGTCATCGCGGTGCTGGACTCAACGCGCGTGTTCCGGCTGGCGCGCGCGGTTTCCATGAATATCGTCGTGCTGGATTTCGTCGAGGCGGCACGGCTCAGGGGCGAGGGCACCGGCTGGATCATCCTGCGCGAAGTGCTGCCGAATTCTATGCCGCCGCTGGTTGCCGAGTTCGGTTTGCGGTTCTGCTTCGTGTTCCTTTTCATCAGTTCGCTCAGCTTCCTGGGCCTCGGCTTGCAGCCACCGACCGCCGACTGGGGGTCGATGGTGCGCGACAATGCCACCCTGATCACCTATGGCGACATCACGCCGCTGCTGCCGGCCGGCGCCATCGCATTGCTGACCGTCGCCGTGAATTTCGTCGTCGACTGGTTTCTGCACAAGACAAGCGGATTGCGCGATGAGCACTAGCGCCCAAAAACCTTCTAACGGCGAAATCCTGCTTGAGATGCGTGGCCTGCGCATCGAGGGACAATCGGAGGGCGGTTGGCAGGAGATCGTCAAAGGCGTCGATGTCACTTTGCGGCGCGGCGAGGTGCTTGGCCTGATCGGCGAGTCGGGCGCCGGCAAGTCGACCATCGGCATCGCCGGCATGGGCTTCGCCCGCCCCGGTTGCCGCATCTCGGGCGGCATGATCGTCTTCGACGGAATGGATCTGCGGGCGGCGTCGGACGAACAGCTCCGCAAGCTGCGCGGCTCGCGCATCGCCTATGTCGCGCAGAGCGCCGCCGCGTCTTTCAACCCGGCGCACAAGCTCATTGACCAATATAGCGAAGCGCCGATCCAGCACGGGATCAAGGGTAAGGCGGAAGCTGAGAAGGACGCGATGGACCTCTATCGCCGTCTGCGGTTGCCCGACCCGGAATCGATCGGCTTCCGCTATCCGCATCAGGTTTCCGGCGGCCAGCTGCAACGGGCGATGACCGCCATGGCCATGGCCTGCCGCCCCGACCTCATCGTCTTCGACGAACCGACCACGGCGCTGGACGTCACCACCCAGATCGAGGTTCTGGCCGCGATCAAGGATGTCGTGAAGGAATTCAACACCGCCGCGATCTATATCACCCATGACCTTGCGGTCGTCGCGCAAATGGCCGACCGGATCATGGTGCTGCGGTACGGCGATCTGGTCGAGGAAGGCAATGCCCGCGACATGCTCGCCGATCCGCAGCAGGACTACACCCGCCAACTGCTCTCCGTACGGTCCTACCGCAAGCAGGAGGCGCCGCCGGACAAGGCGGAGGTTCCCCTGTTGGAAGTCCGCAACGTCACCGCCAGCTACGGTGGAACGGTGAAGGTGCTTGAGGATATCGACCTGAAGATTGGCCGCGGCCGGACCGTCGCCGTCGTCGGCGAATCCGGCAGCGGCAAGAGCACGCTGGCGCGGGTCATCACCGGACTGCTGCCACCGGTCGAGGGCGCGGTGCTGTTTAACGGCGAGGAATTGCCGGCCTCCTACAAGAAGCGCACGCGCGACCAGTTGCGCCATGCCCAGATGATCTACCAGATGCCCGATACCGCCCTCAATCCGCGCCAGCGGATCCGTGACATCATCGGCCGTCCGGCCGGCTTTTATCTCGGCCTGACCGGCGCGGCGCGCGAAAGCCGTGTTCGCGAACTGCTTGAAATGATCGAGCTTGACCCGGACGAATTCATCGATCGCTTTCCGGAGGAACTTTCCGGCGGCCAGAAGCAGCGCATCTGCATTGCCCGGGCGCTGGCCGCCGAACCGGAACTGATCATCTGCGACGAGGTCACCTCGGCGCTCGATCAGCTGGTCGCCGAGGAGATCCTGAAACTGCTGCAGCGCCTGCAGGACGACCTCGGCGTGACCTATCTGTTCATCACCCACGATCTGGCGACGGTCCGGGCGATTTCCGACGAAGTCGTCGTCATGCTGCAGGGCAAGGTCGTGGAACATGGCGGCCGGCAGGACATCTTCACGCCGCCGCACCACGACTATACCGATCTGCTCTTATCTTCTGTGCCGGAAATGGATCCGGACTGGCTCGACAATCTGCTGGCCGAGCGGGCCGCCCGAAAGGCGCGCGGCGAAGCTGTGATGGAGAGCGCCGATCAATAGGGATCTGTCACGCTTTGGCGGCTAATCGCCGCGCGGAAAGCGCTGGTTTTCTTCCACCTGGTTGAGATCCATATGGTTGCGCATGTAGCGCTCTGAAGCCTTCTGAAGCGGTTGGTAATCCCACGGAAAATAAGCGCCGTTCCTGAGCGCCGGATAAACCACATGACGCCGCGCCTGGCTTTCGCGCACTTCGCGATCATAGGCGTCCAGGACCCAGCGCGCATTGGCATCGGCGCACAGCGCCTGCAATGTGACCGCGTGTGCCGGGTCCTTCGCCAGGTTCGTCAGTTCATGCGGATCGGCTTCAAGATCGAAAAGCTGATCGGCATCGAGCCTGCAGCGATTGTATTTCCAGCGCCCGGTTCTGAGCGACACCATCGGTGCATGGGAGCCTTCGGCGGCGTATTCCATCGCAACCGGATTTTCGCGTTTTTCGCCGTTGAGGATCGGCAACAGGGATTCCCCGTCGGTCCACGGCATGACGTCGTCCAGCGACACACCGGCCAGTGCCGCCAGCGTCGGCGTGACATCAAGGGTGGAGACCGGGGATTCGATCCGCTGCGGCGCCAGCCCCGGCGCGGCAATCATCAGCGGAACCCGGGACGATCCCTCGTAAAAGCTCATTTTGAACCACAGGCCGCGCTCGCCCAGCATGTCGCCGTGATCGGAGACGAACAGCACGATGGTGTTGTCATCCATCCGGCAGCGCAAAAGCACATCGAGTAACTGTCCGATCTTGTCGTCGATATAGGAAATATTGGCGAAATAGGCGCGCCGGGAGCGGTGGATATCGTCGTCCGTGATGCTGTAGTTCTGCCAATCGCTCGCCTGCAGCAGGCGTTTGGAATGGGCGTCCTGCTCATCGAAGCCGATCGCCGGCACGCCCGGTTCCAGATGATCGCATGTTTCGTAAAGATCCCAGAATTGCCGCCGCGCCAGATAAGGATCGTGCGGATGGGTGAAGCTCACGGTCAGGCACCAGGGCCGGTCATCTTGCGTGCGCGCCAGATCGTAGAGCTTCTGGACCGCGCAGTGCGCGACGTCGTCGTCATAGTCCAGCTGGTTGGTGATTTCGGCGACGCCGGCATGGGTGACGGAGCTGAGATTGTGATACCACCAATCGATACGCTCGCCCGGCTTGCGATAGTCCGGCGTCCAGCCAAAATCCACCGGATAGATATCGGTCGTCAGGCGCGCCTCGAAACCGTGCAGTTGATCGGGACCGACAAAGTGCATTTTTCCCGACAGGCAGGTCTGGTAGCCGGCGCGGCGAAGATGATGGGCGTAGGTCGGTATGTCGGAGGCAAACTCGGCGGCGTTGTCGTAGACTCGCGTACGGCGCGGAAGCTGGCCCGACATGAAGCTGGCGCGTCCCGGCGCACATAAAGGTGAGGCCGTATAGGCGTTTTTGAATCGCCCCGAGCGTTCCGCGAGCTTTTTCAGATGAGGCGTGTGGAGCCAATCCGCCGGACCGTCGGGAAACAGCGTCCCGCTGAGTTGATCGACCATCAGGATAAGAATGTTGGGGCTTGGCATTTTTCGGACCGGTTTTCGTTCAAATTCGCTCATGCACCGCGCCGCTCGTCGGTGACAAGCCTTCGGTCATGAACGCATATGTGGCACATATTCTGCGCCACTTATGCATTCATGATCCAAGGTCCGGGCCTTGCATCATCGAAATCATGAATTTCGATATGGCGATACGGCGTTAGAATGCATGCGACAGATCATGGCGGAGGGTGATATGCGGACATTCATGTCGGCCGAACTGATCGACGGCGGAACGGCGGTCGCGCTGACCCACGCCGATGGCACGCAAACCCGGTTTCATGCGATTTGGCTGCGCGACAACGCCCTGGATGCCGAGACCCGCGCCGAGGCGAACGGTCAACGCCTCATAACGCTTTCCGATATTCCGAAAACCACCAGGCTGGCATCGGCAACGCTCAATGGCAGCGACGAACTGACCCTTGTTTTTCAGCCGGAAGGCAAGACGGTATCGTTTGCTTCGGCCTGGCTGGAGGCGCATGCTTATGACACCTCGCAGCCGCGTCAGCCGGGATGGCTGGGGGCGAATATTGAAACATGGGACGGCACGCTGAACGACGCGATTCCGACCGTCGATTTCCAAACGGCAAAATCGGATTGCACAGTGCTGGGCGACTGGCTTGCAGCCGTCCGCCGTTATGGCTTTGCCAAGATAACCGGTGGGCCGATAAAAAGCGGCGCTCTTTTAAAAGTTGTGGAGCTGTTCGGATACGTTCGCGAGACGAATTACGGCAAATGGTTCGAGGTTCGCACCGAGGTTAACCCCACCAACCTGGCCTATACCGGCCTCGGCCTTCAGGCCCATACCGACAACCCCTATCGCGATCCGGTGCCGACCCTGCAGATCCTGTACTGCCTTGAGAACTCGGCGTCGGGCGGCGATTCCATGGTCGTTGACGGGTTTCGTGCGGCAGAGCGCCTGCGCGCCGAGTCGCCGGAAGGTTTCGCGATGCTTTGGCAGCACTGCGCGCGGTTCGACTATGCCGGTTCGGCCGGGGTGCGTCTGAGTGCGCGCC
>JAOTYV010000310.1 GCA_029861675.1 Alphaproteobacteria bacterium
GTGTAATTCCGGCGCGATTGGTTCTGCACCGTCAAAACGCCAAGAACCCGCCCGGCCCGCAGCAGCGGCACCCCGAGAAATGAATGATAGATTTCCTCGCCCGTCTCGGGCCGATAGGCGAAGCGTGGGTGCGCCTGCGCATCGGACAATGCAAGCGGCCGCGCCACATTGGCAATGTCGCCCACCAGGCCCTCGCCGACCTTGAGCCGGGTTCGCAACACCGCGTCTTTCCGCAACCCCTCGGTGCTGAAAAGCACCAGCGTCTCGCCGGGACGCATGACATAGATCGAGCACACTTCGGCCACCATGCCGCGCGCGATGATCTGCGCTATCCGGTCAAGCCTTTCCTGGGCGGAGCCGGTGCGCGCCATGGCGTCGCGGAGGCGGCGCAACAGCTGCCTCGACCCGACCCAATGCGTGCTGTCCGTCATCAACGTGTCCGTTCGTCACCGGTTTGTGCCGCCACGACCCCGGAATTCGCGAAACGGCGGGAATCGCCTAATCCGTATCCAGACCGTAAGCGGTATGCAAGGCGCGCAACGCCAACTCCGTGTACTCCTCGGCGACCAGGACGCTGATCTTGATCTCCGAAGTTGAAATAACCTGAATATTAATACCCTTCTCGGCAAGCGTCTGAAACATCACCTGGGCAACGCCGGCGTGGCTGCGCATGCCCACGCCGATCACGGAAATCTTGACGACATTCTGATCCGACAAAACCGAATCCCAGCCGACATCCGCCTTGATCCCGTCCATCAGCTGCATGACCCGTCCGAATTCGGCCTTGGTGACGGTGAACGTCATGTCGGTCCGCTTGCCGTCCGACGATGTACTTTGCACGATCATGTCGACATTGACGCTGGCGTTTGAAAGCGGTCCGAAGATGCCCGCCGCGACACCGGGCCGGTCCGATACACCGACGAGAGTGATCTTCGCTTCGTCACGGCTATAGGCAATTCCACTGACGATCTGTTTTTCCACGATTTCACCCTCATCCACGACCAGCGTGCCCGGTTCATCGGAAAAACTGGACAGAACCTGAAGGCGGACCCCCGCGTTCATTGCCAATTCCACCGACCGGGTTTGCAATACCTTGGCGCCTTGCGACGCCATTTCGAGCATCTCCTCGTAGGTGATGCGGCTCAATTTTCGCGCCTTGGTGACGATCCGCGGATCGGACGTATAGACGCCATCCACATCCGTATAGATGTCGCACCGCGCAGCTTGCAGCGCCGCGGCCAGCGCGACCGCACTGGTATCGGAGCCGCCGCGCCCCAAGGTGGTGACCCGGCGATCCGGCGCAAGCCCCTGGAATCCGGCGATAACCGCAACCTGCCGGTCGGCGAAGCGTTGCTGGATCAGCGCCGTTTCGATCGATTGAATGCGCGCCTTGCCATGCACGTCGTCGGTCATCAATGGCATTTGCCAAGCCAACCAGGACCGCGCCGGAACGCCGATATCCTGCAACGCAAGCGCCATCAAGCCGCTGGTAATCTGTTCGCCCGACGACAGGACCACATCGTATTCGCGGGCGTCATGCAATTTCGTGATACCGGTAACGAATTCGATCAGGCGGTTGGTCTCCCCCGCCATCGCGGAGACCGCCACGGCGACATCGTTGCCCTGTTCATACTCGGCCTTGACGCGCACCGCGGCATTGCGGATGCGGTCGAGATCCGCAACCGATGTGCCCCCGAATTTCATTACGATTCGCGCCATATGGCCAGTGTCCCAATTTTGGCCCTTCCGCCGGCAGATCTCACCTCCGAGGTTGCCCCGCGAAGGCGGCGTATCCATACTCTGCGCGTACTGGGCACGCAAGAGGCGCCGCGCCGCAAGCGGTGCGACACAATCATGACGGAACAGCAGACGCTTCGATCACTCGACCGTACGGTCGACGCCGACGAAGTCGCCAAATTCGCCGCGATGGCCGAAGAATGGTGGGATCCGAACGGAAAGTTCCGCCCGCTCCACAAATTCAACCCCGTCCGGTTAACCTATCTGCGCGATTGTATCGCGGATCATTATCAGCGCGATCCGCAAGCGGACGCCCCCTTCACCGATCTTACCATCGCCGATATCGGCTGCGGCGGCGGCCTGCTGACCGAGCCCATGGCGCGGCTCGGCGCGACGGTTACGGGCATCGACGCCACGGAGCGAAATGTCGAGATCGCGCGCAGCCACGCCCAGCATATGCAGCTCCCCATCAATTACCGTTTCACCACCGCCGCCGATCTGGCGGAGACCGGCGCCCGGTTCGATGTGGTGCTCACCATGGAAGTGATCGAGCATGTTACCGACCCGGCGGTCTTCATCGCCGATTGCGCCCGCCTGGTGCGGCCCGGCGGATTGATGTTTCTGGCGACGCTTAATCGCACCGCCAAGGCGTATCTGTTCGCGATTGCGGGCGCAGAATATGTTTTGGGCTGGTTGCCGAAGGGCACGCATGATTGGCGCCGATTCGTCAAACCGTCCGAAATGGCGGCCGCCTTGCGGGACGCCGGCATGCGGCTCGACGAACTCTCCGGTGTCGTCTACGACCCGTTGAAGGATAGCTGGCGGCTGAAGCAACGCGATCTCGGCGTCAATTACATCGCACTCGCGCATAAGGCCGACGCAGCCTGAGCCATTGCCGCTGTCTTCAGGTCGGAATGCGCCAGGACCGTTGGGCGTGTTCCTCGGTCGCTATATCGAGCACAACGCCGTTCGGGTCGCGATATTTGCGCTCATGCTTGGGTCCCCCGCCCACATTCTTGACTTGGCCGTGATAGTGGCCGCCGGCCTCTTCGACCGACGCGCATGCATCCTCCATGTCATCGATCAAAAATCCGAGATGATGGATGCCATGGAAATCTGCGCCGCGCTCATCCGGCGCATTATCATTCGATTTCAGATGCAGAATAGCCAGGCTCACGACGCCATCCGACAGCATGACCGCAACTTTCGACTGGCGCACCCGCTCCATCCCGAAGGCGTTCTCATAGAATTGCGCCGCCTCTTCCAGATTCGGGACGCTCAATGCGATATGCCGCAGTTTACCCATGGTGGTCATTCTCCCTAGTATGCGTGAAGTGAGCACTCTCGCAGAGTGCTGCGAATTGCTCCAGGGCCGCGGCCGGATATGCCGCCGTCCATCGCCACAAGATTCGGGAGGCATCGATGAGCGGCCCGCAGTTTCTGTATCTGGACGGTGAAATCGTGCCCTTCGCCAGCGCCACGGTCCATATTTCGGCGCCGGGCGTCAAATACGGCATCGGCGTCTTCGAAGGGTTGCGGGGATATTGGAATGATGCGGACGAAGAAATGTATGTGTTCCGGTTGACGGACCATGTTCGGCGACTCAAGCAATCGATGAAACTGCTTCGGCTGGAAGACACCTACAGCGTGGAATTCCTCGAGGATGCCGTCCTCTCGATGATCCGCGCCAACAAATTCCGGACGACCGTTCAAATGCGAATCATGGCCCTGCTCGATGGGATCGACGGCATGCGGGCCGATGCGGGCCCGATCTCGCTGAGCGTCTACGGCCATCCCCGCGAAACAAAACCTTTCCAAGTCAACGGCGTCACCGCGGGCACAAGCTCCTGGGCGCGGCCGCCGGATAACGTTCTGCCGCCGCGCATCAAATGCAACGCGAACTATCTCAACGGCAGGCTCGCCGAAATCGAGGCCCGCGCCAACGGCTATGACCGGCCGGTCTTGCTGAACACCCGAGGCAAGGTTTCAGAAGGACCGGGGGCGACTCTGTTCATCATCAAGGATGGTGCGCCGATCACGCCGGACACGGCGAGCGATCTGCTGGAGAGCATAACCCGCGCCACGCTGATTGAACTCTTCGAGACACGCTTCGGACTGCAAACCGAGCAGCGGACCATGGACCGGACGGAAATCTACACCGCCGATGAAGCGTTCTTTTGTGGCACCCTCGCGGAGGTGACGCCGATCCTCAGCCTCGACGGGCTGCCGGTCGGCAACGGCGAGGTCGGCCCGCTGACACGGGCGCTGCAGGAAAATTATCGGGATCTGGTGCACGGATATGTCGACGACCGGCCCGAATGGCGCGTGCCGGTGTACGGTTGAGCTAGACCATTTCTTGCTTAGATTGACGCAAGTAAATTGGCCTATCTCTTTGACTTTAAAGCAAATACGTCGTCGCGAACCGTTTCGGTTCGCTCGGGATTTGAGCTAGCTATCGGTTTTCGGCAATACCGGGATCGTACCGAACTCGACCCCTTCTTCAATCAGCTCGCGTGATTCGCTTTCGGTGGCTTCGCCGTAAATATTGCGCTGATCGGTTTCCTTATAGTGGATCTTGCGCGCTTCATCGGCAAAACGATCGCCGACATAGTCGCAATTCTTCTCAACCTCTTTCCGCAGGGCGCCCAGCGCCGCGCGGAGCGCCGCGGGGTTGGGTCCGGACCGCGCCGTGCCCTTCGCGATGTTCGGCGCCATCGGCGCCTTGGCGATCTTCACGTCGCCACAAACCGGACACGCGACCTTGCCCTGCCGGGATTGGCGATCGTAGGTCTTGCTGTCCTTGAACCATGCCTCGAACACATGATCCTTGGCGCATCGAAGATTGAATGAAATCATACAGCCTAATATCCACATTCGATCGGGGTGTTCAATTCCTACATCGGATAAATGGGGCGGATCGGCTCACTCCGCAAGATCATCCGCGCAGCGTTAAAATCGAGGGCCGATGCCTAAACACCGTCAACACAACGCCAATTCGGAAGCCGCACCATGGGTTCGCCGTTTCGCTTCGCGGATTTCCGACGGCGGCCAAATCCTCGATCTCGCCTGCGGCAATGGCCGTAACGGCCGGTATTTCCTAGATCGCGGCCATCCGGTGACCTTCGTCGACATCGAAACGGCGGCAGTCCAGGATATGGCGGCGCACGACCGTGCCGAAATCATCGTGGCGGACTTGGAAGAACCTGGCCGTTGGCCCTTCGCGGACCGCCGCTTTGCCGCCATCCTGGTCGTCAACTACCTGTGGCGGCCAATCATGGGAGATATCCTGAGCGCGCTCGGGCCCGGCGGCGTTTTGTTGTATGAAACTTTCGCCGTGGGCAATGAAGCGTTCGGCAGGCCCCGCAATCCCGACTTCCTGCTCCGTCCGGGAGAACTGCTGGAAGCGGCGCGTGCGCGCCTCGACATCATCGCCTATGAGCAACGCCTGACCGATAGGCCGGCGGTGATGCAGCGCCTCGCCGCCATCCGGCGCTAGGCCATTTCTTGTTCCAATTGACTCAAGTGAAATGGTCTATCTCTATGTTTTTACGCAAATACTTCGTCGCGAACCGATCCGGTTCGCTCGGGATTTGCGCTCGTT
>JAOTYV010000057.1 GCA_029861675.1 Alphaproteobacteria bacterium
TATCTTTCGCGCCGTGCGCCGCGCAAGCTCCTGACGCGCAGCAAGGAGGAAGAGGCCCAGACGGAAGGGGTCTGGCAGCCGATCGTCCGCAAACATCCGGATACGGGCCGGAAAGCGCTCTACCTCAACCCGATGCGGATCGATCAAGTCGAGGGTCTCGACCGCGAAGAAGGCGACCGGCTTATGGACGAACTGTTCGCCCATTGCGACCAGCCGCAATTCCAGTACAGCCACGATTGGCGCTTGGGTGACATGCTGGTCTGGGACAACCGGGCGGCCCAGCACCAGGCCACCTTCGATTTCGATCCCAGTGAGCGGCGATATTTGCACCGCATCATGCTGAAGGGGGACAAACCGCTGCTCGCCTAGCCGGCGTTCGGCTGCCGCCGGACGGCCCGGTGGTGTCAGTGCAGCTTAATTTGAGCCGGCGTCAGCGAGCGAAATCTATCACCACCTCCGGCGCCGAGACCCGCTTGTCGAACACCACTGCCTCGCCTTCCTGCAGACGCAGCCAAAGCGTTCCTCTCGCGGATGCGTTGGTGACATGGCATGCCACGATGTGCTGCGCCATCAGGGCAACCGTTTGATTGCCGCTGTCGTTGCTTTCCAGCGCCATGCGTTTGAGCGCACCGTTGCTTTGCATGATGTCGCAATGGCCGGCGAACCGGACCGGCGGCGTCGCCATGCCGACCACCATCATCTGCACCAACCGGTCGGGCGCCGCGCCGGGCGCGACCAGAACCCGCGTGACGCCTGGAAAATAATGCCGCCCGTCCCGGACGCCATACAGCACCTTCGTCCTGGTATTCAGCACGACGAAACCGGCTGGCTTGATGTTGGGCCTGTATTCGAAGCCGTCGCGGACATAAACGGGATCGAATCCGTCGGGCAACGGTTCGAACGCAATACTTGGCGCCTTAAGTTTGCCGAGCATACGGGGAATGATCCGCTTTTCGTACATCGCAAGCGAGTCCGCATCGACGCCGTCGAGATGGAACAATGCACGCAACGCCGACGTCTTTTCGGCCGACCGATACGCCGCGGCGATCCTGTCGGTAAATTCTTCCCGTGTTTCCGCCAGCGCCGGCAGGCACAAAAGACCAAACATTCCTGCGAGCAAAAGAACTCTAAGTCGGGACACAGATGACTGGCGGCGGGCGAATGATGGCATGGTTCCCTCTTGAAAATTCGTGCGGCGCCAGCTTTACCGCCGCAGATTAAGAGACAGTAAATGCCGGCGCGCCGGCACTACGGGGCTACCTATCGCGCTCGATTATTTTCCGAATCCAGGCTCGCGGCGGGACCGGCCCAAAACCGATGGCCGCTGGCATTCGTTTTCGAAATTGTTAACCGAGCCGGTTTATTCTGGATTGTCGGCTGCTCGAGGGCGAACGCATCGCGCTTTAATTGCACGACGGAAACTGGCATAACCCAGGCCAATTCGCTGCACAGGAGTTAACGGAATAAAATGATTCCGCGTTATAGCCGCCCCGCAATGGTCGCGATTTGGGAGCCGGCCAACCGATTTCGCATCTGGTTCGAAATCGAAGCCCATGCCTGCGACGCCCTCGCCGATTTGGGCGTCATCCCGAGCGATGCGTCGAAGGCCGTCTGGAAGCGCGGCGACGTGCCCTACACCGACGCACGCATTGCGCGGATCGACGAGATCGAGCGGGAAACGCACCACGACGTCATCGCCTTCCTGACCGAACTTGCGGAGCAGGTCGGCGAGGAAGCGCGTTTCGTCCATCAGGGCATGACGTCGTCCGACGTGCTCGATACCTGCCTGTCGGTGCAGATGACGCAAGCCGCCGACATCCTGCTAGAAGATATGGATACGCTGCTCGCCGCGTTGCAGCGCCGGGCGGAGGAACATAAGCACACGGCCTGCATGGGCCGAAGCCATGGCATTCACGCGGAGCCGACGACTTTCGGCTTGAAGCTGGCGGGACATTATGCGGAATTCGCCCGCTGCCGCCGGCGGCTGGTCGAGGCGCGGCGGGAAGTCGCGACCTGCGCCATCTCGGGTCCGGTCGGAACCTTCGCCAACATCGATCCACAGGTCGAAGCGCATGTCGCCGAAAAACTCGGCCTGACGCCCGAGCCGGTCTCCACGCAAATCATTCCACGCGACCGGCACGCCGCTTTCTTCGCGACGCTCGGCGTTATCGCCTCCGCGGTGGAACGGCTGGCCACCGAAATCCGGCATATGCAGCGCACCGAACTGCGCGAGGCGGAGGAATATTTCGCCCCCGGGCAAAAAGGCTCGTCCTCGATGCCGCATAAACGCAATCCGGTACTGACGGAAAATCTCTGCGGCCTCGCCCGCCTGGTCCGCAGCGCGGTGACGCCGGCGCTCGAAAACGTCACGCTGTGGCACGAGCGCGATATTTCGCATTCCTCGGTCGAACGGGTCATCGCGCCGGACACGACCGTGACGCTCGACTTTGCGCTGTCCCGTCTTGCGGGCGTGGTGGAGAAACTGCAGGTCTACCCGGAGGCGATGAAAGCCAATCTCGACCGGTTGGGCGGGTTGCACAATTCGCAGCGGGTCATGCTCGCCCTCACCCAAAAAGGCATGAGCCGCGAAGACGCTTACCGCGCGGTGCAGCGCAACGCCATGGAGGTGTGGCACGGCAATGGCGCCTTCCTGAACCTGATCAAGGCGGACAAGGATATCGGCGGTTATCTCGCCAATGACGAACTCGACGTGCTGTTCGACCTGGGCTACCACACCAAGCACGTGGACACGATTTTCGACCGGGTCTTCACCGGTAGCTAAGACAATGGGCGCGCAATTCCGCATGGCTCTGTTTGCCGCCGCCGTCATTCCGTGGACGGCGAGCACGATCGCCGCCGACAAGAAACCGCCGGCGGCCAAACAAAAGCATGTGGAATTCGATCCGGTGACCACGGCGGTTCAGCGCAGCCCGCTGATCCTGTTGCGGTTCGCGGCGATTTCGCTGGACGACGCGGAGAACCAAGGCGAGGCGCTCGCGGGACTGGTCGGCGCCTTCCTCAAACGCAACCGGCTTAAGGACGCCAACGTGGATTTCAGCGTGATCACCGATCCGCTATGGCGCGCGCGGGCCCTGGTTCATTTCGCCGATCATAAAATCAGCAACGGCGTCTTTCTCAAGGCGCGCGTGAATTTGCGCGACGCCGCCAAGCTGATCGGCCCGGATGTTGCGGACAGGGACAACGCGGGCGTGCTGCGGCTTATCGCCCGGCGGCAAGCCGAAATAGGCGATTTCGACGGCGCACTTTCGACCGCGCGGCGCATTGTTTCCCCCGTAACCAAGATCGAACATATGCTTCGCATCGCCGAGCGCCAGGGTGCTGCCGAAGACGCCAATGTCGTGCGCCAATCCCGCAAGACCGCCGAAACCGTCTATCGCGAATTGAAAGCGCAGCCAATTGACGACGAAGCGAGAATTCGGTTAACGCTGAAAACCGCCCGCGTCATGACGGCCGCCGGCCATTCAAGGTCTGCCCTGGGTGTTCTGGACGAACTGCACCGCGCATTGCGCGCGCGCCCGTCGGAACATGTCTTGAAGCAGTTGACGGAAGTGGCGGTGGCGTACATCGCCGCCGGCGGAAAAGCGAAAGCGATGAAAATCGTGCGTGCCTTAAAGCAAGACGAGCGACGGGCCCGCGCGCTCGCGTCGATCGGCGCGGAAATCGCCTTGCGGGGATCCCGCGAGGGCGCCGCACCGCTATTCCTGCTGGCCTTGCAGGATATCGAGGGCATTACCGACCGAAAAGTCCGGGGTGAGGCGCTGATTCACGTCATCCGGAACCAGGCCAAGGCTGGCCGGCTCGCCGATGCCTTCAACGCCGCCGGTAAAATCAGAGACACGCGCCTGCAGCACCGCGCGTTGTTCGCCATGGGCGAGGCCCTGCTGGAGATGGGGAAGATCAAGGAAGCGCTCAAATTGATCGATTATCTGCCGGATATGGGCATGCGTGCCCGGCTCTTCGCGGCGGGCGCCAAGCACAGGCTTCAAAACGGTGACCGGAAGGGCGCGGAAATGCTGCTGGGCAAGGCGCTCGACCCGACCGGCACCACCACCGCGCCCGATATGCTCGCCCAGGCGCTGCCGGAATTATATGAGACCCAGATTGCGCTTGGCGCGACACCGTCGGCCAAGAAAGTTTACAGCCGAGTCCGCAAACTACTCGGAAAAATTCCGGACGGCCCCAAGAAAATTTATGTCATGACGCGCCTGGCCCGGGCACAGGCCGAAGGCGGGCAAAAAGACGCAATGGAGCGATCTCTCGGGTTCGCCTGGCGGATTGCCTGGCTCAACAAGGATCGGGAAATTTTTCCCGATTTGCTCGAACACATTTCGGAAGCCCAGCTTGCGGTCGGCGAGTTGCTGACGGCGTTCGATACCGCGGCGCGCATTCCGGACGAGGCGAGCAGCAATCCCGGCGAAAGCTTCAACTTTGAAAATAACCGGAAACAGCCGAAATACCGCGCACTGCAATCCGTCGCCGTCGCGGCGGCAAAACGCGGTGACGGCAAGCTCGCATTACGGGCGGCCCGGAAGATAAACCATCCCGGGGCACGCGCCAGCGCGTACAGCGCAGTCGCCCTGGCTCTCCCGCTCCAAGCGCAGCAAGCGAAGACCAGACCTAAAGCATCCGGATGGGAAGAATTCGACAAGGCCGGAAGTCCGGAGAAGACCCGCAAAAAACCCCGCTGAGTCGGAACCGGACGACGGGCGCCGGGTTCTATATCTCCGCGGCGATTTCAGTCTTAGCCTGATCCATCAACCGAAGCATCTCGGCGCGAACCGATTTCTCGGTCACCGCAATTCCCTTGTTCTCGATATCCTGCTGCACCTTTCGCAAGACATCGTCATCACCGGGCTCGTCAAAATCGGATGCGACGACTTCCTTTGCATAGGCCTCCGCGTCGCCGCCTTCCAGGCCGAGTTGCTGCGCCGCCCAAAGCCCCAGGAGCTTATTCCGCCGGGCGGTAACTTTGAACTGAAGCTCTTGATCTTGCTTGAATTTTGCCTCGAAGGCTTGTTCACGCTGGTTGAATTGGGTCATGTCGATTCCATCCCTTTCGAACGATCTCTCTAGTTTTTATATGGGGACTAATTCGGGCGAGGGTATAGCCTGCCTGGCAATCATTTGCCAACGGCGCCGGTGTTTTACGCTAGCATCGGTTATGTGCTAAGCGAAGGCCGTATGTGCACCCTTACCCTTCTGCGCCGACCTGGCCATCGCTGGCCCCTGCTCGTCGCCGCGAATCGAGATGAAATGACCGACCGCCCCTGGGACCCGCCCGGCCCGCATTGGCCGGACCGTCCCGAGGTCGTCGCCGGCCGCGACCGATTGGCGGGCGGCAGTTGGCTGGGCTGCAACAGCCACGGGGTAACGGCCGCCATCCTCAATCGCGAAGGATCGCTGGGCCCATCGGACGACAAGCGCAGCCGCGGCGAGTTGGTGCTTGAAGCCTTGGACCATGCGGACGCCAGCGCCGCCGCGGCCGCTTTGAGCGATATCGACCCTGCCGCATATCGAAGTTTCAACCTCGTTATCGCCGACAACGCGGACGCCTTCTGGCTGGCCGCGCGTGACGGCGCCGACCGCATCGACTGCGTTGCTATCCCGCCCGGCCTCGCGATGCTGACATCCGCCGACCTTAACGACACTTCCCATGCGCGGATCGGATTGTACCTGCCAAAATTTCAGGCCGCCGCGCAGCCGGATCCCGATACGGGCGACTGGGCCGCTTGGCAGGAAATCCTGGCGGATAAAGCGTTCAGCCCCGCGGCCGGGCCGAGCGGCGCGATGTGCGTTGCGACGGATTATGGCTATGGCACCGTGTCGAGCAGCCTCATCGCGCTTGCAGGAGCGCAAGCATCGTCGGACGGTGTCGCCGACATCTGGTTGTTTGCGCCGGGAACGCCGGACAGCACCGGCTTTGCCCCGGTTACGATTGCCTGACGACGCGACTTCCGGCGCCGCCGCCGATTGAGACTCACCCGGCGGCGGCGTGCGGCAGGCACGCTTTTCGGCGATCCGGGCGCGTGGAACGAACATATAAGCCTTTGACTATAATTAACTAAATGATACGAATTCAGGATTTCCAAGAGCTTCATTGTCGCGGCCATTGCCAGTTGCTATATGAAGTCGGATAGAAGGCCCCCGCCGGGTCCTTCGATGAAAGGTTTCCCTAAAAAATGGCGAGACGCAGAAGAATTTACGAGGGTAAGGCCAAAATCCTCTTTGAAGGGCCGGAACCCGGGACCCTGGTGCAGTACTTCAAGGATGACGCAAGCGCGTTCAACCGGAAGAAGACCGGCACCATCACCGGCAAGGGCGTTCTCAACAACCGGATCTCCGAGTATCTGATGGTTCGGCTTGGCGAAATCGGCGTCCCGACCCATTTCATGCGGCGCCTCAACATGCGCGAGCAATTGGTGCGCGAAGTTGAAATCATTCCTATCGAAGTGGTCATTCGCAATGTCGTTGCCGGCTCAATGGCGAAGCGCTTCGGCATGGAGGAAGGTGCCCCCCTGCCGCGATCGATCGTGGAGTACTACTACAAGGCCGACGAGCTCGACGATCCGATGGTGTGCGAGGAGCACATCACCGCGTTCGGTTGGGCGACGCCTCAGGATATCGACGATATGCTCGCGCTGGCCTTGCGTATCAACGATTTCCTCAGCGGCCTGTTCTTGGGAGTCAACCTGAAGCTGATCGATTTCAAGCTCGAATTCGGCCGCTTGTACGAAGAAAGCGGCGATATGCGCGTCGTGCTGGCCGACGAAATCAGCCCGGACAGCTGCCGCCTTTGGGATTTGGAAACGAACAGGAAACTGGATAAGGACCGCTTCCGGCACGATCTCGGCGAAGTCGAGGAAGCCTATCAGGAAGTTGCGCGGCGGCTCGGAATCCTGCCGGAAGGCGGCCCGGGCGACGTCCGGGCGCCGGATCTTGTGCAGTAGGGTGGCCACGTGAAAGCACGGGTACACATCACGCTCAAAAAGGGCGTCCTCGATCCGCAAGGCAAGGCGATCCGCCACGCGCTCGAAGCCCTCGGATTTCTGGGGGTCACCGAAGTTCGCCAAGGCAAGGTGGTCGAACTCGATTTGGTCGAGGAAGATCCCGACGCGGCGCGCGCGCAGGCGGAAGAAATGTGCCGCAAACTGCTCGCCAACACCGTAATCGAGAATTACGAGATCGAACTGGAAACATGAGCCCAGCCGGCATGGTCCCCGGCCTCCACGGAGCCCAGACGTGAAAGCCGCCGTCATCGTTTTTCCCGGTTCAAACTGCGACCGCGACGCCGCGGTGGCGCTGGAGCACGCGACCGGCGCCAAACCCGCCATGGTCTGGCACCGGGAAACCGATTTGCCCCGCGTCGACGCGGTCGTTATTCCCGGCGGATTTTCCTATGGCGATTACCTTCGGGCCGGCGCGATGGCGGCGCAATCGCCGGTGATGCGCGCGGTCGTCGCGCAGGCCGAGCGGGGCGTACCGACACTCGGCATTTGCAACGGCTTCCAAATTTTGACCGAAGCGGGTTTGCTGCCGGGGGCGCTGATGCGTAATGCCGGCCTGAAGTTCCTCTGCCGGCCGGTCGATTTGCGGGTCGAGAACAGCCAATCCCTCTTCACCGCCCATTACGACTCGGGCCAGATCATCCGCATTCCCATCGCCCATCACGACGGCAATTACTTCGCCGACACGGAAACGATCGACCGGCTGAACGGCGAAGGCCGGGTCGCCTTCCGTTATGTCGGCGCATCAGGTGAGCCGACGGAAGACGACAATCCCAACGGATCCCGCGACAATATTGCCGGCATCTTCAACGAATCCAAGACCGTCCTCGGTATGATGCCGCACCCGGAACGCGCCGCGGACGCCCGGCATGGCGGCACGGACGGCAAACCGATGATGGCGGCCCTGGCCGCCGCGGCGGGCGGGTTCGCCTGAACGCCGCGGGGCGGCCTGGTTTCACCGTGCTCCAAAGACGAACGCGTCTTAGCCGGTGACTGCGATATCGAACATCCGGCACACCGCCTCGGCCCGATACGGGATGAAACGGCGCCGGTCCCAACGCGGGCAACTTGGCACCGGCACAGTCTTGAGGCAAAACCGCGCGTACACAAGTCTCTCCCTCCCGATCGTCCCGTCGGTGTTGCCTGACAAACCGAATCTGTTATGAAGGCCCGCATGAGCCAGATCACACCGGCATTGGTCGCCGAACACGGCCTGACGGCCGAGGAATACGCAACCGTGCTCGACATTCTCGGCCGCGAGCCCAGCCTCACCGAACTCGGCATCTTCTCCGTGATGTGGTCGGAGCATTGCTCCTATAAATCCTCCAAGAAATGGCTGAAGACCCTGCCCACCGAAGGACCGCAGGTCATTTGCGGGCCGGGCGAGAACGCCGGCGTGGTCGATATCGGCGACGGCAAGGCCGCGGTGTTCAAGATCGAGAGCCACAACCACCCGAGCTTCATCGAGCCGTATCAGGGCGCCGCGACCGGCGTCGGCGGCATCATGCGGGATGTCTTCACCATGGGCGCCCGCCCGGTCGCCAATCTCAACGCATTGCGGTTCGGCCGACCCGACCACCCGAAGACCAAACATCTGGTGGCCGGCGTCGTGGCCGGGATCGGCGGCTACGGCAACTGCATCGGCGTGCCCACGGTCGGCGGCGAGACCAATTTTCACAGCGCGTATGACGGTAACATCCTGGTCAACGCGATGACCGTCGGGATCGCCGACGCGGACCGGATCTTCTATTCGGCGGCGGCGGGCCCGGGCAATCCGGTGGTCTATGTGGGATCCAAGACCGGCCGCGACGGGATCCACGGCGCGACCATGGCCTCCGCCGAATTCTCCGAGGACTCGGAAGAAAAGCGGCCGACGGTGCAGGTCGGCGACCCTTTCACCGAAAAGCTGCTGCTGGAGGCGTGCCTGGAATTGATGGCGACCGACGCGATCGTCGCGATCCAGGACATGGGCGCGGCGGGATTGACGTCCTCCTCGGTCGAGATGGCGTCCAAGGGCGGTGTCGGGATCGATCTCGACCTCGACATGGTGCCGATGCGCGAAGACGCCATGACGGCCTATGAGCTGATGCTGTCGGAGAGCCAGGAACGGATGCTGATGGTCCTGAAACCGGGCCATGAGGACGCCGCGCGGGCGATTTTCGAGAAATGGGAACTCGATTTCGCCATTATTGGGCGGATCACCGAGACCGGCCGGCTGATCCTGCAAATGAATGGCCGGGTCGAAGCGGATATTCCCGTCGATCCCCTGGTCAGCGCGGCGCCCGAATACGACCGCCCGTGGGACGCGCCGCCCGCGCAACCGGAACTGTCGGCCGCCGATATCGCGGTACCCGATAACCCGCTCGTCGCCCTCGAAACATTGCTGGCGACACCGGATTTGTGCAGCCGCCGCTGGATCTGGGAGCAATACGACCACATGGTGATGGCCGATACGGTCCGCGGCCCTGGCGCGGACGCCGCCGTGGTTCGCGTGCATGGCACGCAACGCGGGCTCGCGGTCACCACCGATTCGACGCCGCGCTATTGCCGCGCCGACCCGGAACGCGGCGGCCGGCAGGCGGTCGTCGAGGCTTGGCGCAATCTGGTCGCCACCGGCGCCACGCCCCTGGCCCTCACCAACAACCTTAATTTCGGCAATCCGGAACGGCCCGCCATCATGGGCCAGTTCGTCGGCTGCGTCCGCGGTATCGGCGAAGCGGCGGCGGCGCTCGACTTCCCGGTCGTCTCCGGCAATGTCTCGCTCTACAACGAAACCGAGGGCGAGGCGATCCTGCCCACCCCGGTCATTGGCGGGCTCGGCCTGCTGGCCGATATCGACAAGGCGACCCAAATCGGCTTCGACGCGCCGGACCGGGCGATTATCCTGTTCGGCGAACCCACGGGCTGGCTCGGCGCCTCCGTCTATCTCCGCGACATCCTGGGTCGGGAGGACGGCGCGCCGCCACCGGTCGACCTCGCCGCAGAGCGGCGAAACGGATCGTTGATCCTGGACCTGGTGGACCGGGGACTGGTTAAGATCTGCCATGACATCGCAGATGGCGGGCTTCTCGTCGCTCTCGCTGAAATGGCGCTTGCCGGGGGTATCGGCGCGGTTATCGAACCATCCAACGGTTCCCTACCCCTTCATGCGTGGTTGTTCGGCGAGGATCAGAGCCGTTATATTGTCGCGGCGGACGATCCGGCGGCAGTACTCGAAGCCGCTGAAACGGCCGCGGTTCCGGCCCAAATCATCGGGCAGACCGGCGGCGGCGCGTTGACACTGGCCGGTGGACCCACCATATCTTTGGACGCCTTGGCGACGGCGCATGAGGGCTGGCTCCCGGAATACATGGGGACACCCTGAGAACAAACGATCGGGAGATCAGCAGCATGGCGATGAGCGCAACAGAGATCGAAGCGATGATCAAGGAAGCGATTCCAGACGCCGAGGTCCAGATCTCCGATCTGCGCGGCGATGGCGATCATTACGCCGCGCTGGTGCGGGCCGCCGCCTTCAAAGGAATCAGCCGCGTCAAGCAGCACCAGATGGTGTATGATGCGCTACAAGGCCGGATGGGCAATGAATTGCACGCGCTCGCCCTGCAGACTGCTGTACCAGAGGATGCGTAAACGCACCCAACTCGCGAACAACACGTAAGCAAAGGACGACATCATGACCGATAACCCGGCTTCCAAACGCATCCAGGACGAAATCGACACGAACGACGTCGTGCTCTTCATGAAAGGCAACCCGGTCTTCCCGCAATGCGGCTTCTCCGCGGCGGTGGTCCAGGTGCTCAGCGAAATCGGCACCAAGTTCAAGGGCATCGACGTGCTCGAAGACCCGGGCCTGCGCGATGGCATCAAGGTATTCAGCAATTGGCCGACCATCCCGCAGCTTTACGTCAAAGGCGAATTCGTCGGCGGCTGCGACATCGTGCGCGAAATGTACGAAACCGGTGAGTTGCAGCAATTAATCACGGAAAAGGGTGTCGCCACGCAAAGCGCGTAGCCGGCCCCCGCCGGGCAATCCCCCGGTCAAAATATTTCGCCCCCATCCCGAGCATGCCGCCGGATGGGGGCGAGTTTTTGTGTGCCCTCACAAACTAAACTGTCACCCCGGACGAGCGGTGCAGCCGCGCCGATCCGGGGTCCGGATTACTCTCGGTTACATGGACCCCGGCTCTGCGGCGCAACGCGCCTTGGCCGGGGTGACAGGCAAAAGAAAGACGAGCGCGTCTAATAAGTATCCGGTTACAGAACCTCTTCCGCCAGCAATCGGACGCCGGCGGCGTCCGCGCGGCGTACCATCAGCGAGGTGACGTGGCCCTGTTTGGCGGCCTCTTTCCAGGCGCCGAGCCGGTCCCGGATACGGTCCGCCGGCCCCACTAGCGCGACCGCATCGACCAGGTCGTCGGGTACCGCCGCCGCCGCTTCGGCCCGCTTGCTGTCGAGGAACAGATCCTGAATGCGGACCGCCGCATCCTCATAGCCGAGGCGCTTCGCCAGGTCGTTGTAGAAATTCTTGCCGCGCGCGCCCATGCCGCCGATATAAAGCGCCATCTGCGCCTTGACCGGTTCGCGGCATTTCTGCAGATCGTCGCCGACGATCACGTTGACGAAGGGCGCCACGTCGAAATCCTCGAGGCCCTTGCCGCCGCCGGCCTTGGCGAAACCCTGCTCGATGAATTCGCCGAAAACGTCGTATTTCTCGGGGATCATATAGATCGGGAAGAATCCATCGGCGACCTCCGCCGCGACGCGGACGCCGGCCGGCGTGATCGACGCAGTGTAGATCTTCAGCGAGGGATCGCCGTGCAGGATGCTCTTGAGCGGCTTGCCGAGGCCGGTCGACCCGGCGCCCGTATAGGGCAGTTGATAATGGGCGCCCTCATGGGTGAGCGGCTCCTTGCGTTCGAGAATTTTCCGGACGATCGCAACGTATTCGCGAATGCGGGTCACCGGCTTGCCGTAGGGCACGCCGTGCCAGCCTTCGATCACCTGCGGCCCCGACGCGCCGATGCCGAGAATGAAGCGGTTGTCCGACATCGCCTGCAATGTCATCGCGGTCATCGCCGCCATCGCCGGGCTGCGCGCCTGCATCTGCATGATCGCGGTGCCGACCTTGATGCGCGACGTGCGGGCCAGGATCCAGGCGGCCGGCGAGACCGCGTCCGATCCCCAGGATTCGGACGTCCAGACGGAATCATAGCCGAGCCGTTCCGCCTCGAGGATCAGATCCATATCGACCGAGTAACTGGCGCCGGCGCTGCCGTGAAGTAAGCCGAGACGCATCGCGCGTTCCCCCTCTCCGGTTATGAAAGTCGTCGGGGAGAGTCAATACGCGCCGGAAGCCGCCAGGTAAACCGTACCTGGCGGGAAACCCGGGAAAAGTCGTTGCTCAGCGTGAGTAGAATTCGATGACCAGGTTCGGTTCCATCTGGACCGGATAGGGCACGTCCTCGAATTTGGGCCCGCGCGCCAGGGTCGCCGTCATCTTGTTGGTATCGACCGAGATGTAATCGGGCACGTCCCGCTCGACCGACACGATCGCGTCGAGAACCATCGGAATCTGCCGGCTCTTTTCGCGCACCTCCACGACATCGCCGTCCTTGACCTGAAAGGATGGGATGTTGACCCGCCGACCGTTGACCCGGATATGGCCATGGTTGACGAATTGGCGCGCGGAAAAGACGGTCGGCACGAACTTCGCCCGGTAGACCACCGCGTCGAGGCGGCGTTCGAGCGATTCGATCAGGTTCTCGCCCGTATCCCCTTTGCGCTGATCGGCCGACTTGTAATACCGGCGGAACTGCTTCTCGCCGATATTGCCGTAATAGCCCTTCAGCTTCTGCTTGGCCGCGAGCTGCGTGCCGAAATCGGACGGCTTGCGGCGGCGCTGGCCATGCTGACCGGGAGCATAATCACGCTTGTTGATGGGGCTGCGGGGCCGTCCCCACAAATTGACGCCGAGACGGCGATTGATCTTGTATTTGGACTTAAGTCGTTTGCTCATGGCATAACACCCTGTTTTTACCGGTGTTCTTGATGATCCAGTCAGTCATTTCCCGATCGGGAAAAATGACGGGGCCGTAATACGACCCGCGTTACCGGATAAGGTGCGCGGACTATAGGGATTCCGCCCGCGTTGTCAAACACCGTAGCCGTCGCCGCCGCTTGCCTATAGCGGCGAAAAGCCGCAAAATTTCGCGTGCCGCGAATTCGTCCAAAGGGAGTCGTCCATGACCATTCAACATCTCGAACACGTGAACATGCGGACCGGAAACCTGGAGGCCATGACGGCGTTTTACGATCAGGTCCTGGGACTGAAATTGGGCGACCGGCCGGCATTTCAGTTTAACGGCACATGGCTGTATTGCGGCGACATGGCCGTGGTTCATCTGGTCGAGGACACGGCGCCGTTGAACGGCGACAACCCGCAGCTCGAGCATTTCGCCTTCCGCGCCGAGGGGCTCGCCGATTTCCTCGCGCGCCTGCGGTCGCACAAGGTCGCCTATGAATGCCGCATCGTGCCGGGCCGTGAAATTCGCCAGGTTCATACCGCCGATCCCGACGGCAACCACATCGAGATCGCCTTCGGCCCGGAGGAACAGGCCGATTTGACGAATTACGACGGCGCCTAAGCCCGAACCACCCAAACCGGCGGCGTTACCTTACTCTTCTTCCTTATCGCGCGGGCCGAAGGCGAAGGCGCTGATCACACCGTGCAAGGCGCGCACTTCCTGGTCGGTCAGCCGCGACCGCTGAAAGATGTTGCGGATGTTGCGCATCATGCCGGCGCGCTTTTCGGCCACTTTCAGGAACCCGGTTTCCTCCAGCGCCGCCTCCAGCCGGGCCAGGAAATTCAGCAATTCCGCCTTGCTGGCCGGTTCGGTCCGGCCGATGACCAGTTCTTCCGGCGGCGTCTCGTCGCCCGCCTGGAACCATTCATAGGCCAGCACCAGAACCGCCTGCGGCAGGCTGAGCGAGCTGAAGGCGGGATTGAGCGGCACCTGTACGATCGTATCGGCGAGCGAGGCATCCTCATTCGCGAGTCCGGACCGCTCCGGACCGAACAGCAGGCCGCAGCGCAGTCCCGCCGCCGTCTCCGCCCGCAGCGTCTCGGCCGCGCGGCGCGGCGTCATCACCGGCATGATCATGTCACGGTGCCGCGCGGTCGCCGCGAACACCCGGGACAGGTCGCCCACCGCGTCCGCCGTGCATTCGAACACTTGCGCGCCGTCGATGACCATGTCGGCGCCCGCCGCCACTTCGCGCGCCCGCACATTCGGCCAGCCGTCGCGCGGCCGCACCAGCCGCAACTCGGTCAATCCGCAGTTCAGCATGGCGCGCGCGGCAAAGCCGATATTCTCGCCAAGCTGCGGCTCGACCAGCACCACCACGGGCCCGCCGATCACGCCTTCCTTGCTGCTATCCGTTCCTGCCATGAGCCTGTTTTAGCCGCAGCCCGCCCCGCGCGCCATCACCGCAATGACCCCCGGGCGAATTGCCAGCGCCGACCGTCCCCGGCAGGATGGGCACACCGCATAGTGTTCCAACACCATCACAAGGGAGTCAGGCATGGCGAAACGCCAATCGATGCATATTCCGGGACTGATCAAGCATAAGAATCCGATTTCTCACTGCACCCGTATCGGCAACATGATTTTTTCCGGCGCCATCACCGGCTTCGACTCGAAAACCGGCACGCTGCCCGACACGTTGGACGCGCAGACCCGCAATGCCTTCGCCAATATGAAGACATTGGTCGAAGGCGCCGGTGCGACGCTCGGCGATGTCGGCAAGCTCACCGTCTTCATGGCCGACACCTCGGACCGGGACGCGGTGAACCGGGAGTGGCTCGCCCTGTTTCCCGAGGAAGACGACCGGCCCGCCCGCCACGCGGTGAAATCCCTGTTCGACGGCGGCATGCTGATCCAGCTCGAAGTGGTTTGCGTCTTGTAGTCTACGGAATACTGATACGAAGGTTGGCCGCATCCTTCGTCAAGCTCAGGATGAGGTCAACCTATTGGAAACACTCAGACTCACCCTGAGCCTGACGAAGGGCGAGGCTGAGTGAGGGCCGCATGCCGCAACCAACTAGCGCCCCGCGGATGCGAGAAGACGGGCGAAACCGGCGAGCATTTCGTCCGACCCAGGCGCGCCGAGCAACGAGAGCCCGACCGGGAACCCGTCCACGGTCGCCAGGGGCAGATTGATCTGCGGCGCGCCGCTGGCGCTGGCAATGCAAGTCAACTGACGGATACGGTCCCGGTCCGGTCCCGATTTCGACAACCGCCGGCCGGCCAGCGGCGCGGGAAACGGCGCCGTCGGCATACAAATCACACCGCCATCGCGGGTCAGCTCGTCGATCCGTTCGATCAGCGCGGCGCGGACCGGTTTCGCCGCCGCCACTTCCGCATCGGTGATCGTCGCCCGCTGCGCCAGATTGCGCGCCACGTCGTAGGCAAAGCGTGGATTGGTGCGGTCGATCCAATCGGCGAAGCTTTCCCACGCTTCCCGCCCCTGCAACACCCCTTGCTGCGCTTTCCAGGCGTCGAGCCCGGTCGGGCATACCCGCTCGGTCGCGGACTCGCCGATTGCCGCGGCAACCGTGTCGACGACCGGCGCGAGTGCGTCCTGGACCGCTGCGTCGGCGATCTCGAACGCGTCCGCCGCGATAACCATGCGCGCCGGCGGCACCGCCGGGATCTCGCCCTGCAACAGGGCCGCGCTCACCCGGGCGAAGAGATCAGCGTCACGCGCGAACCAGCCGACCGTATCGTAGCTCGGTGCCTGTTTCAGGACGCCGTCCAGCGGAATCCGGCCATGCGTCGTCCGCATCCCGTACAGTCCGCAGAAACCCGCGGGAATGCGCACCGACCCGCCGGTATCGCTGCCGAGCGCGAAATCCACATGCCCGCCGGCCACGGCGGAAACCGAGCCGCTCGACGAGCCGCCGGGCACCCTGTCGGCCGCGCGCGGATTCTCCGGCGTGCCGTAATGGGCATTCTCGCCGAGGAGGCCGAGCGACAGTTCGTCGGTAATCGTCTTGCCGGTCAATGTCGCCCCGGCGGCAAGCAACGTCTCGACCGCCCAGGCGTGTTTTTCCGCCGCCGGATGGGTCGCCAGCCAATCCGGATTGCTGCCGCCCGTGACATGCCCCGCAATATCGTACAGATCCTTGGCGGCGAAGGTCAGGCCGGACAGCGGCCCCGACGCGGCGCCGGCGATGCGGATGTCGATATAGGGGCAAAAACCGTTCGACGGATCCGCCATCAGTCCGATCCCGCGTGGCGGCCAAGGAATTCGCCGACGATACGATTGAAGCCGGGGGCATCCTCGAAATACGCGGAATGGCCGACTACCGGTATGTCCGCCACCTCGCATCCCGGAATCAGGGTTGCGACCTCATGCAGCAAGGGCGGCGGGAAAAGCTGGTCGGTTTCGCCGGTGACGATCAGGGTGGGTGTCGTATAGCCGGTCAACTTCGCCGGATCGTTCTCCGAGACGGAGCTCCGGCTTCGCGCCCGCGCCGCCGGCCCCTCGCCCGTATTGAACGCGCGGATCTGCCCATACAGATGCGCCATTACCGGCTCGCGCTCACCGTAGTCGGGCGCCAGCGCCGCCGAGAAGCCGGTATTTTCGAGAAGCGATCCGCGCGACTTGCGCCACGCGCCAAGCGCCTCGGTCACGATGCCGCCCGAGGTGCAGGCGAGCACCAGGCAATCGGTGCGTTCCGGATATGCGAGGGCGAAACCCATCCCCGTCACGCCGCCCATCGACTGACAGACCAGCGACGCCGAGCCGATGCCCGCATCATCGAGCACGGCGGCCAGATCATCGGCAAAATATTTCGGATCGAACCCGCCGGGCTCGCAGACCGAGCGGCCAAAGCCCCGATGATCAAATACGATAACGCGGTAGCGGCCAGCGAAATGCGGCACCTGCTGCCACCAGCTTGCGGCGTTGCCGCCACGGCCATGGGCGAAGGCGACCGCCGGCCCGTCGGCGCCATGCACCTCGTAGTAAATCTTCGCCGCCTGGTTTTCGACAGATGGCATCGGCCCGCCTCCCCTGTTTTCCGGCATTGCAGCACATTCATGCAGGCGAGGGAAAGGCGGGGCGGCTATTCCATGTTGGCGTGTAGATAGGCCAGCATGTCCGCCTTGACGGTCTCGATATCGACGTCGACTCCCTCGTCCGGGTCGAACGCTGCATAGAAGCTTTCCATCTGCGCGTCATTTTGCGGGCCCAGCACCGGATGGGAAATACTGGTCATCAAATACAGCGCAAAGGCGATCTTCCTACAATCGGCCTGGCCGGACATCAGCGCCGCATGGAAGAACCCGAATGCACGACGGGCGACCCGCGACGCCTCCTGCGACCGCCCGAATGCCTCCAGGGCCGACATGGCCGCGTGCCTCGTCTTCGCCAAGGAAAGGTCAAGCAGCCGGAGATCGTAGTCGGGCTCGTTCAGGATAACTGAGTCGGCCCAGGCGACGATCTCGTCCACGGTTAATGCACCGCAATCGAGTCCCAGCGCGCGCGCCGATGTTTCGACTTGTAGATCCATAGGTCCAATGGTTTTCATATTTCGCCAAAAATTTAAGCGGACCGTGAATGCAACCCCTTCACAATATACTTGCATTTCGGTTTCGGTTCACCGTGTGACTTTAAAAAATTTGCACGTCGTATTGACAGTCTTTTAAGATAGGTGCATATACACTTTATGAGCATCGCCACACCCACAAATCCTCTACGCAGCGCCACCGATGTCGCCACCTGCACTTGCGCGAATTTGCGCAAGGCGACGCGTCTGGTGACGCAAGCTTTCGACGCCGCCTTGCAGCCGTCTGGGCTACGGGCGACCCAGTTTACGCTGTTGGCGACATTATCGCGGCGCGGCGACCTGCCGTTGACCCGGCTGGCCGAAGCGCTGGTGATGGACCGCACGACCCTGACCCGCAACCTCAAACCGCTGGTCGCACAGGACTTGATCCGCGTGACCCAGGAAAAGGATGCGCGGGTGCGGCGGATTAGCCTGACCGATCACGGCAATCGCGTTCTGAACGACGCGCTCCCCCGTTGGCAAGACGCCCAGTCGCGGCTTGTCGGCACACTGGGACAGGACCGTTGGTCCGGCCTCCTCGACGATCTCGCAGCGACGGTCGTCGCACTACAGAGCTGATATATTTTTTATCACAATAGGTGCATATGCACTTTCATCCGGAGAACTCAACATGACGCCCTACTCCCAAACGACCGAATGGACACCCTCGCGCAAGGTCGCCCTCGGCGGCATCCTGCTGATATGGTTCGCCGCCACCTACGCGACCGGATCGAGTCATCTGCTGACCAACGACCAGCAAAGCCTGATCGGCCCGATCGGCGCCACTGTGGTGCTTCCCGTAGCGTTGTTTCTCGGCTTCTATGCGCTATCGACCGGCTTTCGGCGTTTCGTCCTGTCGCAGGACATCCGGACCCTGACGATGCTGCAGCATTGGCGCGTGATCGGCTTCACGTTTCTGCCGCTCTACGCCTTCGGCGTGCTGCCGGGCCTGTTCGCCTGGCCCGCAGGGTTGGGCGACGTCGCGGTCGGTATCACCGCGTTTTTCGTCATCAGGCGGCTGGACCGCGACGCCAATTACGCGACGTCTGCGGGTTTCGTTGGCTTCAATCTTCTCGGCCTGACCGATTTTATCGTCGCCATCATAACCTCCGGACTCGCGGCCGGCGCCTATCCCGCCTTGATCGCAAACGGTGCGACCAGCGCACCGATGGACGTATGGCCGCTCAATCTCTTCCCGAGCTTTATCGTTCCGGCCTTCATCATCCTGCACCTGAGCGTGCTGCTGAAGGTCCGCCATCTCCGCCAAGCGGCACGGCATCCCGTCGGTGGCTCGCTGCGCACCATCTGATCGGTTTCGGCGCGCACTCGCCATTCGCGGCGAATGCCCGCCGCACCCGCCCTAACCCGACGCGGCGCGCTCGATCCCACGCGGGCGCGCCACGCCGTCCCCGTGACAGCGAACGCGTCATAGCGGTATCCTGACCATAGACAGCGGTTTCATAATTCAGATCGGGAGGATCGTTCGCATGGGCAAGAAAAAGGTCGTCGGCACGGGCGGAGAACTGCTCATGCATCAATTGGTGGCGCAAAATGTCGAATACGCCTTCACCAATACGGGCAGCGCCGAGGCCGGCTTCTTCAACGCGTTTCTCACCGTTCCCGGCGTGCAGCCGATCCTCCTGCTCGCGGAATCGCTGGTGCTGTCCGCCGCCGATGGCTACGCAAAAGCGGCGAACAAAACGGCCTTCGTGAATGTCCATTTGGCGGCGGGAACCCGCCAGGGCTCGGGGCAGCTTCAGAACGCCTATTTCGACGGCTCACCCATGGTGGTCACCGCCGCGATGCGCGACCCGGGATCCTTCGGCGACCACAATACGCTCGGCGCCAGCAGCGGATTCTCGCAGATGGGCGCGGTGGAAGACATCACCAAGAAACGCTGGGAAGTAATC
>JAOTYV010000311.1 GCA_029861675.1 Alphaproteobacteria bacterium
CCTGAACCTGTCGCAAATCGTCTTGGCGCAATCGGGCGGCATTCTGGATTGGCACGCCTTCTCGTTGTCGCCGTTCCTCCTGCCCATGTTCGTGGTGTTCTTCGTATCGGCGCTGGCGGAAACCAACCGCGCGCCGTTCGACCTGCCCGAGGCCGAAGCCGAATTGGTGTCGGGATATAACGTCGAATATTCGTCGATGACGTTCGCCATGTTCTTCCTCGGCGAATACGCGAATATGATCCTGATGAGCGGGATGACGGTAATTCTGTTTCTCGGTGGCTGGCTGCCGCCGCTGGAAGTCGCTCCCTTCACCCTGATTCCAGGGCCTATTTGGTTCGCGTTGAAGATCGCTTCCGTTTTGTTTGTCTTCCTGTGGGTGCGCGCGACCTTCCCGCGATATCGCTACGATCAGTTGATGCGGCTCGGTTGGAAAATCTTCCTGCCGCTGTCGCTGATCTGGGTCGTTTTCACGGCAGGCTGGCTGCTTGCCTTTAACATGGTCCCGCCCGCGGGCGGCGTCTAAGGCGCGACGGAGGATATCGACCAATGGCATTCATCGACCGAACGGCACGCGCTTTCCTGCTGGCGGAATTGGTCAAGGGCATGTCCCTGACCCTGCGCAGCATGTTTCGCCGTAAATACACGGTCAACTATCCGTATGAAAAAGGGCCGCTCAGCCCGCGGTTTCGCGGCGAGCATGTGCTGCGGCGCTATCCCAACGGCGAGGAACGCTGCATCGCCTGCAAGTTGTGCGAGGCGATCTGTCCGGCGCAGGCTATCACCATCGAGGCGGAACCCCGCGAAGACGGCAGCCGCCGGACCACGCGCTACGATATCGACATGACCAAATGCATCTATTGCGGATTGTGCCAGGAAGCCTGTCCGGTGGATGCGATCGTCGAGGGCCCGAATTTCGAATTCGCCACCGAGACGCGCGAAGAACTTTTTTACAACAAGGAAAAACTGCTGGCGAACGGCGACCGATGGGAGCCGGAAATCGCGGGCAATATTGCATTGGATGCGCCGTATCGCTAAACACAGCGGGCCTGCGCGACCCGGCATTTGGAGGGGAAAAGTGCTGAAAACCGGCGCAAGCCCGCATCGCGATGCGGTAGTGAGGGGGGAAGGATGATCATTCAGGCGCTGGCGTTCTATTTGTTCGCCTTCGTGGCGGTCGCGGCCGGCGTCATGGTCGTCTCTTCGCGCAATCCGGTCCATTCGGTCTTGTTTCTGATTTTGGCGTTTTTCAGCTCGGCGGCGTTGTTCGTACTGATGGGGGCTGAATTCCTCGCGATGATTCTGATCGTCGTTTATGTCGGCGCGGTCGCGGTGCTTTTCCTGTTTGTCGTCATGATGTTGGACATCAACTTTGCGGAACTGCGTCAGGGCTTTTTGCAGTATCTGCCGATCGGCGCGTTGGTCGGGTTGATCTTGTTGGCGGAACTCATCCTGATTTTCGGCAGTTGGGCCTTCGCGCCCGAGGTGACGTCGGCGGCGCCGGTTCCGCCGGTGGACCAAATCAGCAATACCCATGCGTTGGGCAAATTGCTGTACACCCGCTATTTCTACCTTTTTCAAGCGGCGGGCATGATCCTGCTGGTTGCGATGCTGGGCGCCATCGTCTTGACGCTGCGCCACCGGCCCGGCGTACGCCGCCAGAAAATATCCGACCAGGTCGCGCGGCGCCGCGAAGATTCGATCGAGGTGGTCAAGGTGCCGTCGGGGAGTGGCATCTGATGCTGGAAATCGGTTTGGCGCACTACCTGACGGTTTCGGCGATCCTGTTTGTCCTCGGTCTGTTTGGAATATTCCTCAATCGTAAAAACGTCATCATTATCCTGATGTCGATCGAATTGATGCTGCTTGCCGTGAACATCAACTTCGTCGCGTTTTCGACCCATTTGCAGGATCTCGTCGGACAAATATTCGCCATGTTCGTCCTGACGGTAGCGGCCGCCGAGGCGGCGATCGGTCTTGCCATACTCGTCGTCTACTATCGCAACCGCGGGTCGATTGCGGTCGAAGATATCAACATGATGAAGGGCTGACCGCCGATGGAAGCCGCTGTTGTTCTGCTGCCATTGCTGGGTGCGATAGTCGCCGGCCTGTTCGGGCGCTATGTCGGCGACCGCGGTTCAATGCTGGTTACCTGTACCTTGTTGACGGTATCGACGGTTCTGTCCTGGGTCCTGTTCTATGCCGTCGCCTTGAACGACAGCCCGCGCACGATAACGCTGTTCACCTGGATGGATGTGGCGGGCTTCACATTCTCCTGGGCATTGCTGGTCGATCAATTGACCGCCGTGATGCTGGTCGTTGTCACCACCGTATCGGCGGTCGTCCATTGGTATTCCATCGGCTACATGGATCACGACCCGGGCAAGCCGCGGTTCTTCGCCTATCTCAGCCTGTTCACGTTTTTCATGCTGATGCTGGTGACGGCGGACAATCTGGTGCAATTGTTCTTCGGCTGGGAAGGCGTCGGGCTGGCGTCCTACCTGCTGATCGGATTCTGGTACAAGAAACCATCCGCCAACGCCGCAGCGATCAAGGCGTTCGTCGTCAATCGTGTGGGCGATTTCGGCTTCGCGCTCGGTATCTTTGGCGTGTTCGTGCTGTTCGGGTCGATCGAACTGGCGCAAATCTTCGATGCGGTCGCGGGCAAGGCCGATGCGAAACTGGTCTTCCTCGGGACGGAGTTCCACGCCCTGACCATCCTCTGCCTGCTGTTGTTCATGGGCGCGATGGGCAAATCCGCGCAGCTCGGACTGCACACCTGGCTGCCCGATGCGATGGAGGGCCCGACGCCGGTCTCCGCGTTGATCCATGCGGCGACCATGGTGACCGCCGGTGTCTTCATGGTGTGCCGTCTGTCGCCCTTGTTCGAATATTCGGAATTCGCGCTCGCGGTCGTCACCGTGGTCGGCGCGTCGACGGCCTTCTTCGCCGCCACCGTCGGCCTGACGCAGAACGACATCAAGCGGGTCATTGCGTATTCAACGTGCTCCCAGCTCGGGTATATGTTTTTCGCCGCCGGCGTTTCGGCCTATGGCGCGGCGATGTTCCATCTGTTCACCCATGCCTTTTTCAAGGCGCTGCTGTTTCTCGGCTCCGGCTGCGTCATTCACGCGATGTCCGATGAACAGGATATGCGGCGGATGGGCGGGATCTGGAAACTGGTGCCCATCACCTACGCCTTGATGTGGATCGGCAGCCTGTCGCTGATGGGAATTGGTATTCCGGGCGTGTTCGGACTGTCCGGCTTCTATTCCAAGGACATCATCATCGAAGCCGCGTGGGCGGCGCAAAGCCCGGTTGGGCAGTATGCCTATGTGCTCGGTATCGCCGCGGCGCTGATGACCGCATTCTACTCGGTGCGGCTGATCATGATGACGTTCCATGGCACACCGCGATGTGACGAGAAAACGCTGGCGCATGTGCACGAAGCGCCGCCGATCATGTGGGTGCCGCTGGTCGTGCTGGCGGTTGGCTCGGTCATTGCGGGGGGCGTTGCCTACAATGCCTTCGTCGGGCCGGGCATGAACGCCTTCTGGGGCGATTCGATCCTGGTGTTGAAGCAGCATACGGCGTTGGTCGATGCGCACCATGTGCCGATGATGGTCAAGCTGTCGCCGCTCCTCGTGGGGGGCGTGGGAATCCTTCTGGCGGTCTGGATGTACAAACTGGCGCCGGGTATGCCGCTCAAGCTGTCCCGGGCGTTCCGGCCGCTCTACGCGTTTTCGTACAACAAATGGTACTTCGACGAATTATACGATCGTATTTTCGTGCGGCCCGCCTTCGCCTTGGGGTTCGCTTTCTGGAAATCGGGTGACGGTGCGCTGATCGACGGTGTCGGGCCCGACGGCATCGCGGCAACGACGCTGCGAATTGCCCGCAGGATCAGCGGATTGCAAAGCGGATATGTCTACCACTACGCCTTCGCCATGTTGATCGGCGTCGTGGTGCTGGTCACCTGGTATCTTTACGGCCAAGGCGCGGGGTAGGGCGATGTTCGGAACTGTCGGCTTGCTCAGTGTCATTACCTTTCTCCCCTTGATCGGGGCGCTGTTCATCCTGCTTGTCATTCGCGGGTCCGAGGATGCGGAGTTGATCGCCCGCAACGCGCGTTCCACCGCGCTGTTCGCCTCGAGCGCAACCTTCCTGGGGTCGCTGAAAATCTGGTTTGATTTCGATGCGGCGACGCCGGATTTCCAATTCGTCGAGACCGTACCGTGGCTGCCGGAATACGGCATCAGCTACAAGATGGGCGTCGATGGTATTTCGATGTTCTTCGTGCTGCTGTCGACCTTCCTGACGCCGATTTGCATCCTGGCGAGCTGGAACGCGATCAAGGACCGGGTGCGCGAATACATGGTCGCCTTTCTGGTCCTCGAGACCTTCATGGTCGGCATGTTCTGCGCCTTGGATTTCGTCGTCTTCTACATCTTCTTCGAAGCCGTGCTGATCCCGATGTTCCTGATCATCGGCGTCTGGGGCGGTCCACGGCGGGTCTATGCAGCCTTCAAGTTCTTCCTCTACACGCTGTTGGGGTCGGTGTTGATGCTGCTGGCGATCATCATGCTGTACAAACAGGGCCAAACGACCGATATCGTCGCGCTGCTCGATTTGCGGCTCGATCCGGATTTGCAAATTTGGCTGTGGCTCGCCTTCTTCGCGTCGTTCGCGGTGAAAATACCGATGTGGCCGGTTCACACCTGGTTGCCGGACGCCCATGTCGAGGCGCCGACCGCCGGTTCGGTTATTCTGGCGGGTGTGTTGCTGAAGATGGGCGGATACGGGTTTCTGCGCTTCTCGGTCACGATGATGCCGGTGGCGTCCGATTACTTTGCGCCCTTCGTTTTTGCGCTCAGCGTTGTCGCGGTGATCTACACATCCCTTGTGGCGCTCGCCCAGGAAGATATGAAGAAGCTCATCGCCTATTCGTCTGTGGCGCATATGGGCTTCGTTACTGTCGGCATCTTCGCGATGAACGAACAGGCGGTGACCGGCGCGATCATTCAAATGCTCAGCCATGGCGTGGTCTCCGCCGCCTTGTTCCTGTGCGTCGGCGTCGTGTACGACCGGATGCACAGCCGCGAGATCGCAGCTTATGGCGGGTTGGTGAACCGAATGCCGAAATACTCGGCGGTCTTCATGTTGTTCATGCTGGCGTCGGTCGGCTTGCCGGGAACCAGCGGCTTTGTCGGCGAGATTCTCGTCCTGGTGGGCGTTTTCAAGGTCAGCACCTGGGTTTGCGCGCTGATTGCAAC
>JAOTYV010000058.1 GCA_029861675.1 Alphaproteobacteria bacterium
TGCGGGCTCACCACTTGGTTCATCACCCAGATCAATCCCCGTCCGGCCCCTTCGCCGTGCAGCCGTTCGATCAGTTCGGCCTGGCTTTGACGGTCCAGCGCCTCGGCCGCTTCGTTGACGATGAGAATGTCGGGCCGCTTCAGCAGGGCGCGCCCAATCGCCAGCCGTTGGCGTTGCGCCAGCGATAGCCGGGCACCGCCGACACCCGCGGGGGCCCGCAGCCCAACCGCGATCACGGCCGTCCGCAACCCGACACGATCGACCACTTCGTCGATCAGCGCGCCGACTTTCTGTCCGCTGTGCGCCTGGCCATAGGCGAGTTTGCCGAACAGCATGTTGTCTTGAATCGTGGCGGCGGGATTGAGCCGCCCTTCCTCGAAAAACGCAATCGCCCCATCCAGCGACGCCGGCAGGTCCGCCGCAAAGAGACGTCGCGCCGCGAGTATGCTTTCCTGCATTTGTTGATCGATCAAACCGAGCCGATGACGCGATACCACCAGCAGGAAGGGCAAGGACAGCAAGCGCCGCCGCGCGCGCCGGCTCACCCCAGCGGGATCCGGCGACTGCCCGAGGATGGTGCGGAATGCCGGCAAATCCTCGGCCGAGATAAAGCTGAATTGTTGCAGGAATTCATGATCCGCTGGCAGGTCGGCGAAGAGTTCGACCATGGTCTCCGCGACCCGCCAGCCGATCTCGACAAAGGTATCGGTAAGACCCGCACGGTCGAGCACATCCTTGACGTAGGGATGATCCGCCAGATGCTCCATGTCGAAACGTCCGTCGACCGGCACGCCGAACAACAGGTTTTCGCCAACCGTCGCATTGGTGTTGTATCGGTTCACGTCGAACGGTTCGACCAATCTGGCAAAGGCCGGGTCGCCAAGACGTTCGCGAAGCGCGTGCCGGGCGGATAGAATTCGCTCCACTGTCTGCGGCAGTTCGCCCGGATCGACGCTGCCGCGCAGCCCCATCTGGTAGACGTCGCGATCCAGGCCGACGAGATAGAGCGTTTCAATCATGCGGCCGCACAACGCGCCCGGCCCATCGACGCCGGCCGCTTCGTAGTCGATCCAATCGGCATTAAAATCCCGCGACGAATTGCCCGCCAACGCCGATTCGGCAAGCTTCTCCGATCGTTCCGGCGATACCGTCCCGCTTGGCGCCGGTTGCCGCTTCAACCCGTAAACCAAATTGTCGCCGATCGAGGCGTTCTGCAAATGGGCGTTGGCGCCGACATACCCGATCCGCCGTCCGGTCACCGCCAGCGGCAGCTCCGCCAGATCCTGGCCGCCGATCGTGACTTTGCCCGATGTCGGCGCAATCAACCCGGCAAGCATCATCGCCAGTTCCGATTTGCCGCTCGCCGCATCGCCGACGATCGCGGCATGCGCCGCGGCCGGCAGCGAAACCACCGCACTATCCAACAAACGCCCACCGTCGTCGTCGAGCAAGCTGACATTGGCGACAATTTCGCCTGCTATCGCCCGGCCCGGCACCGATGCCTCGGCTTCCGGTTCTTCATCCCGCATGCCCGGCGGATCGAATTGCTCGACCACTTGATCGTATTTTATCCGGACGTCTTCTTTTTGCTGATACCAGACCAGCATTTCCCGCCACGGTGCGGCGAGGTCTTTGTAGGCGGCCAGCACGGCGATCAGCGCGCCAAGCGTCAACTCGCCCTTGATGACCAGATAACCGCCGATCGAAAAGAAGAAGAACGGCGTCAGCTTGTCGATGAAATTGTTGAGAAACTTGATGAAGAATTTGCGCTGATAAAGCTCGAAGCGGATATCGTAGATCCGGCCAAGGCGCGCGGAAAGCCGTGCGAGTTCGAGGTTGACCGTATCGTTCGCCCGCACGTCGATGATCCCGGACACCGATTCGCCGATATGGTCGGACAGCCACCTGACATTCTGCACCCGGCGCTTGGCCAGTTCGTTCACCCGGCGCTGCAATTTGGGAATGATATACATTTGCAGCGGATAAAAGGCGATCGCCGCGATTCCCAGCGCCGGGTCCTGAATCATGATGAAGCTCAGGATGATCACCAGCTGCCCACCATAGAACATCGGGTCCGCGAAGGCGGTGCCAATGAACCCGCCGAGCGGCTCCACCTCGGCGGTCACGATGGGAATGATTTCGCCTTGGCCGAGGCGGCGGAACCGCGATAGCGGAAAGCGCAGCATGCGGGAATAGAGCTGGTAGCGCAGGCGGCGAAGCAACCGTTCGCCAAGCCGCCCCTTATATACGTTGATGTGAAATTTGAAGCAGCCGTTGACCAACACCAGAAACAGATAGGTAAGGCTCAACGCCAGCAGAAAACGGATCTGCGGCATTTCCACGATAAATGTATGACCGAATACCGTCAGCGGATAGGGCGGATCGACACCACCGCCGATCGCCTCGTTGACGATGATTTTCGGCAGTTCCAGCGACAGGTATAAAAACGGATAATAGGCGACCGTCACCGCCAAGAGATACAGCTGCTGCGGGGCAGTGTATCGGAGCAAATACCTGAAAATAGACTTTTCCATAAGCCGTCCACCGGCCGGCGCCGTCGTCCGGCATAAGGATACGATCCGCCATAGCGCTTAAAATTAACTTAACCGAGCGCGCCGGGCGGGTAAACGATCGTGCCGCCGCGCAAACCCTGCCGGCGCGTCCCTCTCGGCCCTTCAAGCGCGCGGGATTGCATGCCATAGTCGCATCCGGAAATGACGGGACCATCCAAACCATGAGCGACGCCGGCGACCGCAAACGCATCCTGATCTACAGCCACGATAGTTTCGGACTGGGTCACCTGCGCCGCTGCCGGACGATCGCTCAGGCGCTGGCTGCCGGCGCACCATCGGTGTCGGTGCTGATCGTCTCGGGATCGCCGATGATCGGCCGGTTCGACTTCGGCGAGCGGGTCGATTTCGTGCGGATTCCCGGTGTCATAAAGCTCAGCAACGGCGACTACACCGCCTCGGGCCTCGATTTCGATATCGGCGAGACGGTCGCCATGCGGTCTTCGATCATCCGCCACACCGCATCGGTCTTCGATCCCGATCTATTCATCGTCGACAAGGAACCCCTCGGGTTGCGCGGCGAAGTGCGCGATACGCTGTTCGATCTGCGCGACGCCGGATGTCCGTTGATTCTGGGATTGCGCGACGTGCTCGATGATCCCGCCGCGCTGGCGCGTGAATGGGCCCGCAAGGGCGCGGCCGATGCGGTGCGGGATCTATACGATCAAGTCTGGGTCTACGGGTTGCCGCAAATCTACGATCCGCTGGCGGGACAGGAACTGCCGCCGTCGGTCGGGCGAAAGACCAGCTTCACCGGGTATCTGCGGCGCGGCCTGCCGGAAGATTGGGCCGGCGGCGGGGACCGGCCGCACCCGCCGCAGATGCCCGGCGATGGTTTTATCCTGGTGACGCCGGGCGGCGGCGGCGACGGGGAGCGATTGGTCGATTGGGTCATGCGGGCCTATGAAACCGGCAGCGACCTGCCGCACCGGGCGATCATCGTGCTCGGCCCCTTCATGGCGGCCGCCCGCCAACGCGGCTTCCGGGACCGGGCGGCGGCGCTAGCCGCGGTCGACATCATGACCTTCGACGCCCATATCGAAGTGTTGATGGCGCGGGCCGAAGGGATTGTCGCCATGGGCGGCTACAACACCTTTTGCGAAATTCTCTCTTTCGACAAGCCGGCATTGCTGGTGCCGCGCAGCGCGCCGCGCCGGGAACAACTCCTCCGCGCCGCGCGCGCGCGCGACCTCGGCCTGACCGCCATGCTCGACGGACGCGGCGCCCGGCCGGCGAACACGATGGTCACCGCGCTGCGCCAATTGAGCCAGCAACCGAGGCCGTCGGCCCGGGTCATTCCGGGGATTTTGGACGGCTCGCACAACCTTCTCCGGCTCACCCGGCAATCCCTCGCGACGGCGCGGCCGTCACTGCGGGCAACCGCCGGCAGGGCCGTTCGATGACCGCCGTGCTCGTGGTCAAAGGCTATCCGCGGCTCTCCGAGACCTTCATCGCGCAGGAAATCCTCGGCCTGCAACGGCGGGGCGTGGCACTCGCCATCGCCTCGCTGCGCCATCCCACCGACGCGGCATGCCACCCGATCCACGCCGAGATCACCGCCCCGGTGCACTATCTGCCGGAGTATCTGCACCGGGAGCCACGGCGAAGCGTCGCCGCGTGGCGGCGCGCCACGGCCCTGCCTGGCTATGCGGCCGCGCGGTCGGCCTTTATCGCCGATTGCCGGCGCGACCCGACCCGCAACCGGGTCCGGCGTTTTGGCCAGGCCTGTGTACTGGCGGCGGAACTGCCGGCCGGGACGACCCATCTGCATGCCCATTTCATGCACACGCCCGCCTCCGTGGCGCGCTACGCCGCGCGCATGTGCCGCCTGCCCTTCAGCGTGTCGGCCCATGCACGCGACATCTGGACCACGCCCGGCTGGGATCTCGCCGCGAAACTCCGCGAGGCCGCGTGGACCGTAACCTGCAGCGCCGCCGGCGCCGAGCGGCTGCGCGCGCTTGAGCCGGACCATCCCGCCGAGCTGATCTATCACGGGCTCGATCTCGACCGGTTTCCGCCGATGCCGGACCGGCGGCCGGCGCGCAACGGGACCGATGCGCGCGATCCGGTTCGGCTGCTCTGCGTCGCCCGGGCGGTCGACAAGAAAGGCATCGATGTTCTGCTCGGCGCGCTGGCGGAACTTCCCGGCCGTCGGCATTGGACGCTCGATCATATCGGCGGCGGCCCCGGCCTGGGGACGCTGCAACGCCAGGCGCTTCGGCACGGGCTCGGCAATCGCATCCGCTGGCATGGTCCGCAGCCGCAACACGCGGTGCTGCGGGCGCTGCGCCGCGCCGACGTCTTCGCGCTCGCCTGCCGGCAAGACCGCGACGGCGACCAGGACGGCCTGCCCAATGTGCTGATGGAAGCGCAGAGCCAGGCATTGCCGGTCGTGGCGACCCGGATCTCCGGCATTCCCGAACTGATCGTCGACGCCGAAACCGGATTGCTGGCGGCGCCCGGCGACCCACGGAGTCTCGCCTTGGCGCTCGACCGGTTGATCGCCGACCCGTCCCTGCGCGACCGTCTCGGCGGCGCGGGGGAGCGCCGCCTGCGGGCGGCATTCGATGCTGAGTCCTGGCTCGACCGGCTGGCGCCCCGGTTCACGGCGCCCGGCACCGCACCCAGCGCGCGGGCCGCCTGATGCGCGTTGCCTTTTACGCACCGCTGAAGCCGCCGGACCATCCGGTGCCGTCCGGCGACCGGCGCATCGCCCGGTTGCTAATTCAAGCAATGCGCGCCGGCGGCCATACGGTGGAGGTCGCGTCGCGCTTGCGCAGCCGCGACGGTGACGGCAATCCGCGCCGGCAAGGGCGTATCCGCGATGCTGGCCGGCGCACGGCCGCGCGCCTGATCGCCCGCCATCGGCACAATCCGCCCGACCTGTGGTTTACCTATCACCTCTATCACAAGGCGCCGGACTGGATCGGGCCCGCCGTGGCCGACGCCTTGTCGATTCCGTACGTTGCGGCGGAGGCCAGTCACGCCGCGAAACAGGCCGCCGGGCGATGGCGCGACGGTCATCAGGCCGCGGCGGCGGCGATCGCGACGGCCCGCCGCGTACTCGTCTTCGATCCGCTCGACCTGCCGGGCGTAGCAGGAATCGCGGCGACGCCGGAGCGCCTCGTGCGGATGCCGCCTTTCCTCGATACCACGCAACACCCGCCGCCCCCGCGCGCCGCAACCCGCACCGCGCTCACCCGAGAACACGGACTCGATCCCGCGATCCCCTGGCTCGCCACGATCGCCATGATGCGGCCGGACAGAAAACGCGACTCCTACCGCGCGCTTGCCGCCGCGCTGGCCCGCCTCGGTGACCGGCCCTGGCATCTGCTGGTCGCCGGCGACGGCAGTGCCCGGACGGAGATCGAAGGCATGTTCAATCACTATAACCGCGTGCGGTTTCTCGGCGCGCTCGATGCACGCGCGCTTGCCCGCCTGCACGGAGCGGCCGATCTCGCCGTCTGGCCAGCGCTCGGCGAAGGCTTTTCGATGGCGCTGCTGGAAGCCCAAGCCGCCGGATTAACCGTCGCCGCGGGCAACCGCCAGGGCATCGCGCAATTTGTCCGCCACGGCGAAACCGGCCTGCTCGCCCCCGAAGGCGACGCGCCGGCGTTGGCGGCGGCGATTCGCGCACTGCTCGACGATCCGGCGCGGCGGCGGATGATGGGCGCCCGCGGCCGCCGCAGGACGCACGACCGTCACGGGTTGCCCGCCGCCGCCCGCACACTGGATGCGATCCTGCAGGACGCCCGGCACGAGGGCCCCACATGACCCTGCTCGCCCTGATCCGCCATGGCGTCACCGAATGGAACGAAACCCATTTGGTGCAAGGCCGGAGCGACATCCCGCTCAGCCCGAGCGGCCGAGACCAAGTGCGCGGATGGACCGTGCCGGACACGCTCGACGGCTTCGATTGGGTAACCAGCCCCTTGTCACGGGCGAAAGAGACCGCGGAAATCCTCTCCGGCGGCTCGGTGCCCGACGATTCGCGGCTGGTCGAGATGGACTGGGCCGTCTGGGAGGGGCGCACGTTGCAAGATTTGCGCGGTGAGCTCGGCAATCTGATGACCGCCTGGGAGGCGCGCGGCCTCGACTTCCGCGCCCCCGAAGGCGAAAGTCCGCGCGAAGTGCAGGCCCGGCTGCGGCCCTTCCTGGCCGAACGCGCCGCCGCCGAGGCGCCCACCGTCGCGGTGTGCCATCGCGGTGTTATCCGGGCGGTCTATGCCCTGGCGATCGATTGGGACATGACCAGCAAAGCGCCGCGACGGCTCGCCGACAATTGCGCTCAGGTCTTTCGCCTTGACGCCGACGGGCATCCATCGGTGCACGACCTCGATGTCCCGCTCAGACCACCCACCCCATGACGCGCCGATGACGACCGAACGATGAAAGCGGGGCGCGTCTTCTTTTATGTGCAGCATCTGCTCGGCATCGGCCATGCCGCGCGGGCGGCTATCCTGACCCGCGCGATGCGGCGCGCGGGCCTTGACGTGGTCGTTGCGGCCGGCGGCTTCGACGCGCTGGACGACAATCTGCTGGGCGCAGACGTGGTGCGGCTGCCGCCGGTCAAGGCCCGGGACGCCACCTTCAGCGCCCTGATCGGCGCGAACGGCCAGGAAATCGATGATGCCTGGCGGGCACGGCGGTGCACCGCCTTGCTGCAGGCCTTCGAGACTTCCGCTGCCGACGTGGTGTTGATCGAGACCTTTCCTTTCGGCCGCTGGCCGTTCCGCTTCGAGTTGTTGCCGCTGCTCGACGCCGCCAAGGGACGCGCCCGAATCCTCTGCTCATTGCGCGATATTCTGGTGCCGAAACGGAATCCCGCGCGGCTGACCGCCATCGTCGACCTGATCGAGCGGTATTTCGACGGGGTCCTGGTGCATGGAGACCCGGACTTCGTCACCCTCGACCGCACCTTTCCCAGGACACGCGATATTGCCGGCCGGATCCGGTACACCGGCTATGTCGCGCCGGAAGCGCCAGCCCATGATGCCGCACCGGTGCCGCAGGGCGAGGTTATCGTCTCGGCCGGCGGCGGCGGCACCGGCGGCGCGTTGATGCGTACCGCCCTGGCGGCGCGGCCGCTCGGCGACTTGCGCGATACCCCGTGGCGCATGCTGGTCGGCCCGAACCTGCCATCCCATGACCGGGCGGCGCTGCAATCCGGCGACGGTTTTACGATCGAGCCGGCGCGCGGGGATTTTCCGGCGCTGCTCGCCGGCGGCGCCTTGTCGATCAGCCAGGCCGGCTACAACACGGTCCTCGACCTGCTGCAGGCCCGCTGCCGCTGCGTGCTGGTGCCGTTCAGCGCGCACGGGCAATCCGAACAGGCCCTACGGGCGGCACTCCTCGAACGCCGCGGCTGGGCACACATGCTGCCCGAAGCGGCGTTGACGCCCTCGGCCCTGGCCGCGGCCGCCGACCGCGCCGCCGGCATGGAACGGCCCTGCCCGGGCGAGATCGACCTCGACGGCGCGCGGCGCAGCGCCGAATTCGTGGCCGATCGCGCCGGCGGCGCGTGAGCCGCCGTCACGACATGGTGCCTTGCGTCTTCCGTCCACCCCCATATATTCAGACACCATGACGCTGCTCGACACGGCACCGCCGGCTTCGCACGGGCACGATTGTACCGCCCCGACGCGGGAGCCAATCCTTTGGACCGTCCCAAAACGGCGGGCCGCGCCTTGGCGTTGGACCACCGGTTCCCGCTTGCATCCCGCTCCACCCCTGACTGAGACGGCGCCGGCCGTCACGCGAGGCCCATGACCTATTTCCGATATCCGATGCGCAGCCTGATCTGGGATTACGTCCGGGCCGCCGGTGGTTTTATGTTCTTCGCCTTGCCCGTCGTGATCGGCAAGCCGGGGCCGATTTTTTTCACCATCCTGGGCACCGCCGCCACGCTGTTCTTCCTGTACGGCCTGCGGACGCTGTTGATGCAGTTCACGGCCTTCGAGCTGCGCGAAGACGGCTTGTTTGTCCATGGCTTGAGAAAGCGGTTTTTCGCCTGGGCCGAGATGTCGGCGCTCAAATTACGGTATTTCTCGACGGTGCGCGAAAAGAGCCGCCGCGACATGGACCGCGGCTGGATGGAGCTGAAAATTTCCGGTCCGCCCGGCACTGTTCGGCTCGATTCGGATCTGGCCGGCTTCAAGGACATCGTCGAGGCGGTTGCCGCCGTGGTCGAACGCCATCGCGTCGAACTCGACGAAACCACCGCCGAGAACCTCCGCGCCTTCCGCGAGGGCGGCACGCCGCCGCCGCCGGAAGGCGGCATCAAGGACGAGGATATGCGCTGGTAATGGCCGACCTGCTGCAGGTTCGGGATCTTCGCGTCGGCATTACCCTGCCGGGATGCGCGATCGACGCGGTGAAACGGGTCAATTTCCGCATCCGGCCCGCCTCGACCGTGGCCCTGGTCGGCGAATCCGGGTCCGGCAAATCCATCACGGCCCAGGCCATCATGGGGATCCTGCCGCGATGCGCGCGGCGGGAGGCCGGCGAAATCCTGTTCGCCGACCCGGCGGCGCCCGGCGGCGCGATCGACCTCGCCGGACTCGACCCGGCCGGCGCCCGGATGCAGCGCTTGCGCGGCGGCAGTATTTCGATGGTTTTTCAGGAGCCGATGACGTCGTTGTCGCCGCTCCACACGATCGGCGACCAAATCGGCGAGGTGCTGCGATATCACGAGGGCTGCTCCGGTCCGGAGTGCGATCGCCGCACCCGCGAGATGCTGCATCAGGTGGGTTTCCCCGATCCCGACCGCGCTCGCGACACCTACTCCTTCGAGCTTTCCGGCGGGTTGCGCCAGCGGGCGATGATCGCGATGGCGCTGATCTGCCGCCCGCAACTCTTGATCGCCGATGAACCGACCACGGCGCTCGACGTGACGATCCAGGCACAGATCCTGAAACTGATCGCCGATCTGCAGCGGCAATACGGCATGGCGGTACTGATTATTACCCATGACCTGGGCGTGGTCGCCAACATGGCGGATGAGGTGGTCGTCCTGTATCGCGGCGAGGTCATGGAATCGGGCACCCGGGACGACGTGTTCCGCCACGCGGCGCACCCCTATCTGAAGGCGCTCTTCAACGCGGCGCCGCGCATCGGGCGGAACCGGTCGGAGCGCCTGCGGCCGGTGCACCGGCGCGACGGCGGCACGGTCGCGGCCACGGCGCATGCGGCCCCGGCGGCGGAAACCATTCTCGACGTGACCGATTTGCGAAAATCCTATTTCCGGCGCGGCGCCGGCCTCGCCGCCTGGCGCCGCCGCGAGCGCATCGGCGCGGTGAATGGCGTCAGTCTTTCAATTCGGCGCGGCGAATCGCTGGCGCTGGTCGGCGAAAGCGGGTCCGGCAAGACCACGATCGCGAAGCTCATCATGCGCGGCGTCCGGCCGGATTCGGGTCGCATCCTGTTCCGCAACCCATCCGGCGAGACGGCCGATGTCGGGGCCTTGACCGGGGCCGCCCTCAGCGGTTACCGGCGGCGCGTGCAATACATTTTCCAGGATCCCTTCGGGGCGCTCGATCCGCGCATGACCGCGTTCGACATCATCACCGAGCCCTTGGTCATCCATGATATCGGCACGGCGGCGGACCGCGTCGCGGCGGCGCGCGACCTGATGCGGCTGGTTGACCTCGACGAACGATGTCTCAACCGATACCCGCACAGCTTTTCCGGCGGGCAGCGGCAACGGTTGTGCATCGCGCGGGCGCTCGCCTTGAAGCCGGACCTGCTGATTTGCGACGAGCCGGTCTCCGCGCTCGACGCGGGCGTACAGGCGCAGGTGCTGAACCTGCTGCGCGACCTGCAGACCACGCTCGGCCTGACCTATCTGTTCGTGTCGCACAACCTTGCCGCCGTCGACTACATCGCCGACCGGATCGCCGTGATCTGCCACGGCCGGCTCGTCGAAGTGGCGCCGCGGGACATGCTGTTTCGCGACCCGGTTCATCCGTACACCAAGGGTCTGCTCGCCGCCGTGCCCGATACCGATCCGGACCGCAAGCTCGACTTGAAGGCGCTGATGGACGGCCGCGCCGGGGATCCGACCGCCTGGCCGCCGCCTTTTTGCGGCGATACGGACGGCGATGAGGACGGCGACGAAGACGGACTTCAATTGAGACCGGTCGCCGACGGCCACTTCGTGCGCGCCACGGCGGCGGTGGCCACGCTGTGAGCGCACGCGCGATTTTCGCGATGGCGGCTATCGCCGTTTCGGCCGCCGGCGAGACGCAGGCCGCCGCGCCGCCGGCGCAATTTATCGATCCCCCGTCGCTGCAAAAACGGATCGAGGCGGGCGAATTGCCGCCCGCCGCACTTCGGCTGCCGTCGACGCCGCTGGTGGTGCCGTTCGCACGGCCGGGCCAGAAACCGGGCCGCCACGGCGGCACGCTGCGCCTGCTGATGGCGCGCCCCAAGGACGTGCGGCTGATGGTGGTGTATGGCTATGCCCGCCTGGTGCGGTTCGACGCGCAGCTGAGGCTCGTGCCGGACATCCTGCAACGGATCGACGTCGATCGCGGGCGCGTCTTCACGCTGCATCTGCGCAAGGAGCACCGGTGGTCCGACGGCAACCCCTTCACGACCGAGGATTTTCGCTATTACTGGGAGGACGTCGCGACGAATGCGATGCTGTCGCCGGCCGGCCCGCCCAAGGTGATGCTGGTCGACGGCAAGCCGCCGCGCTACGAAATCCTCGACAGCCACACGCTGCGCCTGACCTGGCCGGCCCCCAACCCAGCGTTTCTGCCGGCGTTGGCGGGGCCGCGGCCGCCCTTCATTTACCGGCCGGCGCACTACCTGAAGCGGTTTCACGCACATTATTTCGACGCCGAGGCGCTCGGCAAGGAAGCCGAGAGTCGCGGGTATCGAAACTGGGCGGCGCTGCACAACAAGGTCGACAATTCCTACAAGAACGACAATGTGGACCTGCCCTCGCTGCAGCCGTGGACGATCGCGACGAAAGCCCCGTCCCATCGCTTCATGTTCCGGCGGAACCCCTATTTCCACCGGATCGACCCGAATGGCCGGCAACTCCCCTATATCGACCGGGTGGTGATGAACATCGTCGACAACAAGATCGTCGCCGCCAAGACGGGCACCGGCGAATCGGATTTGCAGGCGCGCTATTTGCGTTTTGCCGATTACACGTTTCTCCGGAAAAACGCCAAGCGCGGGAATGTAGACGTCCATCTTTGGCGCATCGGAAAGGGGGCCCATCTCGCGCTGTATCCGAATTTGAACGTCAAGGACGCCACATGGAGGGCGTTGCTGCAGGACGTCCGGTTTCGCCGCGCGCTGTCGCTTGCCGTGCACCGGCGCGAACTGAACCGGGTGATGTATTTCGGCCAGGCGATCGAGGGCCAGAACACGGTGCTGCCCGACAGCCCGTTGTACCGCGATGCCTATCGCCGCGCCTGGGCGGATTTCGACCCGCCGCGCGCCAATCGGCTGCTTGACGAAGCCGGCCTGACGCGCCGGGACAGTCGCGGCATCCGCCTGCTGCCGGATGGCCGGCCGGCCGACATCATCGTCGAGACCGCCGGCGAGAGCAGCGAGGAAGCGGACGCGCTCGAGCTGGTGCATGACAGTTGGCTCAAGGTCGGCATAAAACTGCACATCAAGCCGTCGCATCGCGATGTGCTGCGCAACCGCATCTACGCCGGCGAAACGCTCATGGCGCTGTCGTCCGGTCTTGAAAACGGGCTCGCGACCGCCGACACCAGCCCCGAGGCGCTGGCGCCGACGCATCAAACCCAATATCAGTGGCCGATCTGGGGACAATACACCGAGACCGGCGGCCGGGCCGGCGCGGCGCCCGACATGCCAGCGGCAAAACGGCTGGCCGACCTGCTGCGCGAGTGGCGTGCCGCCAGCCGCCGCAAGACGCGCACGCGCATTTGGCATGAAATGCTCGCGCTCTATGGCGACCAGGTATTCACGATCGGGCTTGTTTCGGGCACGTTGCAGCCGGTCGTGGTCGACCGGCGCCTGCGCAACGTGCCGGAGAATGGTCTGTACAACTGGGACCCGGGCGCCTATTTCGGAATCTACGAGCCCGACACGTTCTGGTTCACCGATGTCGCCGGGAAATCGGCGCGATGAGCCGCCGCACCCTGCACCGCCGGTCCTTGCGAAACGGGAGCTGACGCATGTTCGGATACGTCGTCCAGCGCATCGCAATGATGATCCCGACCCTGTTGGCGGTCAGCGCGATCGTCTTCGTGATTATCCAACTGCCGCCGGGCGATTATTTCACCAGCTACATGAATGAACTGCAAAGCCGCGGCGAATCGGTGGACCCGAACAAGATCGAGTTCCTGAAACGGCAGTACGGATTCGACCGGCCGCTCTATCAGCAATACGGGTTCTGGCTCGTCGGCATGCTGCAGGGCGATTTCGGATTCTCCTTCGAACACGACCTGCCGGTCCGCGACGTGGTCGGCGACCGCCTTCTGCTGACCTTCGTGGTCTCGTTCACGACGATTCTGTTTACCTGGCTCGTGGCGTTTCCCATCGGCATCTATTCGGCGGTGCGCCAATACAGCGTCGGCGACTATGGCCTGACTTTCATCGGGTTCCTCGGTGTCGCCACGCCAAATTTCCTGCTGGCGCTAGTGCTGCAATACACCGCCCATGTCTGGTTCGGCACGTCGATCGGCGGATTGATGGCGGCGGAATATGTCGGCCAGCCCTGGTCCTGGGCGAAGGTGCTGAACGTCTTGGGACATCTTTGGATCCCGGTCGTCGTGATCGGCACATCCGGCACCGCCGGCATGATCCGCCGGCTGCGCGCCAACCTGCTCGACGAATTGGAGAAGCAATATGTCGTCACCGCGCGGGCCAAAGGCATGCCGCCGCTGCGCGCCCTGTTCAAGTATCCGGTCCGCATGGCGCTCAACCCATTCATCGCCGACATCGGCAATTTGCTGCCGCAGGTGATTTCCGGCGCGGCGATCGTATCGGTCGTATTGTCGCTGCCGACCACCGGGCCGATGCTGCTGCGCGCGCTGCAAAGCCAGGACATGTACCTCGCCGGCTCGTTCCTGATGTTCCTGGCGGTGCTGACCGTCGTCGGCACGCTGCTGTCCGATCTTGCGCTTGCCGCGCTGGATCCCCGGATCCGATTCGGCGGGAGCGACGCGGCATGAGCGACGCGCCCGACCGGCTGCCCCATTACGTCAACCCCGCGCCCTACGATCCGGACGCCGAGGAGCCGATCACGGCCGAACAGCAGCGCCTCTACCTGGCACCGCAATGGCGGTTGGTGTGGTGGAAATTGCGGCGCCACCGGCTTGCCGTGGTGTCCGGCGTTTTCCTTTTGTTGATGTATCTCTCGATCCTCGTCACCGAGGCAATTGCGCCCTATGACAGCCATGCCCGCTACACCGACTATCTGTATGCGCCGCCGCAACCGGTGCATCTGATGCATGACGGCGCGTTCGTCGGCCCCTTTGTCTACGGCATGACGGTGACCCTGGACCGCGACGAGATGCGATGGGTCTATACCGAAGACCGTAAACGCGTGCAGAAACTGCGCTTTTTCTGCGCCGCCGGTGATTATCCGGGTGCCGAATACGCGCTTTGGAATATGATCGACGCGGCGTTCCATTTTGTCTGCCCGGCCCGGGGCGGCACGTTGTTCCTGCTCGGCACCGACCGGCTGGGGCGCGATTTGCTGTCCCGCATCCTGTACGGATCGCGCATATCGCTGACCATCGGATTGCTCGGCATCACCATCAGCCTGGTGCTGGGCACGGTGATCGGCGGGCTGGCGGGGTATTACGGCGGCGCCGTGGACAGTGCGGTGCAGCGGCTCATCGAAGTGGTGCGCGCCTTCCCGGAGCTGCCGCTCTGGATGGCGCTGTCGGCGATCCTGCCGGTGACCTGGAGCCCGGTCGGGGTCTATTTCGGCATCACCGTAATCCTCGGGCTGCTCGACTGGCCCGGCCTGGCCCGGGCGGTGCGCTCGAAACTGCTGGCGCTGCGCGAAGAAGACTTCTGCCAGGCGGCGCAACTCATGGGCGCGCGGCCCGTCCGCATCATCTTTCGACACCTGCTGCCCAATTTTACCAGCCACCTGATTGCCTCGGCGACGTTGTCGATTCCCGGCATGATCCTGGCCGAGACGGCGCTGAGCTTTCTCGGCCTCGGCCTGCGCCCGCCGATCACGAGCTGGGGCGTCCTGCTGAACGATGCGCAGAACATCAACGTGGTCGCGCTGTATCCCTGGCTGATGCTGCCGGTAGTGCCGGTGGTCCTTGTGGTGCTGGCCTTCCAGTTCCTCGGCGACGGGTTGCGCGACGCGGCCGACCCCTACACCTAGACCATTTCTCGTTTAATTTGACTCAAGTGAAATGGTCTATCTTTTTGTTTTTACGCAAATACGTCGTCGCGAACCGTTTCGGTTCGCTCGGGATTTGCTCTAATCCGCCGCACCAACCGCTTTTCCCGGCGCTCACCCGTCGATCGTCACCAGCTCGACCGGCGCCGCCACGCCGGCGACCGCGATACCGGGCGCGCGCGGATGCGGACGCGGCGGCACATAGCCTTGGTTCACCGCCAGGTCGTAGGTTTCGCCGTCGGTCAGCGCGCGGGTGCCGGTCGCGCTGTTGTGTTTTTCCAGCTTGGCGGAGAGGTTCACCGGGTCGCCGATGCAGGTGTATTCCAGCCGCGTGTCGTCGCCGATGGCGCCGAAGATGATCCGGCCGCTCGCCACCGCGATACCGATGCGGATCGGCGACTCGCCCCGGGCGCGCCGGTCGTCGTTCCAGTCGTCGGCCGCGGCGACCAGCCCGTCCACCGCGCGCAGCGCCTCCGCCGCATAATCGGCGCTCGGCACCGCCGCGCCGAAGGACGCCAGGATGCCGTCGCCCAAAAACTTGTCGACCGTGCCGCCATGCGCCTGGATCACCGCCACCATGCGCGATTCGTAATCGGTCAACAGCGCGATCAACTGGCTTGGATCGAGCCGGCTGCACAATGCGGTGAACCCGCGAATGTCGACCGACAGGATGGCCGCCTCGCGCGCCTCGCCTTCGCCGGCACTGATACGGTGTTCGGATTGCGTGATCTGGCGCGCGATTTCCGGCGGGAAGAACCGCGACAGGTCCCGCGCCGCCGCCGTTTCCGCAACCGCGCGCTCCAACAGTCGGCGCGCCCGCATCAAGGCAATCGCGATGATTGCGGTGACCAGCAGAATCGAAATGATCTTGTCGAATTCCGCGCCGAGCAGAACGGAATTCGACGTCAGGTAGGTCACGTAATTCCGGGTGATCATGGTGTCGGGATAGGTCGCGGTGATGGCGTAGGCGACCAGCGCGAGCCAGCCGAGCGCCGCCGCCCCGCCACACATCACGACGTAGCGCGGCTCGAACCGCAGCGCCCGCAACGCAATGAAAATGAACACGTAGAGCAGCGTCGGCGCCTTCAGCGAAAACGAAGCCGGCTGCGCGTATTGCAGATGGAAGCTCCAGATCAGCACCATCAGCAGGGCGATGTCGAGCACCACCGACAGATTCAGAAACCACCCTTCGATACGCCCGCGATGGGCAAGATGCAGACGCAGCAGCGTGAACAGGAAATAGAACGCCAATGCCAGCGCGACCGGCGACAGCCAGGGATCGCTCATTGTAGTCTTCGGCGACAACACATAGAGCGCGCCGAAGATCGTCACCACCGCGAGCTGCACCCAGGCGATGAGCTGTTCGCTATGGATTTGCTGTCCGCGGATCGCGTGGCGCACCCGGTCCGGCATGTCGCCGTCCGCACCGCCAATGATGAATTCGATCAGCCGTTTGCGCAGCGTGGCCACCGACGATCCCGCCTTCAGAACAGTTCAAATCCGATCGCGCACCCTAGGCCGAATTCGCCGGTTTGACGAGCCGCGCCGTGGAGTTCGGCGTTTACCGAAGCGGTCTTAGCGTCCAGACTCGATCGGCGCATATTCACGCATCTTTGATACGTCCCTCTTCGTCGGGAATGCCGGGAACGATGAAGACGCGATACCATTCTAGGTCTCGACGCGTCGCCAATTCCGACTCCGTGAGATCGTGCTCTTCGCCGATGCTGAGTTGATCGACGCCAAGGTTTTGTCCCGCAACGTAGACTGAATAGTCTCCGGCATCGATTGTTGCTGAAATGGCGGGCGTTTCATCGACCACGGACATGACGTGCACCTGGCCGTTTGAGGAACAAAACCGGACACACGTTACCCTCTGCCAGTCGTCGAGATTGGGCGGTGTGTCGGATGCTACGAGCTCCACCCAATGATCGTTAAGGTCCGCTTCCGTGCCGATCATTCGGAAGGATACTCCGCCCGCGAAGCCTCTCCTGATCCCTTCGTCGTTCCAATTTTCGTCGTCAGCGATCGATCTGGAGGGATCGTCGCAAACAACGATTTGGTAGTGGCTCGCGAAGATGCGAGCAGCACCGAGCCGCTTTGCTGCCACATTAGTCCCTTTCAATCGATCGATGGTCGTCTAGGGAACCAGCACCATGCCTTCGCGCGCCACCAAAGTGCCGGGCCGCATCGCCTCCGCCTGGGCGGCGACGCCGTCCATGAAGTCGTCGTCGTGGCCGGGCTCGTGATGGAAGATGACCAGTGTCTTCGCCGCCGCCTCTTCGACCAGCCGCACCCCTTCCTGCCACGTCGAATGGCCGAAGCCCACATATGTGGGATACTCCTCGTCGGTGTAGGTGCTGTCGTAGATCACCAGATCGGCGCCTTGAATCAGGTCGAGGATGCGCGCATCACGGCGGCCGGTTTCGTGCTCGGTATCGGTGACGTAGCAGATCGACTTGCCGCCATACTCGATCCGGTATCCGGTGGCACGGTCGGGATGGTTGAGCGGCGCCGTGCGGATGGTGATGCCCGGCGCCGGCGTGCGGGTGTCGCCGGCGGTAAAATCGTCGTAGCTGACGATCGCCTGAAAGGTCGATGGCGGGATCGGAAACAGCGGCGACATCATCATTTCCACCAGCACCTGGGACAATTCCAGATCCGGAATCAGGTGACCCGCGGCCAAACGAATGTCGTTGCCGGCGGCATACAGCGGCGCGAAAAACGGTAGCCCGCAAATATGATCGAAGTGGGTATGAGTCAGGAACAGGTCGACGTCGACCGGGCCTTCGGCGGACAGCGCATTGCCCAGGTGGCGCAGCCCGGTTCCGGCGTCAAAGATCATCACCCGGTCGCCGCACCGCACTTCCAGGCAGGATGTGTTGCCGCCATAGCGCACCGTCTCGGGCCCAGGACACGCAATGCTGCCCCGGACGCCCCAGAACCGGACGAAAAAATCGGTCGGCGCAGGCATATGTGACCCCTAGACGAACATTAACTTACCCGATACCTGGCCGGCTCGGCGACAGTCTTGTTTCTATGGTAAACACTATAAAGTACCCCGGTGGCGCGCGATATGCGCGCTATCACAGCCCGATAGGCCCGCTCGCGCCCCATGACCGCACGCCCGATCCTCTGGCCGGGAATCGCTTTCGGCCTGTGCCTCGCGGTTCTGGCCGCCTATCAACAGTTGAAATTGCCGCCGGCATTGCCCGTTTTATTGGTCGATTATGGCTTCGATCGCCTATTGGCCGGCAGCTTCATGTCGATTTACGCCCTTATCGGGCTGCTCCTGTCGGTGCGGCTCGGCCGGATGATGCAGCGGAATCTGGCACATTACCTCAATACCGCCTTTGTCCTGTTCGTCGTGGCCGCCGGAATCATGCTGACATGGCCGGAAAACGGCAGGTTGTTCCTGCTGGGCCGCGCCATCGAGGGGGTGGGATTTGCAATCCTGGCGATCGCCGGGCCGTCCATCTGCACCGCCAGCGCCGGCGACCGCGGACTCGCGATCGCCGCCGCGGCCATCGCAACCTGGATTCCGCTCGGCAATTTGATCCCGACCGCCCTCTCGGCAGGATTCGGCGATGCCCTGGGCTGGCGCGGTCTCTGGTGGTTTGGCCTGGCGGCGACCGCCGCGATGGCGCTCTGGACCGGAAAATGGCGCGGCCATGCGGCCGTCGCGGTCCCGGCGACAGACGGCGCCAACGCCGCCCCGGCAAGCGGTCAACCGCAGAATCCGGCCCAATCGGCGCAATGGCGGGCGATGCGCCTCTCGGCGCTGCTCTTTACCCTTTGGAGCATCCAGATGTTCGCCTACTTCACCTGGGTCCCCGCTTATCTGGTGGAAGCCCACGGCGTAACCGCCCGGGAAGCGGCGACGTTGTTCCTGGTGCCGATCATCATCCTGACCGCGTTCAACCTGATCGCCGCGCCGTTGCTGCGCCGGGGCATTCCGGTCGCGCTGTTGCTCGGCGGGTCCGCCGTCGCCCAAGCGGTGATCTGGGTCGCGATTCCCCACAGCAGCGATGCCGTCGCCGGCGTCCTGGCCCTGGTCCTGTATGCGGTCGCCGCGGGGTTGATCCCGACCTGCCTGTTCGCCACGCCGGGAACGATATTCGGCGTTCGGCAATCCACATCGCGCGCCTTCGGCGTGCTCATGGCGGGCCGCAATCTCGGTGTGCTGATCGGACCGGTCCTGACCGGCGTGCTGGTCGATGCGACCGACGATTGGGCATTGGTGGCGCGTATCTTCGGCGCGGTCAGCTTAAGCGTCGGCGTCGGCGGCTTCGTGCTACACCGGCAGCTGCGGCGGTTGCCCTCCTAGAGCAGCGTGCGCCCAATTGGGCGCACATAAGCTGCTCTATCTCTATTGAATCGATCAACTTACCTGCCTTTAAATGATTCCATTTAAAGGCAGGTTGATCTAGCCTTCAGGGAACCAGCCGGTAGCCGCCCGGTTCGGTCACCAGGAGTTGTGCGTTGGAGGGGTCATGCTCGATCTTTTGGCGCAACCGGTACACATGGGTCTCCAAGGTGTGGGTGGTTACGCCCGCGTTATAGCCCCAAACCTCGCCCAGCAACG
>JAOTYV010000312.1 GCA_029861675.1 Alphaproteobacteria bacterium
ACCAGCGCAGATCGAAGCTGTCGAGCACGCCGTCGCTGGCGGCAACCAGCGCGATCAGAATGTCCGACTGCAAGCGCATCATCAGCACCTGGCATTCCGGGTCGCCGAAGCGCACGTTATATTCCAACAGTTGCGGGCCGTCCTTGGTCATCATCAGGCCGGCATAGAGCACGCCGCGAAAGGGAGTGCCCTCGGATGCCATGGCCTCCACGGTGCGGCGAATAATGGTTTCTTCGACTTCCGCCGCAACCGCATCGGTCATCGCCGGCGCCGGGCTGTATGCTCCCATGCCGCCGGTGTTCGGTCCGGTGTCACCGTCATGGGCGGTTTTGTGATCCTGCGCCGATGCCAGCGTCAGCGCGGTCGTGCCATCGCACAAGGCGAAGACGCTGACTTCCTCGCCATCCAGGAACTCCTCGACGACGATTTCCGCACCGGCGTCGCCGAATCGGCCGGACAGCAACGCGTCCCGGGCGGCGGCCACGGCTTCCTCGACGGTGCTCGCCACGGTAACGCCCTTGCCCGCGGCGAGACCGTCCGCCTTGACGACGATCGGCGCGCCCTGCGCCTCGATATAGGCCTTGGCGGCGTCGAAATCGGTAAAGCGGCCATAGCCGCCGGTCGGGATGCCGTATTTGGCGCAAAGGTCCTTGGTGAACGCCTTCGAGCCTTCGAGCGCGGCGGCGGCGGCGCTCGGCCCGAACGCACGGATGCCGGCCTCGGCCAAGCGGTCGGCAAGCCCCAGGACCAGCGGTCCTTCGGGACCGATAACCACCAATCCGATCGCCTGTTCCCGCGCGAATTCAACCAATGCATCGACCGAATCGGCCGCGATATCGATGCACTCGGCCTCCTCGGCGATGCCGGCATTGCCGGGCGCGCAATAAAGCGTATCGCAGAGTGGCGATGCGCCGATCGCCCAGCACAGCGCGTGTTCCCGCCCCCCGGATCCAACCACCAGAACCTTCATGACCCCGTCCCAAATTTTGACGCACTTTTGTCTTAGCGTTTGCCCCTACATATCATAGGGTAGCGGCCCGATGTCCGATAATTCGCCTTCGCAGACCCCGAATCTTCCCGAATTCACCGTTTCGGAGCTGTCCGCGGCGCTCAAGCGCACCGTGGAGGACGCCTATTCCTATGTTCGGGTGCGCGGCGAGATATCCGGCTTCAAGCGGGCCGCGTCCGGCCACCTCTATATGGCGCTGAAAGACGACTCGGCGGTGCTCGATGGGGTGTGCTGGCGGGGTACGGCAGGGCGTCTCACCATCAAGCCGGAAGACGGGCTGGAAGTGATCTGCAGCGGCAAATTGACCACCTATGCCGGGCGGTCGAAATACCAGATCGTCATCGATTCGATGGAGCTGGCCGGCGAAGGGGCGTTGCTCAAGCTGCTGGAGGAGCGCCGCCGCAAGCTGGCCGCCGAAGGATTGTTCGACGAGGCCCGCAAGCGCGCGCTGCCCTACCTGCCGTCGGTCATCGGTGTCGTGACCTCGCCGACGGGTGCGGTGATCCGCGATATTATTCACCGGTTGAATGACCGGTTTCCGCGCCACGTGCTGATCTGGCCGGTGCTGGTGCAGGGCGATGGCGCCGCCGAACAAATTGCGGCCGCGATCGAGGGGTTCAATCGCCTCGCTCCTGACGGACCGGTGCCGCGGCCGGACCTCTTGATCGTGGCGCGCGGCGGCGGGAGTCTGGAAGACCTTTGGGCGTTCAATGAAGAGATCGTCGTCCGGGCGGCGGCAGACTCGGCGATCCCACTGATCTCGGCAGTCGGGCATGAGACCGACACCACCTTGATCGATCTTGCATCCGATTTGCGCGCGCCGACGCCGACCGCGGCGGCGGAGATGGCGGTGCCGGTACGGGCCGAGCTGCAGGCAGGCGTGCTGGACAGCGCGCGCCGCATGGTCGGCGCGGTGCATCGCATCACCGAGGAACGCCGCATCCGGCTTGAAGGCCTGGCGCGCGGCCTGCCCGATCTCGACAGTGTGCTGGGCACGGCGCGCCAACGGCTCGACGTCACCGATGAACGGCTGCGCAACGGCATGAAGGGCGCGCTGCGCGACCGCCAGCAACAGGTTGCGCGCTGGGCTGGTCAGATCAAGCCGCCGCGGCAAAGCCTGGCCGAGGCAATCCGGCAATTGAGGCGTGAAACGGAATCCCTGAACGGGGCCGCGGCGCGGTTCCTGAAATCCCGGCGCGACCGCAACGACACCTTTTCCGAGCGGTTGCGTCCGGAACTCGTTGGGCGTCACCTGCGCGATGCGCACGGCCGGCTGACGGCGCTCGGCGATCTGCTGGAGAGCCTGTCTTTCAAGCGGGTGCTCGACCGAGGTTACGCGGTGGTTCGTGATGCGGATGGCGTCGCGGTTACCGCTGCCGCGGCATTGGCCAGGGGCGACCGGGTCGCCATCGATTTCTCGGATGGGCGGGTCGGCGCGGAAATTACCGGCGCGGCCGCGCGCGCGCCAAAAGTGTCGAGCGGCCCACCGGCCGCGCCATCGCGCAGTAAGGTCAAGGGGAGCGACAAGAGACAAGGAAAGCTGCTGTGAGGTTTCTTCTCTCGATCCTGCTGCTGCTGATTTCGGCGCCGACCGCCGCCGAATCGCTCTCGCTCAAGGGGAAATTGACCCAAGGCGGCCTGGTGGTCGGACACACCGAACCGGGCACGGTCGTGACTTTCGAGGGCAGAAAAATCCGGGTGTCGCCAAAAGGCAATTTTGTCATCGGGTTTTCGCGCGATGCGCCGCCAACCGCGAAATTGGTATTGCGCCATCCGGACGGGGCGATCCGCACCAAGACCCTGCAGGTTAAGAAACGGAAATATCGTATCCAGCGGATCGATGGGTTGCCGCCAAAGATGGTGACACCGCCTAAAAAGGTGCTGGCGCGCATCCGGCGCGAAAACGCGATGATCGGCCGGGCGCGGAAGCCGGATACGCCGGTGCCGTACTTCATGAAGGGCTGGATCTGGCCCGCAAAGGGCCGAATCTCCGGTGTCTATGGCAGTCAGCGCATCCTCAATGGCAAACCGCGCCGTCCGCATTTCGGCGTCGATGTCGCCGCGCCGGTGGGGACGCCCATTGTCGCGCCATCGGACGGCGTGGTCAGGCTGGTTGAACCCGACCTGTATTACACCGGGGGGACAGTGATCATCGATCACGGACACGGGGTGAGTTCCGCTTTTCTGCACATGCAGGACGTCACCGCGACGCTCGGCAAGACAGTGCGTCAGGGCGAAAAGATCGGCACCCTTGGCGCCACCGGACGCGCGACGGGGCCGCATCTCGATTGGCGGATCAATTATTTCCGGGCGCGCATCGATCCCGCGCTGTTGGTTCCGCCAATGCCGAAACCGGCGAAAGCGCGGAAAAGGCGCAAGCGCTAAGATCAGAGGCGGTCGAGCAGTCGGTCGAGAGCGTCTGCGTCTTGCCAGGAAACCGTGATCGGCAGTGTTTGAACCTGGTCTTTCGCGGTTTCGGGCAGACGAAGATGGTCCTTTTCTGTGGTGACCGGAACGGCCGCCGCCTGCTGCGCCCGGTCAAGCAATTCATCGACTTCCCGCTTTGTATAGGGGTGATGATCGGGAAAAGCCTGGCGGCCGGCAACACGGCAATTCAGCGATTCCAGGGTCGCGAAAAATTTTTCCGGTCGCCCAATCCCCGCGAAGGCATAGACCGTGTCGCCGTTGAGCAATTCCGGCGGCGGCTCGGGGGTAATCGACGCGCGATGAACCGGTGTCGCCCGGGGAATCATTGCCGTGACTCCGGCGCTGTCGCCGCCCAGCAGCACGACGGCGTCGGCACGGCGCAGCCCGGATCGTACCGATTCGCGCAAGGGACCTGCCGGAATCAGCCGGCCGTTGCCGAAACCGGTATCGCCATCGATCACCACCAGCGAGATGTCTTTGTGGATGCCGGGATTTTGAAACCCGTCATCCATAACGACTATTTCCGCGCCGCCCGCGGCGGCGGCCCGGACACCCGCTGCGCGATCCCGCGATATCCAGCAGGGCGCGGTCCGTGTCAGCAACAACGGCTCGTCGCCCACCGCGGCCGCGTCGTGTTGCTCCGGGTCCACCAGCAGCGGTCCGGTCTCGCGTCCGCCATATCCGCGCGACAGGAAATGCACGGTTTTGCCTTTCGCAATAAGCCGTGCCGCGACGGACAGGGCAACCGGGGTCTTGCCCGCACCGCCTACCACGAGATTGCCGACGCAGAGCACCGGTATGGGTGCTTTGTGCGCCGTGCGGATGGCGCGATGCAGGGCGGCGCCCGCCGCATAGATCCAGGAGACCGGCGTCAGCAGTGTGGCGGGGATGCTGTCGGTTTGCCAGAACGCCGGCGCCTTCATGATGCTCTTTCCTTCATGCGATCGAGATGGGGTGTCAGAACGTCATAAACGCGATCGACCACGCGTCGGTTTGCGTCTGCAATTTCCTTGGCGGCGGCAATCTGCGCCTGCCGCGCGATGTCGTCATTGAGCAGCATATCGACCGTTTGCGCTAGATTATCGATATCCGTGCATTGGCGCGCGCCGCCATGTTGTTCGAGTGCGTCCGCGACGGTTTGAAAATTCGTCATATCCGGACCATACAGCACCGCGCAGCCCAGTTGCGCCGGTTCCAGCGGATTGTGGCCGCCATGGGCGGACAGGCTACCGCCGACAAACGCGATCGGCGCCAAACGGTAAAAGAGGCCAAGTTCGCCCATCGTGTCGGCCAGGTAGACTTCCGCACCGCCCGCCAGCGCCGGGTCTTCGGACCGGCGCATGACCGTCAGCCCGCGCCCCCGCAGCATCTCGGTGATTTCCGGCGCACGCGCCGGGTGACGTGGCGCAATGATGGTCAGGATATCCGGGTGGCGGTCTTTCAGTTGGCGATGCACCGATGCGGCCGCGGCCTCCTCGCCGGGATGGGTGCTTGCCGCAAGCCATAGCGGCCGCCCGTCGAGCGCAGTGCGATGAATTTGCAGCGCGCCGTCATCCGCCGGCAGGGGCGCTGCTGAGTATTTGAGGTTGCCGACGCAGTCGACCGCCGGTGCCTGCAATCGCCGAAAACGCTCCGCCTGTTCTTCCGATTGGGCAAGGCAGAGGACGAACTTGCTCAGTAGAGTCCGGGCCGAACCGGAAAATCGGCGCCAATTGTCGAAGGATCGTGCGGACATGCGGCCGTTGATCAGGATTGCCGGAACCGATCGTGCGGCCGCTTCACCCAGTAAATTTGGCCAAAGTTCCGATTCCAT
>JAOTYV010000313.1 GCA_029861675.1 Alphaproteobacteria bacterium
CATATCCTTCCGAAGGATCCCACCGACATCTGGCTGCCGAAGCCGGACTATCCGGACGCCGACGGCCGCGGTCCCACGTTCGCGCCCACCCAATTTCCGGCCGAGGACAGCGATACGGCGTATTTTACCGATCACGCCCTCGATTACCTCCAGCATAACTACACCCGGCCCTGGTTTATGCACCTCGGCTATTGGCGGCCCCACCCGCCGTTTATCGCGCCGGAGCCGTATCACGACATGTTCGATCCTGCCGATGTTCCAGCGCCAAACCGCGCGCCCTCGCTCGACGCGGAGGCGGCACAGCACCCGTTGCTCGAGCGGTATCTAAATGTGCTGCGCCAGGATAACTTTTTCCAGCATGGCCAGGGATACGTCAGCGCGCTGGACGACGAAGCCTTTCGTCAGGTACGGGTCACCTATTACGGCATGATCGCCGAGGTGGATCATCATGTGGGCCGCGTACTCGACTGGCTCGAAAGCAGCGGGCAGCTCGACAACACCCTGATCGTCTTCACCGCCGATCACGGCGAGCAGTTGGGCGACCATTACATGCTCGGCAAGCAGGGCTATTTCGACGAATCCTTTCATATCCCGATGGTCGTGTGCGACCCGCGGCCGCAAGCAATCGCCACCCGGGGCACCACGGTTCGGCGTTTTACCGAAACAATCGACCTGATGCCGACGGTTCTGGACTGGCTCGACCGACCAATCCCGCGCCAGTGCGATGGCCGGTCGCTCATGCCTTTCTGCCACGGGGACGCCCCGGAAGACTGGCGTACCGAAGTGCATTACGAATTCGACTTCCGCGACGTCCGCAAGCCGGAGGTCGAGCAATCTTTTGGACTGCGGATGGATCAATGCAATCTGGCCGTGATTCAGGACGAACGCTTCAAATACGTTCATTTCGCCGGACTACCGCCGTTATTATTCGATATCGAGGAAGATTCGGGTCAACTGAACAACCTTGCGACGGATGCTGGTTACCACTCGGCCATGCTTGAATACACGCAAAAATTGTTATCGTGGCGCATGGAGAATGGCGAGCGCATTCTGACCGGAATACAAGCTGGACCCGGCGGCCTCGTCGAACGTCATTGAGGGTGTGCATCACCCTCCCGCACTGTCGCAACCCCGCAACAGAGGCGCAAAAAAAAATGCTTCCAAACAGGAGCTTAAACAGTTATTCACCAATCCGCGCGCAATATGGCCTGCAACCGATAATGGCATTTTGAGGAGTATTCTTCATGAAATTACGGACCTGCCGCGTCCTTACGACCCTGGCCGCCGCGCTGCTCTTTCTGGCAATGACGGCGCAGACCGGCTCCGCGCAAGTCGGCAACCTGTATATGTCGATCGCGGGCGGTGTCCTTGTGCCCGACGACATCGACACGAATGTTCCTGGCATCCTTAGCGAAAAGGATGAAGTTAAAACCGGCGCCGGATTCACGTTAGCGGTCGGCTACGACACGCCTATTGGCCTCCGCGTCGAAGGCGAATTCGGCTACGGCCGCACCAGTTTCGGCAATTTCAGTGGTACCGCGCTCGGCGTGCCGTTCAGCGGCGACGCCAGCGATATCGACATCAATATCTACACTTTTTCGGTAAATGCGTTCTATGGCTTTACCCTGCCGGGGTCGCCGATCGTCCCATGGCTGGGCGGCGGCATCGGACTCGGCCATATCGAACAGGAAAGCGGCACGATCATCGAGAACGGCATAGCGTTTTCCAGGGCTTCCAGCTCGACCACCGATTTTTCGGCCAACGGCCAGGTCGGTATCGATTTCGAACTCTCCAAGAACTTCGTTATCGTGCCGTCCTATCGTTTCCTCTGGATCAACAGCGGCGACGACTTCACCGATGATTTCATCGCGCATACCTTCTGGCTCGGACTGCGGTATAACTTTACCGTTCTTTGATCCGGATCAACACTAGACCATTTCTTGTTTAGATTGACTCAAGTGAAATGGTCTATCTCTTTGATTTTACGCAAATACGCCGTCGCGAACCGTTTCGGTTCGCTTGGGATTTGCTCTAGACAGAACGACAAGAGGGGCCGGCGTTTTCGCCGGCCCCTTTGATTTGGGCGACACGCCGCCGCCTAAAAACGCCAGATATTGCCGGGCTCGTCCCGAAAACTGTGATCGCGCGGAATGCGCCGCGCCATATCGAGCGCCAGCGGCGCCGCTTCCAGCACCTGGTGATATATCGGCTCGGGAAGATCCAGCCCCGCATTGGCAAGCGCCTGATCGACCCGATTTTGTGTCTCGCCGTCGATGCCGGAAATGTCTGTTGTCATCGGCGGCGCATCGACCGGAAGCGGGTCCGCGCCCGCCTCCAGTTCCGGCCGGCGGGTACGCCACGGCGTCGCCTTTTCATAGGCATGGCCCGCCTTCAACACCGTCGCATCGTCGAACGGGCGACCAACGACCTGCATCGCCAGCGGCAGGCCCTCATCGCTGTAGCCGATACATTGCGCCAGGGCCGGACCGCCGGTGACGTTGAAAACGGTGGTGATCTTGCCTTTCGGCTTCCAGAAACTGACGGTGCTGTGATCGTCGAGCCGCGGCGCGGGCCCATAGGTCGACGGCGTGATCAAGACATCGAAACGATCATAGACGGGCGCCATCGCGGCGACCAACCGGCGCCGCGCCTTTTGCGCCTGTACATAGTCCTCCGCGGTGAACAGGCATGCGGGCAGGACGCGGCCCCGGAAATCGAATCCGAAATCGCCCGGCCGTTCCCGCAGCGTCGGCGCATGGATGGAAAACAGTTCCGATTCCGCGATCACCAGCTTGACGTCCGCATACACCTGCATCGGTTCCAGCCGCACATCCTCGACCGCCGCGCCGAGATCGCGGAACACGGCGATCGCATTCTCCATTGCAGCGCTTAAGGCATCATTCGCGGGCAAGTCCTCTTCCCAGAAATGGCGCACCACGCCGATGCGAAGTCCGCGGATATCGCCGTCCAGCGACGCCCGGTAGTCGGGGATCGGTTCGTTCGCGCTCGCCGGATCCTTCGCATCATGACCGGCCAGCACCTGCAGCAGAAGGGCGCAATCCTCCACCGACCATGTCATCGGACCGGCATGATCGAAGGTGAAGGAATTGGGCAAGACACCGAACCGGCTGACCAGACCGTAGGTGGGTTTGAGCCCGGCGATACCGCACAACCCGGACGGTGTGCGGACCGACCCGCCGGTGTCGCTGCCGAGCGCCGCCGGCAGCAGGCCGGCCGCCACCGCGGCGCCGGAACCGCTGCTCGACCCGCCGGTGAAGCAATCGGTTTTCCAGGGATTGCGCGCGGGCGGCCAGGGCAAATCGAAGGACGGGCCGCCATGGGCGAATTCATGGGTCGACAGTTTGCCCATCAACACCGCGCCCGCCGCGTGCAAACGCGCCGTGGTCGTCGCGTCTTCATCCGGCACCCGGTCGGCGCGCGTCTTGGAATGTCCGGTGGTGCGGATGCCTTTGGTGTCGTAGATGTCCTTCAAGCCGAACGGAATGCCGTGCATCGGGCCGCGATAGCGCCCGGCGGCGATCTCCGTCTCCGCGGACTTGGCGGCCGACAATGCGTGATCGCCCGTGACCAGCAGAAACGCATTCAACTGCGGGTTCAACGCCTCGATCCGCCGAAGCAGCGCTTCCGTCAGCTCGACCGGCGACAGATCCTTGGCCTCGATCGCGGCGGCCATTTCGGCAATGGTCATGAAATGAAGATCGGCAGACATGGCATTCGCTCCCTGCAATCCGCGAGTACGGACCGTTTATCCGGTGTCCGGAAAGTATGAGGCGAAAGCCGCGTCGGCACAAATCACCGTACTTTGACGGCGACCGGGATCAGCGGACGAAGCGCGCGACCACCTTGTGAAAGGTCAGGCCCTGCACCACGATGGAAAATATAACGACGCTGTAGGTTACCGCCAGGATCGTTTGCTTCTCCGGAATATTGGGCAGCGATAGCGCCAGCGCTACCGATATACCGCCGCGCAACCCGCCCCAGACCAGCACCGGCACGGCGCCCTGGGTAAATTCCTGCCGCAGGCGCAGGGCGGTCAAGGGCGTGGCAACCGCCATGAAGCGCGCGAACAGGACGATTGGAATCACCGCCAGCATCAACCAGGCGATATCGACCGAGAACGAAATGACCACCACTTCGAACCCGATCAGCAGGAACAGCGCGGCGTTCAGGATTTCGTCCAGCAGGTTCCAGAATGTCACGATGTGCTCGCGGGTTTTTTCGCTCATCGCGAACCGGGACCCGTGATTGCCGATGAGCAGCCCGGCAACGACGACGGCGATCGGCCCCGATACGTGCAACGCGAACCCCACGCTGTATGTCATCATCACCAGCGCCAGGGTGATGATGACCTCGAGATTGTATTCGTCGATAGACTTCATCGCGCGATAGGCGATATAGCCGGTCGCCAACCCCAGCACCGCGCCGCCGACCGCCTCCAACAGAAACAACTGGACAATGCCCAGCGCGGTTATCGGCGCCGCGCCGCCGGCGCCGCTGGTCGCGATCGCCACCATGATGGCGAAAACGACGACGCCGACGCCATCGTTGAACAGGCTTTCGCCCGCGATCTTGGCCTCAAGCGCCTGCGGCACCTTGATCGTCTTGAGAATGCCCATCACGGCAACCGGATCCGTCGGCGATATCAGCGCGCCGAACACCATGCACCACGCCAACGGGATCGGCACGCCAATCTGATCGGCCAACAGAAACACCGCATACCCGACAATGAAGGTCGACAGGAGGACGCCGACGGTCGCCATGATGCCGATCGCCCATTTACGGCTGAGCAGATCGTCCAAATCGACGTGCAACGCGCCGGCGAACAGCAGGAAGCTCAGCATCCCCTTCATCAGCGTGTCGTCAAAATCGATCTTTTCCAGCACCGCCTTGATTGGCCGCTCGAACCGCAGCGTATCGAGGAACAAATCGAGTAGGACGACGGAGACCGAGACGGCGAGCGCGATGACCACCAACCCAATGGTCAGGGGCAGGCGCAACCAACGGTGATTGAGATAGCCGAACACCGCCGCGAGGGTCAGCACGATGGCGGAAATGTCGAACAGCGATAGCTCGGGCATGGCGAGCGGTTAGCTCCCAAATTTCAAGATTGTCGGCGCCGTGGAACGGCCGGGGTCAGCCGCGGCAGAGCGCCGCGATATCGCGCAGGCTGTCCCGCTGATCCAGCCGTCCGACCGCC
>JAOTYV010000314.1 GCA_029861675.1 Alphaproteobacteria bacterium
ACGATCCGTTTGGATACATCATCGAAAACCGCGTGCTTCGGCGGGCCTTGCTGGAGCGCGCGGCCGCGTTGCCGTCGCTGACCCTGCTCGCGCCCGCTGAAATTTCGGAATTGAACCGGGGACCGAACACGGTCGACGCGGTTCTGTCCGATGGGCGGGGTCTGCGGGCGGCGCTCGCTGTGGCGGCGGATGGGCGCAATTCGTCGCTCCGGCGGCAGGCGAAGATCGCGGTGACCGAGCTGCGCTACCGGCAGATCTCGATCGTCTGTACCGTGCGCCACGAACGGCCGCATGCCGGCGTCGCGGTCGAGCTGTTCCTGCCGGGCGGGCCGTTCGCGATGCTGCCGATGACGGACAATCGCTGCAACGTCGTCTGGACGGAGCGCGCCGATCTGGCGCCGCAATACCTGGCGCTCGACGACGCGGCGTTTCTCGACGAATTGCGGTTGCGCTTCGGCGATTGGCTGGGCGAGATCTCGCTCACCGGACCGCGATTCTCCTATCCGCTCGGGGTGCTGCATGCCGCGCGGTACACGGGCGGGCGGCTGGCACTGCTGGGCGATGCGGCGCATGCGATCCATCCGATCGCCGGACAGGGGCTCAACCTGGGTCTGCGCGACGTGGCGGCGCTCGCGGAATTGGTGGTCGACAGCAAGCGGCTTGGCCTCGATCTTGCCGGCCCCTCGGTGCTCGACCGGTACGAGCGCTGGCGGCGGGTCGACAACATGCTGCTGGCGGCGGTGACCGACGGGCTGAACCGGTTGTTTTCGAACGACATCGCGCCGGTTCGCCTCGCCCGCGACCTCGGTCTCGCCGCGGTCGACCGGCTGCCGTCGGTGAAACGCTTCCTGATGCGCCACGCCATGGGGACGGTCGGCGAATTGCCGCGCCTGGTGCGGGGCGAAGCACTGTAGCACCGAAGGATAGAGACTATTATTCGGTCCGGACCGCGCCGGAAACCCAGCATTGAGCAATCGCGCCCGTTCGTTCGTCACGCGCGAACCGCACCCGAATTTCCGACAACGCACCCATCGCACGGCCCTGGTAAATCGTGATCCCCGCCGCCGGGTCGGTAATCCGTCCGCCTTTCAGCAGCGCGCTGGCCAGGGCGGTGGCGGCGATGCCGGTCGCCGCATCCTCGGGATAGCCGGAGCCGCGCGGAAATTGCCGTGCCTCGAACAACCCCTGGTCGGTGGATACCACGGCATAGGGATAGAGCCCGGTCGATCCGAGCGCCGTGCAGAGCTGCTCGACCCTGGCGAAATCCGGCGTCATGGCGTGCAAGGTCTCGGCGCTCGCCATCGGCACAAGCGTCTTGGTTCGGCTGGTCCGCGCATTTTCGATCGCGCCCACGGCCAGCGCCGCTGGTCCAATCCCGAGGACATCGAGGATGGCGCCCCGAAAGCGGTCCGCATTGCTGAATTCGCCCAAGGGCTGCGTAATTTCCACGCGGGCACCGACCGCGCCGGTGACAATGCCGCTGAGGGTTGCAATGCGATACACGCCGTCCGCGATGCGGCCCCGTTCGCGCAGCAGCCACAGCGCGCCCACGGTCGCGTGTCCGCACATTTCCATCTCGTGGCGCGGCACGAAATAGCGGAACCGGAAATCCGCCTCGCCGTGTGCGGCGGTCGACAGGACGAAACCGCTCTCATGGCCGCACTGCCGGGCGAGCGCCTGCATTTCGTCGGTGGAAAGCGCGCCGGCGTCGAGCACCAGCCCGGTCGGATTGCCGCCGGCGCCGTTGTGACAAAACACATGGGCCAACTCAAAGGCGGTCATTGGTCGAGGCCGCCGGTCTGTCGCATGCTGAATGTCACCGCGCGGTCAGGGGTCCCGGCTCTGCCCGCTTGCCTCAAGCGCGGCCAGGTAATCCTGCCAAACCCGATCCTGGTCGCGGCCCAGTTGATACAGGTATTGCCAGCTGAAGATGCCCGTATCGTGCAGGTCGTCGAATTTGATCTTCACCGCATAGTTGCCCATCGGCTCCAGCTCCATGATGCCGACATGGCGCCGCCCGGCGACGAGTTTCTTCTGGTCGGGGCTGTGGCCCTGCACTTCGGCGGACGGGCTTTCCACACGCAACAATTCCGCCGGCAGCGCGAAACTGCTGCCGTCGTCGAAATCGACTTCGAGGATTTTTTCCGCCTGTTTGAGGCGGATCTCGGTCGGCCAATGTTCGGTGGAGAAGGTGTTGCTCATTGTATCCGGTCCTTCGGCGTTCCATTTGCGCGTGTTGCGACCGCAGTCCTCATTCTTCGTCGAGTGGCCGTGCCACATCGATCAGCATGATCGGAATACCGTCGCGGATCGGATAGGCAAGCCGCGCCTGTTTGCTGATCAGTTCCTGATTTGCCGCATCATAATCGAGCGGCCCCTTGGTCAGCGGGCAGACCAGCAGTTCCAGAAGCTTGGGGTCGACGGAGGTCGGTTTGGCGGGCATCGCGGATCGGTCTCCCTCGCGCGCGCGGCGGGTTACTGGCGGGCGGCCTGGCAGTCGCCGCCATGCAGCGACATGGCGACCAGCGTATTCAGCACTTGGCCGCGTTCGCTCAACGTCGGCGCTTCCAACAGCGCCTGTTTCTCCGATGGCTCGAAGGGACAGATCATGGCGAGCGATGTCACCAGCCGTTCGTCCGGCGTCGACTCAATGGCTTTCCAGTCCGCGTCGATCGATTGCTGCTGGAAATATCCGCGCAATGAGGAAAGCAGCTGCTCCCGGTCAATGTTCCCGTCGGGTTCGGCCGCGAGGTCGTCGCGGAACGCGGACCAGTCGGGCCGAACCGGCCGATAGCCTTGGCACAGCTCAAGCTCCTCGGCGGCGTGAAAACGGCAAACGCCCTTGAGGCGAATCAGGAACCGTCCATCGTCCGATTCCTGGAAACTGACGATCCGGCCGGCGCAGCCGGTACGGTAAACCGGCGGTTCGTCCAAATCGCTGTCCTGTTCGGTCGGCTGGATCATGCCGATCATCCGGTCGGCGCTCAGCGCATCGGCGGTCATATTCAGATAACGGGGTTCGAAAATATTGAGGGGCAGTTCGCCGCGCGGCAGAAGCAACACCCCTGAAAGCGGGAAAATCGGGATCCGCTCAGGCAAGTCGTCGAAGGCAGGGTCGAATGCGCTCATTGACCACTCATGAAAATAACATCGATGACAGTTTTTGCCGCCCCTCGAGCGTGGCGGGGTGCTCGTTGCCGAGCGCCTCGAAGATCTTGACCAGTTCCTTGCGCGCGGCTTCCTCATTCCAGGCGCGGTCGCGCCGAAATATTTCCAGTAATTCGTCGATGGCCCGTTCGTTTTGCTGTTGCGCGTATGCCGCCAGCGCCAATTCATAACGGGCTTCGTGATCGTTCGGATCCGCTTCCAGCCGCGTCTCGAATTCGCCGCTGCGTCCGGCGGACTCCTGCGCCTTTTCCATGAGTTCGAGCGAAGTGCGCACCGCGGACACGTCCGGGTCGTCGCGATTGGCCTCGGGTACGGTGTCCAGCAGCTGAAGGGCGGAGTCGGGCTGGCCGGTTTCGGCGTAGCATTTGGCCATTCCGGCGATCGCCTTCACGTTGTCCGGCTGCTGCTGCAGAATCTGGCCATAGAGCGCGCCGGCGCCCGAGAAATCGCCGGCCGCGATGGCTTCCGCCGCGGCCTCCATGGCCTGATCGATCGGCGAGGGACCGCCTTCGCCGCCGCCGGCCTTTATGACCCGTTCGACGAAGCTCTTGATCTGGCTTTCCGGCAGCGCGCCGACGAATCCATCGACTGGGCGGCCCTGCGCGAAGGCAAAGACTGCGGGGATCGACTGGACGCGCAACTGCTGTGGGATTTCCGGGTGTTCGTCGATGTTGAGCTTGACCATTTTGACCGCGCCGGCGCGTTCGGTGACCGCGCGTTCCAGCATCGGCCCGAGTGTCTTGCAGGGGCCGCACCAGGGCGCCCAAAAATCGACGATGACAGGCACCGCCATGCTGGCTTCCATCACGTCGGCGGCGAAATCCGCGGTGGTCGTCTCCTTGACCAGCGCGCCACCATCGGCGGCGCCGCCGGCGCCCGAAGCCATACCGCCGAAAATGTCCTGCATATGTCGATAACCTTTCGCGATCGCGTGCGCCTGGCCGCATAACCGGGCTTTATGGTTGAATGCTCCAGTTTAAATGGACTTTTCGACGGGCCTTGGCAAGTGGCGCATCAGTTGAGCCCGTCGAAATCGAGAATTTCCGGCGGATGGTCCTCCGCTTCGAGAAACGCCAGCAAATCGGCGGGCGCGACCGTAATGGTCATGTCGTTCCGCAGCGGATGCGCGTTGACCGGCGTATCGCCGAGCAATTCCTTGTCGAGCACCACGCTGGCGCGGCCGGCCGTATCGTTGATCACGCCGAACGGGGTGACCGATCCCGGCGTCACGCCCAGCACCTCCATCAGCAGTTCGGCGTTGCCGAATGACAGATTGCCCGATGCGCCGAGGTGGCGCTTGAGCGCCTTCAGGTCGATGCGCCGCTCTTCCAGCGCGGTGACCAGCCAGACCCGCCTTTTCTTGTCCCGCAGGAACAGGTTTTTGACATGCGCGCCGGGCAGGATGCCGCGCAACGCCTTGGACTCCTCGACCGTGAAGACCGGCGGATGCTGGTGCGTCCCATAGGCGATGCCGAGTGCGTCGAGCCGGCGGAACAGCGGTTCCGCCTCGACGGCTTCGATCCGGTCGGGTTGATCCCCGGCGGTGTCTCCGGTTGTGCTCATGACCGAGTGATAGCGGGAAGGGAGGGGCGCGACAACCGGCAGCCGTGCCGCAGCGCATTATTGCAATACGTCCGCCAATGCAATATATCCGGGACCGTGACGCGGGCGTAGCTCAGGGGTAGAGCGCAACCTTGCCAAGGTTGAAGTCGTGAGTTCGAATCTCATCGCCCGCTCCATTTCTTCCGATACGAACGGCGGCGATAAAATCGCTTGATGTCAACGTGATACGGTCGTGCTGGTGCCGTGCGCCGACGGATCACTCGATCTCATCTTCGGTGGCGGGCGCGGTCAGGCCCCAGGTCCAGTCATTGGCCGCCGATCCGGCGGTGGCGGTCAGGGTCGATTGCTCCGGTCCCGGCGCGGCCGAGAGCTTCGTCATGCGCGACTTGCCGTCCGCGTTCAGCACGAAGGTGACGCCGCGCCGGTTCAGCGCCCAGGCGGTTTCCGTTTCGCCCTGCGCCGCCGGGCGGGTTTCGC
>JAOTYV010000315.1 GCA_029861675.1 Alphaproteobacteria bacterium
CGGCGACGGGAATGCGGGGTGGCCGGCATATGCCCCCTTCGATGCGATCATCGTAACCGCGGCGGCGCCGGCGATGCCGCAAGCGCTGATCGATCAATTGGCGCCGGGCGGCCGCATGGTAATACCGCTCGGCCCGCATCGCGGCCTGCAAAAGTTGGTCCGGGTTGACAGGGACAACACCGGTGAGATCACCGAAACTGCGACCTTGCCGGTCGCGTTTGTCCCATTGGTAGCTAAAAGCTAGGCAGCTAATTTTACTTGCCAGATTGGGTGGAAAACCGTTCTATGGAGCGGCTATGAAGACCTTCTTCCCGGGTCGAGTGCGGGCGGTTCTGGGACCGACGAACACCGGCAAAACGCACCTCGCCATCGACAGAATGCTCGGTCATGCCACCGGTATGATCGGATTCCCGTTGCGCCTGCTGGCGCGGGAGAATTACGACCGCGTGGTGTCGCTCAAGGGCACGCGCGCGGTGGCGCTGATCACCGGCGAAGAGAAGATCATCCCGCCCAATCCCCGATGGTTTATCTGCACCGTCGAGTCGATGCCGGTGGACCGCCCGGTCGCCTTTCTCGCCATCGATGAAATCCAGCTTTGCGCCGATCCCGAGCGCGGCCATGTCTTCACGGATCGCCTGCTACACGCGCGCGGGACCGACGAGACGATGTTCCTGGGCGCCGATACGGTGCGCGGGCTGATCAAGCGGCTGGTGCCGGATGTCGAGATCGAAACCCGCAAACGCTTCTCGAAACTGTCGTACACCGGGCCGCGCAAGCTCGGCCGGTTGCCGCGGCGCAGCGCGGTGGTGGCGTTTTCGATCGATGAAGTCTATGCGCTGGCGGAATCGATCCGCCGGCAGCGGGGTGGGACCGCCGTCGTCCTGGGCGCGTTGAGCCCGCGCACGCGCAATGCGCAGGTCGCGATGTATCAGGCCGGCGAAGTCGACTATATGGTTGCGACGGATGCGATCGGCATGGGCCTCAATATGGATGTCGATCACGTTGCGTTCGCGGGCACGCGGAAATTCGACGGCCGCCGCCCGAGACCGCTGAACCGGGCGGAGATCGGTCAGATCGCCGGCCGTGCCGGGCGCCACATGAACGATGGAACCTTCGGCATCACCAACGAATTGTCGCCGTTCGACGAGGAGACGGTGGAGGCGGTCGAAACGCATACGTTCGATGCGGTCGACCGCGCCTATTGGCGCAGGACCCGCCTCGACTTCAAATCGCCCAAGACCTTGTTGAAAAGCCTGGAATTGCCGCCGCCGCGTCCGGAACTCATACGCGCCCGCGATGGCGAGGATTACGCCGTGCTTGCCCGGCTGGCCCAAGACGCGGATGTCATGGCGATGGCCACCAATCCAGCGGCGGTCCGGCTGCTTTGGGAAGTTTGCCAAATTCCGGATTTTCGCAAGATTACGCCGGACCAACACGCGCGGATGGTGCGGCGCGTGTATCTGGCGTTGACCGATGGCCCGGATCTGGATGGCCGTCTGCCGGTGGATTGGGTGGCCGATCAGATCAGCCGCCTCGACGCCACCACCGGTGATATCGATACGCTGACGAATCGCATCGCCCATATCCGCACTTGGACCTATATCAGCCATCGGGGCGACTGGCTGGACGACAACACCCATTGGCAGGAACGCACACGGGCCATCGAGGACAGACTCTCCGATACGCTGCATCTAAAGCTGACCCAGCGGTTTGTCGATCACCGGGCGGCGCTGATCGATCGCCGGCGCGAGGATGGTTCGCAGCTTCTGTCGGCGGTGACGGCCGGGCATGACGTGGTGGTCGAGGGCGAACGGGTCGGACATATGGCGGGCATGGTTTTCGTTCCCGAGGCCGGTTTGGAGGAACGGCGCACAGTGCTGGCCGCCGCGCGTCGTGCGGTCGCGCAGGAATTGCCGCGCCGGGCGGCGCAAATCGCCGCCGATGACGACGGCAGTTTCACCTTGTCGGATACCGCACGGCTTGCCTGGCGCGGTGTCGATGTGGCGCGGCTGAGCGCTGGCCGGGGCTTGCTGCACCCCAGCGTCGAGGTGTTGCGTACCGACATTATGGAGAACAACGCCCGCGAAGTGCTGCGCCGCCGGCTCGAGGATTGGCTCGGCCGGCATATCCGCAAGCGGTTGAAATGCCTGTTCGCGGCGCTCGACGCCGATCTGCCGGCGCCCGCCCGGGGGCTGGTCTTCCAGCTTTCCGAAAGCCTCGGCTCGCAAGCGCGTCAGGACGTGCGGTCGTTGATCGCCAATCTCGGGCCGTCCGGGCGCAAGGCCGTGGCCGCGCTTGGCGTTCGTATCGGCGCGCAATCGGTCTTCTTTCCCGTACTCACAAAACCGGCGGTGGTACGTCTACGTGCAATTCTTTGGGCGGTGTTTCAGAACCAGACGGTCCCGGAGCGTCTTGCCGAATTGGTGGTTCGGCCGGTATCGCCGGCGGCGCCGATCGCAAAGGATTGTTGGGCGGCGATGGGGTACCGCGTCATGGGCAGCCGCGCGCTCCGGGTCGACCAAGTCGAGCGGCTCTCCGCCGTGTTGCGCCGGCGCGCGCGCGAGGGTCCGATCGCCGAATCACCGGAACTAACCCGTCTCGCCGGGTGCGCGGGCGAAGAGCTGGCAGTGGTGCTCGGCCGGCTTGGGTTCAAGGCCCGCCAGACCGCGGACGGGACCGTGTATGCGCCCAAGCGCCGGCCCGGCTTGAAGGGACGGTCGGGCCGGAAAGGGGCCGCCAAGGGAGACGCGGCGAAACCGCCCGACAACAGTGCATCGCCGTTCGCCGCGCTCGAAGGCTTGGTGCCGGCTAAGTGACGGAAGAAGCGGTTGATAGGCTCCGGATCGATAAATGGCTCTGGCATGCGCGCTTCTTCAAGAGCCGGACACTGGCGGCGAAACGCGTGACGGCGGGCGGCCTCCGCGTCAATCGGAAAATCGTCAAGAAACCCAATCATCCCGTGCAGACCGGTGATGTGCTTACCTTCGCCACCGGGCCGCGCGTTCGGGTGGTGAAGATTGCGGCGCTTGGGGAACGCCGGGGCCCGGCGCCGGAAGCACGCCTGTTGTACGAGGATCTGACGCCGCCGGCCGTGCAGGCGGCTGCCGATGCGCCGTCGCAAAAAACGCCATCACGGGAACCGGGGGCCGGGCGCCCGACAAAAAAAGATCGGCGGGCGGTGGAACGTCTCAAGAGCGATGGCGACTGGTCGTAGCACGGTACCATGACAAATGCCGCGGTCGTCCCGCCGACCGTCACGACTCTTTGCGCAAAATCAGACTGAAATTATTGGCGGGCATGTCGATAATTTCTTCCAGTCGCAGCCCGTATTGCCGTGCTTCCGATTCGACATCTTCCACGGCGCGCAGTCCCCATGCGGGATTTTGCTGTCGAAGAGAGTCGTCGAATGCGGCGTTCGTCGGGGCGGTGTGACGGCCCCGACGCTTGTAGGGGCCGTACAGATATAAAACGCCGCCCTCCGCCAGCTGCGCGCCCGCGCCCTTCAGCAGCATCTGACAGGCCGACCAAGGAGAGATATGGATCATGTTGATACACAAGACGGCGTCGGCCTGGTCGACCGGCCATGGGTGTGCCGCCACGTCCAGTTCCAGGGGCCGGCAAACATTGGTCGCTCCGCCCGCGTTCGCATGGGCTGCGATGCTATCCAGTACTTCCGGATCCCGGTCGCTCGGCTGCCACACGAGGTTTTGAAAGATCGATGCAAAATGGGCCGCATGTTCCCCAGACCCGCTGGCAATCTCCAGGATTAACCCGGATGGCGGCAGAACACGCCGGAGGACCGACACGATCGAATCCCGGTTTCGCTCGGTCGCGGGGTAATAGCGGCGCACATCTTCGGATTCGGTCATGGCGGGAGCCCGTTGGAACTCGTTTGGCGGATTGGCTGTGACGCTAAGCCAATCATAGCTGTGGAACAAGTCGAGGGCTGCTACGCGAATACACCGTTTTCCGGCGCCCCCATCTGTGCTAACTCCCGGATATGTTAGCCCATGTGAAAGCATTCTTGCAGGATCGCCAAGGACGGGCACGCGCGTCCAACGGCCGGCACAGCGACGAGGAGCTTCGGCTCGCGGCGGCGGCCTTGCTGATCGAGGCGGCGCGGCTCGACGGGCAGTTCGACCCGAAGGAGCGTGCGCGTGTGGCGGCTGTCCTGCAAACACGATTTACGCTCGATGCGGCGGAAGTAACATCCTTGATCGACGCAGCGGCGACGGTGGTTGACGATTCGGTCGAAATTTACGGCTTCACCCGGAAAGTAAAGCAGAACTTCGACCATGATGAACGTGTAAAGCTGATCGAGATGTTATGGGAAGTCGCGTATGCTGACGGCGAATTGCATCCATTCGAAGCGAATCTATTGCGTCGGGTGTCCGGTCTTTTGTATGTCACTGATCAGGAAAGTGGCGCGGCGCGCAAACGCGTGGTATCGCGCATGGGCACCGTCAGTCACCCAGATAACCCATAAAGGCGAAGAGCGTGCCTTGCCGCGCGCGCGACAATAAGGGGAAGGAGTTTCCGAATGACCTATGTCGTTAACGAAAATTGCATTCGATGCAAGTATCAGGACTGTATCGAAGTCTGTCCGGTGGATTGTTTCTATGTTGGCGAAAATATGCTGGTGATCCATCCGGATGAGTGCATCGATTGTGGCGTTTGCGAGCCGGAGTGCCCGGTGGAGGCAATTCTTCCGGACACCGACAGTGGCGCCGAGCAGTGGCTTGAGCTGAACCGTGAATATTCCGAAAAATGGCCGAACATAACGCGCAAAGGCGAGCCGCCGGCCGACGCCGACACCTATAAGGACGAAACCGGCAAATTCGATAAGTATTTCAACCCGAACCCCGGCGAAGGATAGGCCGAATCGGGCGAAACAATTCGCGGTTACGGGCGCCTGTGCGTCTGCCCTCTGTAAATCATCGGAATTTTGTGCTATATACAATCCCGTAACGCCCTGGCGGGATAAAATTTCGCACGGAAATTGCATTGAGGGAAATCCGGCTCGGAAATGGAGCCGGATTCGCGATTCGCGAGCTATTTCTGCGATTTCAATCGGGTAAGGGCGCTGGATTGGCGAAATACACGGGATGGAATTGGAGCGGGCCGGACGGTCGGCACGCACTATTTGATCTGCCGGTGAGGAAGTTCAACGACACGAATCGGATGAT
>JAOTYV010000060.1 GCA_029861675.1 Alphaproteobacteria bacterium
TTGCCGACCGTATAGGACAAGAAGTTCGGTGTCAGGTTCCACACCCGCTGATCGAGCATGTTGATGATCGCGCCGCCGCACCCGTCCGGCAGGTTTGCCGCCAGGGCTTGGGAGAGGACGAACGGCGCGCGAAGGTTGGTTTCGAGATGAAGATCCCAACTCCGCCGGTCCGCCGTCTCGATATTGTCCGGTTCGAAGACGGCGGCATTGTTGATCAGGCAAGTGATCGGCCCGGCGGCCGCGGCGGCATCGGCGAACACGCGGCCGGTTTCGGCTTCATTTGAGAGGTCGCCTTGCACCGGAAGCGCCGCGCCGCCGGCCGCGCGGATCGCCGCGACCACCGCCGCCGCGTCTTCCGCCGCCCGGTGGAAATGCACAATGACGGTCCAGCCGTGCTCGGCCAGATCGAGCGCGATGGCGCGGCCAACCCGGCGCGCGGCCCCGGTAATCAGTGCTGTCTTGATGTCTGCCATCGCGGTCAGGATAGGGGGTGCGTCCAATCGGGATCAAGCATTAGCGTATTTGCGCCGCGCGGGCCGGTACGACTTCGTGTCAGCGGAACAACGAACTATCCCTGCAGGTGCTTGACGTAATCCCAGTTGATCTCGAACCCGAAGCCCGGTGCGTCCGACAGGTGGACCATGCCGTCGCGGTAGGTCGTGCCGCCCTGATACAGATTGTGCTGGATCGGATGGCGCTCGTGGCTGCCGTGCGACTCAGCGCCAAACGCCGCGTCGCCGAACGCGGAGACCAAATGAGCGTGGATGTGTGCCGCGGTGTGCGGGGCGATCAGAACGTTTTTCTGGGCCGCGTGATGGGCGATGCGCAAGGACTCGGTGAAGCCCGCATGGCGGGTCGAGTCGAATTGCACGAAACGGATCGACCCCGAATCGATGAAATCCCGCACCGTAAAGCGGTGCCATTCGCGTTCGCCATGGGCCAGCGGGATCGGCGAGGCCGCGGCCAACTGCACGAAGTCGGCCGGCTGGAGATGCCAGTGCAGCGGTTCCTCGAGCCAGTAAATGTCGTACGGCGCGACCGCCTCGGCAAAGCGGATGCAGTCCTGAACGCCATAGGGCGCGTTCATATCGAGCATCAGCAAGACGTCCTTGCCGATCGTCGCGCGGATCGCCTTGATCCGGGTCACCTCGTCGGCGATGGAGAGCGCGCCTGTCTTGAGCTTCACCGCCTTGAATCCGTTCGTCGCGAAGGCGCCCAGCTCCTCGGCGCAGGCCTCCAGCGGCGCGCCTTCCAGGTAGTAGCCGCCCGTCGCGTAGGTGAAGACCGATGTGCGCGCACCGCCGAGCAAACGGTAATTCGGCAGGCCGGCCGCCTTGCCCTTGATGTCCCAGAGCGCGATGTCGATGCCGCCGATCGCCGCCATGGCCTGCGGCCGCTGGCTGCGCGGCAAGGGCGCCGGCAGGCCGTCCCAGCCGCCCAATCCGCCCGGGCGCGGCGAGGTGGTCGAAAAGAGTTTTTCCCAAACATCGACATGTGCGAGCGGGTCCATACCTTTGACAACATCGGAAAATATCGCCGCCAGGTCGCAGATCGTTTTCTGCGGTCCGCCCTGCACCTCGCCGTACCCGGTGATGCCCTCATCGGTGCGGACCTCGAACAGGACCAGGCTGGCGCTATCGCCGATCTCATGCGCCGTCCAAGTCGGCGGGTCGACCTTGACGGAAAGCGGATGGGTCAGGACTTCGGTGATCTTCACGGCGGCGTCTCCTGTCGGTCGGTGGCAATGGCCCGGGGGCTGCCGCATTCAAGAGCAAATTGCCGCGTGCCGCAATTGGGCGGCGGAAATTAACGCGTATGGTTTGCGCATGGTGCAGAGACGTTTCGGCGGGCGCGTTTCCGGTAAGCCGTCAGAAGCCGCGCTTGCGTCCGCCCTTGCCGCGGCGTTTCGGCCGGCCTTTGGCCATGATGCCCTTGGGCACCGACTGGATCGAGGCGGCGATCTCGGGGTTGAGCGGGGCGGCGTCGGCCGGCAGGTCGAGGTCATAGGCCTCGAGCCGTTTGATCTCGTCGCGCATCATCGCCGCGGTTTCGAATTCCAGATCCGAAGCGGCGCCGCGCATGCGGCTTTCCAGATCCTTGATGTAGCTCTTGAGGTCGACGCCGACGAGGTGCGCGTGCTCCGCGTCGCCGGTATTCACCGTGACATGGTCGCGCTCGTAGACGCTTTGCAGGATATCGCCGATCTGCTTGCGGACCGATTCGGGGGTGATGCCGTGCTCGGCATTGTAGGCTTGCTGCTTTTCGCGCCGCCGGTTTGTCTCATTGAGCGCGTAGTCCAGCGAATCGGTAATATGGTCGGCATACAGGATGACCCGTCCGTCGATGTTGCGGGACGCCCGGCCGATCGTCTGCACCAGCGACGTGCGCGACCGCAGAAATCCCTCCTTGTCCGCATCGAGGATCGCCACCAGCGCGCATTCTGGGATATCCAATCCCTCGCGCAGCAGGTTGATGCCGACCAGGATGTCGAACACGCCGAGCCGCAAGTCGCGGATGATCTCGATGCGCTCCAGCGTGTCCACGTCGGAATGGATATAGCGCACCTTGAGCCCGGCCTCGCCCATGAATTCCGTCAAATCCTCGGCCATCCGCTTGGTCAGCGTGGTGACCAGTACGCGCTGGCTTTTCTCGGTACAGGTCTTGCACTCGGCCAGCAGGTCGTCCACCTGGCTCTCGGTCGGCCGGATGATGCAGACCGGATCGATCAGCCCGGTCGGCCGCACCACCTGTTCGGTGAACACGCCGCCGGTGCGCTCCAGCTCCCACGGCCCCGGCGTCGCCGAAACGAAGATCGATTGCGGCCGCATGGCGTCCCATTCCTCGAACTTGAGCGGCCGGTTGTCGACGCAGGACGGCAGACGGAAGCCGAATTCGGCCAGGGTCGATTTGCGGTTGTAGTCGCCGCGGAACATGCCGCCGACCTGCGGCACCGTGACATGCGATTCGTCGATGATCAGCAATGCATTGTCCGGGATGTATTCGAACAGCGTCGGCGGCGGCTCGCCGGCGTTACGCCCGGTGAGATAGCGCGAATAGTTCTCGATGCCGGCGCAGGAGCCGGTCGCCTCGATCATCTCGATGTCGAAATTGGTGCGCTGCTCCAGGCGCTGCGCCTCCAGCAGCTTGTTTTCCCGGTGCAGCAGGTCGAGATGCTGCTTGAGCTCTTCCTTGATCGACTTCACCGCCTGGGTCAGCGTCGGTTTCGGCGTGACGTAATGGCTGTTGGCGTAGATGCGCACCGATTCCAGCGTGCTGGTCTTTTCCCCGGTCAGCGGGTCGAACTCTTGAATCGACTCGATCTCGTCGCCGAAGAAGCTGAGACGCCAGGCCCGATCCTCGTAATGCGCCGGAAAGATCTCCAGCGTGTCGCCGCGCACCCGGAAGGTGCCGCGGTGGAAATTATTGTCGTTGCGGCGGTATTGCAGCTCGACCAGCCGGCGCATGATGTCGCGCGGGTCGGCGCGCTGCATCACCTTGAGCGGCACCACCATGGTCGAATAAGTCTCGACCGAGCCGATACCGTAAATGCAGGAGACCGAGGCGACGATGATCACGTCGTCGCGTTCCAGCAGCGACCGCGTCGCCGAATGGCGCATGCGGTCGATCTGCTCGTTGATCGACGCGTCCTTCTCGATATAGGTGTCGGAGCGCGGGACGTAGGCTTCCGGCTGGTAGTAGTCGTAATAGGAGACGAAATACTCGACCGCGTTGTTCGGGAAAAAACTCTTCATCTCGCCGTAGAGTTGCGCCGCCAGCGTTTTGTTCGGCGCGAGCACAAGGGTCGGCCGCTGCACCCGCTGGATGACATGGGCGATGGTGAAGGTCTTGCCGGACCCGGTGACGCCGAGCAGCACCTGCTCCCCTTCGCCGTTCTGCAGCCCGTCGGTCAGCTGGTCGATTGCCTGCGGCTGATCGCCGGCGGGGGTATAGTCGGAGACCAGTTCGAAGGGCACGCCGCCTTCGGAGAGGGGCCGCTCATAGCGCTTCGCCGGCAGCCACGGCATCAGCAGCGGCGCCGCGCTGGCGTCGGACAGACCGGGAGTTTCGCGTGCCTCGCTCATGAGACGATTATATAGGCGGCGGGGCAGGTATTGCGATGGGAGATAACGGGTGTCCTGCCATCGTTGGGAGGAATAGCCGGCGAATCATGCCAAACTGCGCCGAAATCTTTGCCGTTCCGGTCTCCGGATGACGGCGTATTGTCCGGATCGCCGGCCAGGAGGAGCAATTTATGGCATTCACGAACAGTTCGAACCGGTATGGCGCGGTCGCGAAATTCTTTCACTGGGCTATTTTTCTCATTTTCGTCAACCAGTATGTCGTCGGCAGTCTCATGATGCGCCTCGGCAAGGGGGATAGCTTTCTCGGCGTTCCGGCGGGGCCTTTCTACACCTGGCATAAATCTATCGGCCTCGTCGCCTTGGCGGTGGTTCTGCTGCGGTTGACCTGGCGCAAGACGACGCGGCTGCCGGACTGGGCCGATACGCTGGAGGAGTGGGAACGGGCGACGACGAAATGCGCCGAACGCGTGCTCTACGCCTGCATGCTGCTGATGCCGGTCAGTGGCTATGTCTTCACCATGGGGGGGCGGCTTCGCGTTCAAGCTGTTCGGCGTCGTGCCGCTGCCGGTGCTGATCGAAAAGAACGCGGCGCTTGCGTCGATAGGCGAAGCCACGCATCTGGTCATCGGCTATCTGACCGTCATCGCCCTGACCGTGCATATCGGCCTCGGCATCAAGCACCAACTGGTGAACAAGGACAGATTCCTGAACCGGATGCTGCCGTTCACCAAACAATAGCCGGGGACCAATCGATCAATCCGGCGGATGGATCTGCCGATCCGGGACGATCGAGTTGGTGCCGAGGTAGCGGAAATACTCGTCCTCGTGTTCGAGGCAAAGATCCCGCAACGTCCATAGCGCCTTGCCCAGCACCGTCTCGTTGAACAGCCAGTCCTCGACCTGCTTGCTGGTGGAATAGCCGGGCTGGGCGGTGATCGCCTCGCCGTAATACGCCTTGAGGTCTTCATAGGCGAGCTTGAGGACCCGCTGGGCCGGTATCCCGTCGCGCGCCTCGGGAGCGGCACCGCCGTCGAGAAAGGCGGCCAGCGCCTTGCCGCAGGCGTCGATCGTCATGCCGCTCGGGCCGACCGTGGTGCGGCCGCGCCGGTTGACCGCGAGTTCGTACCAGGGGGCGAGCGAGGCGACTTCCTGCAGCAGCGCCTTGCCGATGGCGCTCGCCGGCGCGGTCGCGTTCGGCGGTTTCGGCAGGTCGATCGGGCAGACCATGCCGGTCATCGCGTCCTCGTCCATTTCACCGGCGCCGTCGGGTATCTCCTCGGGATAGTCGACGATCAGCGGACCCTCGGGCGCGTCGAGCAGGTCGAACGCGGCCATCATCACCCGCTTCTGGAATGCGGGGTCGTTCGGCACGCCGATCGGCCGGCCCAGTTCATAGGGCACCCAGAGCGCGCGCGGCGGCTGGGTGCGTTCCGTATGGATGCGGATAAGGCTGATCTGCGTCGTCGCCAGCCCTTCCTCTTCAAAGTAGATGGCAAGCCCGCCCACGGCGCGCGAACATTTCGGTCATATGGGGATCAGCAGCACGGTATCGACCGTGTCCGCCTTCATGATTGCCGCGACGGCGCGCGCCGACTCCTCGAGTTCCGCCGGGTGCGGCGCGCCGGACACCGCGAAATGGAAATTCGAGACCGAGCCGATGATGCCGTCGGCGGCCATTTCGCGCAGCCGATCGATCGGGAAGCACACGTTGAGGTCCTGCTGAAACCCCGTGCGGTCGAAATTCACCGAGACGTGGCTCATCACCACGTCGGCGGGATCGACGTCGCCCGGGATCACCCGGTAGTCGGTGTCGCCGCGCTGAAACACCGCGTCGCTGCGCAGGTTGAGCGCGGCGGTCGAGACGATGGCGACACGGCGCTCGGACAGGGCCGGGCCGGTAACCCAGGGCCGCCGGCCCTCGAACCCGGAGCAGTCCAGCTCCTCCATCATCTTGCGTTCGCCGAGCGGGATATCGGTCAGCCGGGCCATGGGCGGGTCTTTCGATTGGTCAAACTCAGCTTGAGCCTAGCATGAGGACCGGAACCCCACAAAACGGCGCACCGCCGGGCGGTAGACCGGAGACGCCATGGCGCGACGCTCTGTCGTATCAACGGCCGGGAACCGCTAATATTCTCAGGCGGCGTGGAGGGTCGCGCCGGTCCCGGCATGCTGGATCGGAAGACTGAGCGTGAAGCGACTCCCTTGGCCGGGCTCGCTTTCCACATCGAGCCGGCCGCCCAGGAGTTCGGAAAATCTCTTGGTGATCGCCAAACCCAGACCGGTGCCGCCATATTTCTTCGTGGTCGACGTGTCACCCTGCGTGAACGGCTCGAGGATCTTGTTCATCTGGTCGGCATTCATCCCCACACCGGTGTCGCTGACAATGAAGTTAAGCCATCCCGCAGGTTCCTGCGTGACCTCTAATCGCACCTCGCCGTTTCGTGTGAATTTCGCCGCATTGCCAAGCATATTGATCAACGATTGGCTGAGCTTCTGCGGATCGGTCGAGAACGTTGCTACCACCGCTGAATTGGTGATCTCAAATGCATTTCCATTTTTGGCGATAAGGTGCTGTGTGGTGTCGCCGACGCTTCCCAGCAACTCATCGAGGCCGGTTTCCTGAAGATCGACCTCCATCTTTCCGGCCTCGACCTTTGATAGGTCGAGAATATTGCAGATCAGCCCCAAGAGATGATTTCCAGCACTGCGCACCTTGCTCAGGTCATCAATCAGCAGCTCATCATTCCGATCCTTCGCTTCCTCCTGGAGGAGTTCCGAGTAGCCGATAATGGCATTCAATGGGGTCCTCAATTCGTGGCTCATATTGGCCAGGAATTCGGACTTGGCCCGGCTGGCGGATTCCGCTGCTTCCGATCGGCGAGCCTGAATTTCCGCCTCCAATCGACGCGCCTGGAAGAAGTAGGCAAAGATTGAGAGGCCAAATGTCAATAGAAATGTGAGCAGCGCGACGCCGGTGCTTTGCACCAGGATTTTCCGTATACCGGCCCCGGCTGGAGCATCAATCACAAATGCGCCCATGACCTCGCCCAACCTCCATGGCGCCGATTTCGGAGCGTGTTTGTTGTGACAGCTGACGCAGCTTATTCGATTTGCGATTGACGGCAGGGTGGTGCGTAAGACGGGCTCACCGTCCAGTTGAATTAACGCGACGATAGGGTCGCGCGTGCTTTGTTCGGCGAAGGCACGCATGGTCCTCCGCATATTCTCGTCTTTAGCGGTTGTCCGAATTTCGCGCCCCGGGAAGCCCACCATCGTGACCCTGATTGCATCGCCGCCCTTACGGTTTCTATGGAAGGTCTCCAGGGCATGCGCGCGAAAGGTCGCCGGTACGGGCAAGCCGGAATTTTCCGTCATGCTTCTAAGATCCGAATAGGTCGAAAAGAAAGCATCGACCAACGTCAATACGGTCGTTTTTTCTCCCAAACGGTTTGATTTGTATTGGTCGATCGCAAGGAAGTAGAACCCGAGAGCAACCAAACTTGCTAAAACAACGCATGCCGTCAGAATGGAAAATATAATCTTCCGTGGAAACGGGGTGTTATTAGACGGGGTTACGCTATTGGTATCCATGTTTCGGCTGCCTAACAGGACGCTTGGACAATAATTTTCCGGCTCGATGCATCAAACAATTAATGGCCCGACGCGGCCTTCGTAAGCGGCGGCAGCATAGGTTCAATTATATAAATTCTCGTTAAAAGTGCCGATCAACGCAGTCAATCAACCAAGGACCCGTTGATCGCTCCGTCGATCACACGCCCGGCGAGCCGATATCCTAGCCAATCCTTTCCGATTTGACGCGTTACGGCAGATCCGGTCACTGGGTCATCGATGGAGCCGCGCTTGACCGAACCCGAATTCTTTAGCCCGATGGTTCATGTGACCGTCATCATATGAACGGGGTCACTGCGTGGGTGCGGAATAATCCTAAAATACTGCGAGCATTTGTGACAAATCCCCACACCCGGCGTGCGGTCGGAAATCAGATATCAATCAAGGTGCATATGTCCGGTTATTCGATCCTAATCGTTGACGACGACGTTCAATTCGGGCGGTTCGTCAAGCGCGCCATGTCCGATATGGGTCATACTCTCGAGCAAATTTCCAAGTCGTACGAGATTTTTGAACGCTACGATGTCTTCGCGCCCGACATCATTTTTCTCGACATTTTCATGCCGGATTTCGACGGCATCGAAGTGTCGAACTGGCTCGCAAAGAAGCGTTTCGACGGTACGCTTGTTTTTATGTCGGGATACGATCCTGCCTACCTGATCGCTGCACGGAACATTGTCCAACAGCGCAGTCAGGCGAAAGTCGCCACGCTGGAAAAGCCCGCTCGTGTCGAGGAAATTCGCGAACTCCTGTACTCTTAGCGCAAGAATTCCGAATCAAGCCCCGCAAGGTGGCAACAGCATCCGCCGCAGGTGAGTTTTCAGCGTCGCTTGTCGCTGCGATCCCGGCGTGGCATGACTGTTGGAGACGGCTGCGGTACCGCTGCCGGACGTCCAACGCGTTCGCGCGACCGGAATTATTCTTTGCCCCTCAAGGGAGAGCCATGATGGCCGAACCGATTGTCCTGGAGATCTTCAGCGACTACGTCTGACCGTGGTGTTATCTCAGTACCGTGCGTATTGAAAAACTGAAGCGGAATTTCGATGTCGAAATCGTCCTGGTGCACTTTCCGCTGCATCCGGAAACGCCGGCCGAGGGCCGCACGTTGGCGGAGTTGTTCGCGGGCCGGAGCCCGGAGGACATCAAGGCCAGCCAGGCCCGTATGAAAGGGCTCATGGAGGCGGAAGGGCTGCCTTACGGGACCCGCACGCACACCTACAACAGCCGGCTGGCACAGGAGCTCGGCACATGGGCCGACACGCAGCCCGGCGGCGAGGCGTATCATGACGCGCTGTACAAGGCGTATTTCGTGGAAGCCCGTAATATCGGCGACCCGGCGGTGCTGGTCGAAATCGCGAAGTCCGTCGGCCTGTCTTCTGAGGAGGCGCGGGACGTGTTGGAGGAGCGCCGCTTCCAGGCCGCGGTCGATGCGGATTGGGCGAAGTCGCGCGACTACGGCGTGACCGGCGTGCCGACCTTTGTCTCCAGCGGTTACGGCGTGGTCGGAGCGCAGCCCTACGAAGCGCTGGCGCAGTTGCTGGAGCGTGTCGGCGCACCCGCCCATAGGTGAAAATGCCGCGCCGGCTGCCTTCGCCAGCCGCATTTGGGAAAAATCAGGGAGAAACGTGGTGACGACATTCGTGCTTTTGCATGGCGCCTATCAGGGCGGCTGGATCTGGAAACTGGTTGCCGCGCGTCTGCGGGATCAGGGCCACCTGGTGTTTGCGCCGACGCTGGACGGCTGCGGCGAGCGGGCCGCGCAGCTTCGGCCCGGCATCACCACCGAAACGCAGGCGGAAGAGGTCGCGGGTTTCCTATGGTCGGAGGATTTGCGCGACGTGGTACTGGTCGGCGCGTCCGCCGGCGGCATGGTCATGGCGAAGACGGCGGAACTGGCGCGCGAGCGGATCACGCGTCTCGTCTTCGCCGATGCGCTGGCGCTGATGCATGGCGAGAAGATTCGCGACATCGTGCGCGGGCCGGCGACGATTGAAACCGATGTGGCGAACGGCCCGACCCGGGAGGAGCGGCTGGAGCGGTTTATCGCCGACCTCGACCCCGAGCTCGCAGGATGGGCGGCCGACCGGTCCACGCTGCACCCCATCGGGGTCTTCGAACAGCCCGTCGTGTTCGAGGATTTCTGGGATCAGGACTGGGACACCACGGTCGTCTTCTGCCGCCGGGCGGAAAACCCCGGCGAGGCGCATCAGCGGCGCACTGCCGAAAAGCTCAATGCACAGTGGCACGAACTCGATACCGGCCACTTCCCGATGCTCAGCATGCCCGACGTCCTGACGAGGATTATTGTCGACGGGTAGCCAGCATTTTCGGCGCGACGCGGTTAGCTCCGGGGCGCGCTTTTGAGTGTGGCGCGGTAGTCCATGAACACTTCCTCGAGCATCGCATCGTGGTTCACGCCGAGACAGCCGCGATAGCTGAACAAGGGCTCCTCGTCGATGAAGGTCGTGCCGACGTCCTGGCAGTGGCCGGCGGCTTCCTGCACCAGGTTGCGGGCGCGTTTGGGCAGCCTTGCGTCCAGCAAATGTGTTTCGGCCATGGTGAGCTCCGCCCGCGTCGGCGCGCGGTCCCGCGGCAACGAATTGATCGCGCGCAGAATCACGCCGACTGCCTGCGACCGGTCGGTGTGCTGACGGAAAACCTTGGCGGCGATGGTCCGCAGTGTGGTTCGGGCCAGGGCAGCGTCGGCGTCCCGCTGCGGTTCGGTGTCGCCGTCCTCGGGTCGCGGCATAAAGAGGACGTTGCCTTTGAGGCGCAGGGCCGGGCGGGTAAGGCTGCCATGCGCCAAAATTACACGGGGGATCGAGATGCGAACCGCCGTATGGCCGCGCGCCGCAACGATGCGTAGGCGACCGGCGAATGGAATTTGAACCGGCTGGCCGTTCCGTCCCGTGGCGACCAGCGCGAGTGCTTTCGGATCGAGCAGCGTATACGGCGTGCCGCGCTCAGGATCGGACCGATCGGGTTGCAGACAGATCGTGCCGATTTCCGCCTCGCAGTGGCGCGAGTCGCAGCGCATCGGAATCGCGTTTCCGGCCTCGACGGCAAGCAGGATTTGCGGTGCGGCCGCCGCGGGCAGGCCGAATGTCACGGCGGCAATGAGAGGGAGCAAGCATCGGAGAAATTGGCGCATTGTCGTCTCTCCATCCCCGGCGACCGGCACCAGCACAGCCGATGCACCGACGATTGTTCTTACCCGCACAGTGCTAGCATATCGCCGAGCAGACCTTCCAGGCTTTCGATCGGCCTGATCGGCTCGCTTGATCTATGTCGAAGGATCGGAGTCCGAACCCGCGGGCGGCGTCCAGATCGGGAGCCCGTCGCGGTTGCCCCACTCCTGCCAGGAACCGACATAATTTCTCAGCCGCGGATACCCGAGCAGCCGAAGCGCCAGATAGCCATGGGCCGATCGATAGCCGGTGTTGCAATACAACGTGATCTCCTTATCGGGCGTGGCGCCCAAGGCGTCGAAGCCCGACCGCAACGCGCCGGCGGGTTTCATACAGCCGCTGTCGTGGTCGTATAACTCCACCCAATCGCGATGCTTGGCGCCGGGAATTGCACCGCCGCGGCGCGCCCGACGATCGGTGCCCTCGAATTCTTCGCGGCTGCGCGTGTCGATAATGACGTGGTCCGGATCATCGATGGCGGCCGTGACATCGAGATGGCTTGCCACCCTGTCCGGGACGGTGTCGACGGCAAACTTGGCCGGCTTTGGCGGATCGCCCGCGGTTTCCAGCGGGAGGCCGGCCTCGGTCCACGCCGCGACGCCGCCATCCAGCACATGGACATCCCCGTGGCCGAGATATTCGGCAAACCAGAATCCGCGCGCGGCGCACATGTCGGTAAAGCCTCCGTAAAAGACAATCGTGTCCGTGTTTTGCACGCCGCGCCACCCCAACAGGTTGGCCCACATGCGCGTGAAGGACGCCAGCGGCGCCGGGTCGGTATCGTCGGTATTGACGAAATATAGATCGAAGTGCCGCGCGCCGGGGATGTGGCCTTTTGCGAACAACTCGGCGGCGCGCGTATCGATGATCGCGAGACCGGGTTGTTCCATTCGCTGTCGCAAGGTGTCGGGCGACCACAACAGATCGGGGTTGGCGTAGCCGCGGTCGGTAATGTCCATTGGCTGTACTCGCTGGTAACGGCCGTCGCGGTGTCCCCGGCGGTTCAGTCCGCGGCGTCGGCGCTGCGGATGGTGTCGAGTTGAACCGAATTTTTACTGTACCGCGATTTGTAGGGCGAGGTGTCGATCTCCTCGAGCTCGATTTCACCGGCCAGGACCTTTTGCTTCCATTCCTGATGCTCCGGCTCCATGGCCTGGAATTCCGGCATGACCTCCTTGGCGAACAGCTCCAGGCTTTCGCAGATATGCTCGTGGGTGTTCTTGCCCGCTTGATTCAGCAGGATGATCTGGTCGACATTCGAGCTTGCGTATTTGCGCAGCCGTTTGCGGATCGTTTCCGGCGAGCCGATCAGCCCGCCTGACAGGGCGCGCTCGAGCGCCTCGGGGTTTTCGGCCTTCCAGCGCTCATATTCCGCCCACAGGTCGATGGTGCCCGGCGGCGGCCGGTCGCGCTTCTCGCCGATGCGGTCCGCGCTGTAGAATTTGAGGGCGAACTGGAAGAACGGGATGCCGATGGCGCGGCGGCGCGCCTCCTCGTCGGTTTCAGCGCACATGAAATAGCTGACCAGGGCCATGTTCGGGTTGGTCTGGTACTCCGTCAGCTTCTCCATGCGCTTGGTGAAGGAATTGTAATAGCAATGCACCCAGGCATGGGCCGCGTCGCCGCTGATGAACTGGAATCCCAGCGCGCCGATGCCGCGCCGGCCCGCCATTTCGATGGTGTCGAGTTGCGAACACGCGACCCAAAGCGGCGGATGCGGTTTCTGCACCGGCTTCGGCAGCACGTTGCGCAGCGGAAAGTCGAAATAGTCGCCGTGGTATTCGCAGCCGCCATCCTTGAACATGGGCATGATCGCCCGGACCGCGTCTTCCCAGACCGCGCGCTTGGTCTCGAGCGGCCGGTCGAAGGGGCCGAGCTCGGTGATGCTGCCGCCTTCGCCCATGCCGAATTCGACGCGGCCGCCGCTCAACAGGTCGAGGGACGCCACCCGTTCGGCGACCCGCGCCGGGTGATTGGTGGTCAACTGAATGATGCCGTGGCCCAGGCGGATGTTCTTGGTCCGCTGGCTGGCGGCGCCGAGAAAAACCTCCGGCGACGCGCAATGCGAATACTCTTCCAGGAAATGATGCTCGACTTCCCAGGCGTAGTCGAAACCGAGCCCGTCGGCCAATTCCATCTGGTCGAGCGCGTTGTTGTACAACCGCTGTTCGGCGCCCGGTTCCCATGGCCGGGGCAGTTGCAATTCGTAGAAAATCCCGAATTTCATTTTCGCAAGCCCGTTGATGTTCCGAATTACGAACAAGCGTAGCGCAGCGGATGCGGCATGGCGAATCCGTGCCGGTGGCGGGTATTTGGCGTCAACCCTTCGGACTGGTAGCGTGTTGCGGAAACCCAGCAGGGAAGGAACCACCCGGTGAAGTTCGGCTTGTTCGGCGGTGCGACGGCAAAAGCGGGCGGACACGGCGCGCCGGGTGGCGGCGAGCGGCTCGGCTTTTCTCAATCCGACGATAGTCACGGTTATCGGCAACTGATCGACGGCGTCGTGGAGGCGGAGCGCCTCGGCTTCCACAGCATCTTTCTCGTCGAGCATCATTTTACGGGCAGTGCCCAGATTTCCGCCTCGCTCAACCTGCTCACCTACCTTGCCGCGCGAACCGAGACGATCCGGCTCGGCACCGCCGTCGTCGTCGTGCCGTGGCACAATCCGGTGCTGTTGGCGGAACAGGCGGCGACCGTGGATGTGCTGTCGAACGGTCGGCTCGACTTCGGCGTCGGCAAGGGCTACCGGCCGAACGAGTTCGAGCGGTTCTGTATTCCACTGGAAGAGGCGACCGAGCGCTTCGAGGAATCGATGCGCCTGATCCGGCAATCGCTGATCTCCGACGAGCGCTTTTCGCACCACAGCGCGCGCTGGAATTTCGAGGATATCATCGTCGAGCCGCCGCCGGTGCAGCGCCCGCATCCGCCGCTGTGGCTTGCCGCGGGCCGGCCGGAGTCGCTGCGCAAGGCGGCCGAAGACGGCTATTCGCTGTTGCTCGATCAGTTCGCCACCCTCGACCTGTCGCTGGAACGAATTCGGATCTACCGCGAGGCGGTCGAAGCGGCGGGCCGTCCCTTCGATCCGATGGCCGTCGCTCTGGCGCGCGGCATCGTCATCGTCCGGAACGACGCGGAACGCGAAGCTGCGATCGAGCGCCGCATGCAGGCGTTGGACCGGATGAACGCGCTGGCGACATCCGCGGACCGCGGTTACGTCTCCAGCATGGCGTCCGATCCCAACCTCCGGGAGGCGGCGGAAAACGGCACCCTGATAGGGACGCCGGAAGAGATCATCGCAATGATCCGGCGTCTGCGCGACGGCGGGGTCGCCTATATCCTGTTATCGGGCGCCTTCAGGACGCCGGGGCTGATGCAGGATTTCGCCGAGGAGATCATGCCCGCTTTCGCCTGAGCGTGTCCCCGATGCGCGGTAACGCTGAATTTCGTCATCTGCAAAGCCGGCCGATGCGTGCGGCGCTATCCGTTGCGGGCTGGTATTGCAAACAATGCCAACCTCCTACCGCCATAGCAGGTTGCGGTACGGCACCATACCGCCCTGCTCGATGTCGTCGAGCAATGTCACCTCCCATTCCAGATAGTCGATGACATTGCGGCGCACCTCGCCCGGTCGTTCGGAGGCGGCAAGCCAGTGGTCGTCGCGCGCCGACGCCAATTCGCCGGCGTCGGTTGAGAGCTCGAAGCCGGCACCGCGCCACGCCGCGTTGCCGCCGGCGAGAACCGACAAGCCCGCCGGTGCGCCGAGATCGTCCGCCGCGAGCTGGGCCAAAGTACCGGTCTCGGAGGTGAGCACGGTCGGCTGGTCCTGCGGCCCGTCTGGCGGCCGGTCGCGTAACAGATCGCCGAGCGCGCCGCGCGCGCACCAGACGGCGTCCGGCAGGTGGCCGGCAAGGTAGGCGTCGGAAATGCCGACATCGATGACGCGCACCGGCAAATCGGCGCGGAGTGCGGCGAGGTCGCGCGGCGTAATTTCCGCCGCCCTCGGTAGCGCCACGCCTGGCGCGATGTCGGACGCCGGCTCGGGGCCGGTCTGAAAACACCCGCTCTCCAGGCCGCCCAGCAGCACCGCGACTTCGCCCCAGCCCATCTGCGCAAGCCACAGGGCGGTAACGGTCGCGCGCACCGAATCGTCGTCGACCAACACGATTCGCGCCTTCAGGGTGGCGAAATACCGGTCGGGGCCCATCACGATCGATCCTTCCGGCGCGTTAGATGACCCGGCGAGATGGCCGGCGGCGAATTCGTCCGCCGTGCGCACGTCGAACACATAGGTGGTGCGCTCGGGATCGCCGCGCCAGCGCGCCAGTGTTTCGGCGTCGATGCGGGCGATGCCCGCGCGCTCGGCAATGCGCGCCACGCGCTCCCGCGCGCGGTCGATCGCGGCGGCCGACGGCGGTTCAGGAAAGCGACTGGCGTTCGTTTCGAGGTCGAAGCCGTTAAGCAGCCATCCCCGCGTGCCGTGATGCAGCACGCGCACCTCATTGGGGACGCCGGCCGCGACCAGGCTCAGTCCGCCCAGGATGCCGCGTGTCGCGCTCATACAGTTGACGACGACTTTTGTCGACGGGTCCGGCACCAGATCGTCGAACCAGCGCAGGACGTCGGCCCCGGGCGCGTCGATGCTGCCGGGGATGTTGCCGTTCCGGTACTCGGCGCGGGGCCGGCTGTCGAGCACGATCCAATCCTCGTTCGACCGCAGCGCGCGGTCCAGTTCGTCCGGCTTGATGAAATTGGGCCGGCCGTATCGCTTGGCGAACGCGCCGAACCCCTTGGTCGGCACCTCGATCTCCGGGAACAGCGCCTGTCCCGCCGCCGCCCAGGCCGGTGCGCCGCCGTCGAGCACCGCGACATCTGAGTAGTCGAGCCGCGCGAGCCGTCCGGCCGCCAGCGCGGCATGACCGCCGCCGCCATCGGTGAGGACGATGCGCGTCGTGCGTCGCGGCACCAGCTTGCGGATCGACAATTCCAGGCGCGACAGCGGTAGGTTCGCCGCCAGTAACGGGTGGCCCGAACCGAAGGGCACGATCTCGCGGACGTCGAGAAACGCAAGCTCGTGCCGGTCCGCCAGCATACCGACGACGTCCGGGACGGAGATGATACGGGTCATGGTAAGGCTCACCTCATCGCATTATCTCGATTGGCCGCGACGCCGAATTGGTCGGGCTGGCGGCGGACGCGCGACGGATCGACCTCGGCAACCGCCACCGCCCCCGCGATTTGCGATCGTGGGTCCAGTGTCACGATCTTGCCTCCGGTCAGGATAAGATCAGCGGTCGCGGTTTCGATCATGGCGGGCGCTCCTGGATAATTCCGCTGGTCCGCAATGGGATCACGCCTTGACCTTTGTCACAAGGCGCGGGTAGCGATGGAGACGGCGGTTGATTGCTCGCGAATACCGGAACCTGTAAATCTTATGCTGAAACGATGGACGAATGGATTTCCGGTGATGCAGGGAACTGGACACCATGACCGATGACCGCGTGGTTATCGCGGGCGCCGGACCGGCCGGTCTCGTCGGCGCCACCATCCTGGCGCGGGCGGGCGTTGCGGTCACCGTGCTGGAAGCGGAACCGTCGCTTCCGCTCAACTTGCGCGCGTCGACCTTTCATCCGCCGACGCTCGACATGCTGGACGATTTGGGCGCCGCCCAGCCGCTGATTGATCAGGGGCTGAAGGCGCCGACATTGCAGTTCCGCGACCGGCCGACCGGATTGATCGCCCAGTTCGATTTCGGCCTGATCGGCGACCTGACCCGCCATCCCTATCGCGTGCAGTGCGAACAGTTTCGCCTGAACCAGACACTGCTGGCGCTGCTGCAGCAGATGCCGGCCGCCGATATCCGCTTCGATGCCGAGGTCGTCGGCGTCGAACAGAACGCGGATGGCGTGACCGCGCTGCTGCGCGGTGGCGGGTCCGTGGCGGGCCGTTATCTTATCGGCGCCGACGGGGCGACCAGCGCGGTCCGGGATGCGACGGGCATATCCTTCGAAGGCTTCACCTGGCCGGAACGCTTTCTCGTGGTCAGCACCCCATTCGATTTTACCGGGCCGTTTCCCGATCTGTGCCTGGTCAATTACGTCGCCGACCCGGAGGAATGGTATTTTCTGCTCCAGGTGCCGGGGTTGTGGCGCGTCATGTTCCCGACCGGGGCGGACGAGGATGACGATACGATCATGGCCGATGCGACGGCGCAGCGCCGGCTAGCGCGGGTATACGACCCGGGCACGCCGTATACGGTTGCGCACAAGACGCTCTACCGCGTGCATCAGCGGGTCGCCGACCGGTATCGGGCGGGCCGCGCCTTCCTGGCGGGGGATGCGGCGCATATCAACAATCCGCTTGGCGGCATGGGCATGAACGGCGGCATTCACGATGCGCACAATATTGCCGGCAAAATACTGCGGGTCATGACCGGGGCGGCGGCGCCCGACCTGCTCGACCGGTACGAGGCGGAGCGCCGGCCGGTGGCGCTCGAATACATCAACAAGCACACGATTCGGAACAAGCGGAACCTCGAAACCGACGATCCGGCCGAACAGGCGGCTTTCCGCGCCGAACTGCGCGATACGCTCGCCGATCCGGCGAAAACCCGCGACTATCTGCGGCGCGTCTCGATGATCGCGAGCCTGGAGGGCGCCACCGCCTGATTGGCCCGTCACGCCGCGTCGGGCCTGGGCTTCAGGTCGAAGCCCAACGGCCGGCCATGCAGCGCCGCCTGCTCGGCGGCCGGGCGCGCGGCGTCCCATGACACGGCGTCGTAGCGCATGCCGTTGATCCCGTCGGTGGCGTGGGAGGCCAGCCACACCACAGGCGCCCGCATCTGGTCCGGGTGCATCATGTGCAGGCGCCCGGATGCGGTCGCCACCCGCTTCTCCTCGGCCGTTGCGAATCCCGGCGTGTCCACGGCGGCGCCCGGGTTGAGGATATTCACGGTGACGCCCGTCCCGTCCAAGTCCTTCATCCAGATTTCCGACGCCATCTCCAGCGCGGCCTTGGATGCGCCATAGGGCGATGCGCCCGTGCGGTTCATGGTGGTGAGCCGGGTCGTCACGTTGACGATTCGCCCCCATCCCTTGTCGATCATGTGCGGGACGGCGTAGCGGGTCAGGCGATCCTGGGCGACGAAATTGGTGTCGATGACGTCCTGGATCACATCGTCGGACAGGTTCCAGAATTTCGCCGGCGCGGCGTCTTCGAGGAATCGTCCGGGATAGGCGTAGGACGGCAGCAGCCCGGCATTGTTGATCAGGATATCGAGACCGCCGAACCGTTCGAGCGCCCCGTCGACAATCCGCCGGCAGTCCTCGGCGCGGCGAATGTTAGCGGTGACGCCGCCGAGCACGCCCGTGTTGGACAGGGATGCCGCTTCGCCGGCCACCTGCTCCAGGTTCTCGCCGATCATGTCGGCGGCCAGGACATACGCACCGGCCTCCACCAGGGCGAGCGCCATTGCCCGGCCCAGCCCGCGTCCGCCGCCCGTGACCACGGCGACCTTGCCGTCGAGACTGATGTCTTTTTTCATCGACCGCTTCCTGTCCTGATCGTCTTCACCGAATGGCGCCGGCGTGTCGGCATCTTCGCGATCTTGCCCGCGCGATTCACGTGGTGAACAGCGCGGCGTCGGTCTCCAACCCGAGGAGGGCCTGACCGACAACCTCGTAGTGACTTTGCCGTCCCTGCAGCTGCTGCGTGACCGCGTGCATGTCGCGGAAGCGCCGCTCGAAGGGATTCGACTCGAAGACCGCCGTCGAGCCGACCATGTGATAGACGGTGGCCGCAATCTCCGACGCCTGCTGGATGGCCCAGGTCGATGACAGTCGAATCTCGATTTTCTGTTCCAACGACAGGGACCCGTTCTCCGCCATCGCCTGCCAAAGCGTCTCTGCCGTCGTGTGCAGATAGGTCCGCGCTGCTCGCCAGGCGGCTTCCGAGCGGCCGATATGCGCCTGGACCACATTGTTTTCCCGCATCGCGCGCTTTGATCCATAGGCCGTTTTCTCGCCGGCCACTGTCGTTGCGTCATCCAGCATGCGCCGCGCAATGCCGAGCGCGACCGCAGCAAAACCGAAGGAATAGACGTTGCTGGTGCTGAACTTGAAGAGAAGCCCGTCGTCCTTTCTGTCCGCCGCGTCGTCGCGGCCGAATGTAAAACGTTCGGGCACGAACAAATCCGTAACCGCGTAGGAATCGCTGCCGGTGCCCTTCAGGCCGATAACATTCCAGGCGTCCTCCATCTGAACGTCCTTGCGGGGCATTAGCATCATCCGGATCACCGGCGCGCCGTTCGGTCCGCGTTGCGGGTTGCCGTCCTCGC
>JAOTYV010000316.1 GCA_029861675.1 Alphaproteobacteria bacterium
GCCGAGAAATATTCGGCTCAACGATCCGGTTAGGATCGGTGTACCCGCGAGCAATCCGAACTGCGTATCCGAGAGTCCCAGGTCCTGTTTGATTTTGACGCCGATGATCGAAAAGATCGTCCAGACGGCGAAGCACACGGTGAAGGCCAAAGTGCTCATGCCGAGTATGCGCGTCTGTTGCGAAGACGTTACCGAGTCGAGTCCGTTCATGCGTGTCGTCCCCTCGGCTACAAGGCCGCCCACTCTCTGGGGGCTGGCGAATTGCCGCGGGAGGATATTCCAACGCGAAGGCGATGAAGGATTTAATTCAGATCAAAGACGCGGCAGGTACGAAGAAAAAGATGCGTTTGCACCTGTCCTTGCCAAGAATCTTGCCAGCGTACCTCGATCGTGCGGCCGCAAACGGTCCTCGGGCCGAGAATTTCCGCGTCATAGTCTCGGCGCCACCAATTTTAACGATCTTTCGTGCTGAGCCGTAGCGGCTCGCGAGCAATTCCGAAGTTGGAGGCGGGCTACGGGGCGGCGGCCGGCGTGGATAACGCCGGTTTGGCCGGGTCGACCGGCGGTCCCGCCTCGGCGGTCTGTTGGGACGTGTAATTGCCTTGCCCGGCGATCAGATCCAGGCCTTCGATGGCGAATTCCCGGTCCATGTAATTGAACCATGCACCATAGCTGGCGGACGCTCGCACAATCTCGATCCGGACCTTGCGACCCTGCTTCTTCGTTTCGGTCAGCTGCCGGAACAGCGTCCGTACGCTGCTATGGCGCTCGCCGTTCACGGTGGTGACCACATCCCACGTTGCGAAGCCCAGGCTATCGGCGGTGGATCCGGGATCGACGTGGTGAATAACCAGGCCGTTATCCGCATTGATGGCCTGGCCGTCCCGGATGACCCGTGGGCCGACGAGCATGCCGGAGACCCTGACGGCAAGACGGTCGGTAATATACGGGGCGGGTTTGAGGTCGCCCCGAATGGTGTGCTTCTCGCCTTTCCGCAGGATGCCGAGGCGGACATCGCCAAGGTTGCCGCGGAGTGCGTGGATCAACTGCGTTTCGTTGACAATCCGGCCGGACCCTCCATTCGCGCTGACGATCTCATCGCCGGCTTTGAGCGGGAGCCGTGCCGCCGGTAGATACGTCCTGCCGACGATGACCGCCTTGCGGTCCACGGGCGGGATAAGAAACGCCACCGGCAGATGCGGCGGTGACGGATTCCCGCCGGCCTGTAGGATTTTCAGGATGCGGCATGCGAACACCATCGGGACGGCAAAATTCGTGTTCTGGTTCGATCCTCTGCCCAAGCTGGCCGTGTTGATTCCAACCACATGACCTGATTTCAGGCTGATGAGCGGTCCGCCCGAGTTGCCCGGATTAATTGATGCGTCCATCTGCAGCATGCCGGGTCCGTTGCTCGCCGTGGCGGAAATAATCCCCCGCGTGCCGGTGAAATCGAGGCCGAACGGATGGCCGAAGGCGCCGATGGGATGGCCGACCGGCGGGTCGCGGCGGCACCCGAGCGGCGCTGCAGCCAGGTCGGCATCGACCGCCGATGGGTCTATTTTCAGAACCGCCAGATCGAGATACGGGTCAACATAGACCTTGCGCACCTTGACGAAGGGTTTTCCCTTGAACGCAACGGTGACCGTTGCCGGCGAATGGCCGACCACATGCGCATTGGTCATGATCCAGCCGCGCTTGGCGTCGACGACGAACCCGGCGCCGCTATAGGAGCCTTTCTTGTCCTCGATGAAGGCGGTCGTGATCCGGGTCTTGATTTTGACGGTGTAAGCCACGGCGTTGCGAAACACTGTTTCCGCGTCCAGGGCGGCGGCGGGGCCTGGTAGGAGCACGGCGCTCAACAGGATCGCGCCGATCACGCCGACCACATGGCGCCGTCGGCGGAGCTTCGTACGGCCGCCGGACCGATGCGCGTTGCGTGACGTAGGCATTCTCGGCTTCATCCCGAACTCATGAAGTTCTTACCCGGCACTATTTATGACTGGGTCTGATTAATACTTCTTAAATCGGAAATAAAGCCCTCATCTCATTTGGTGATTACGTCGTATGACCTAGCACTGCATCAATTCAATACTTACGCCGTCGGGTGCGGAGACATAACAAAGCTTGCTTCCGTTCGCGGATTCCTTCAATTCGACGGGAAAAGTCACCCCTTTCGCGCGGAGTTCTTCACAAAACGCCGCGAGATCGCCCTCATACAGGAATCCGAAATGATCGGTGCCCCATTCGTTGTGGCTGGCGTAGTCGTCATATTGGCGAATGCCCGCGGCGGCGGCCGGGGTTTCGCCGGGACGCTGGCCGCGGACAATGATCGTCATGCCGCCGAGCTCGACAAAGATCTGCGGCGCGTTGCGGGTTACCGTCTCGGCGGCGATGGTGGCGCCGAAGACCCTAACGTACCATTCGGCCGATTGCTTTGGGGTCTCGCTGATGATGTGGACGTGGTCGAATTTTAGCGCCGGGTTGGTCATGGGTGCCTCTTGTCTTTCGTCTGCGTGCCGGGCCGCTATCTTGCGGCTGCGTTACAGCGCATGCAAATGCCGCGACCTTGGCGCCGCGGGATTCGGTCCGAGTGACACCGCCGGCGCATGGCCCCATACTGTCGGCCGGGCAAGTTTTCACACCGGTTCTCCGTCATGACCAAGCGTATCGCAATTTTCGGGGCTGGCGCCGTCGGCGGTTATGTCGGCGGCCATCTGGGGCGCACGGGGCAGGATGTTTGCCTGATCGATCCCTGGCCCGAGCACGTCGACGCGATCAATACGACTGGGCTTCACCTGGAAGGCACGCAGGGCGACCATCTCGTGCGCGTCCCGGCGATGCACCTCCAGGAAATGCAGCGGTTGAGCAGGACGCCCATCGATATTGCGATTTTGTGCACGAAGTCCTTCGATACCGAGTGGGCGACCTATGCGATGAAACAGTATCTGGCGCCCGGCGGTTATCTCGTGTCGATGCAGAACGGCATGAACGAGGAACAAATTGCGGCGGTCGCGGGCTGGGATCGCACCGTCGGGTGTATCGTCAGCACGATCAGCGTCAATTGCTACGCGCCGGGGCGCATCAAACGATTCCAGCAACCGGGCGGCAGCAGGCATACGGTGTTCCGGGTCGGCGAGGTGCATGGGCGGATCACCCCGCGCGCGAGCACGCTCGCCGAAATCCTCGGCCAGATCGACAGCGCCGCGGTAACCCGGAACCTCTGGGGCGAGCGCTGGACCAAACTGACGACCAACAGCATCACCCACGGCATCCTGGGGGCGACCGGGCTCGACAACCGGTCGGTCTATGTGGAGCGCGGCAAGGCGCACGGACTCGGTATCAAGCTGGCGGGCGAGGCGATTGCCGTAGGCCGCGCGCTGGGCTTCGGCATCGGCACGATTCTTGGGATTGCACCCGATGACTGGTGCGGTGCGGCGGCCGGCGACGGGGCGGCGCTCGATACCGTGCGGGCCGGGCTCGCCCATTGGATGACCACGCTCACCGAGCCGTCACAATCCTCCGTCGGCCGGGATGTCACGCGGGGGCGGCGGTCCGAGATCGAGTACACCAATGGCCTGATCGCGGCCAAGGGCGAACAGGTCGGCGTGCCGGCGCCGACCCATGCTGCGTTGACCCGGGTGATCCTGCGGATCGACCGGGGCGCGCTCCTGCCCGATCCCGCGAATATCGAGGAAATTCCCCTGTGAGTGCGTGGTTCGAGCCTCCCCTCTCGGCTCTGGAGAAATAAATATGCGGGCGATCGTTTGCGAGAAATTGGGGTCGCCGGGCGATCTGGTGTTGCGCGAGCTGCCGGACCCGCCGGCCCCCGGCGCAGGCGAAATCAAGGTGGCGCTGACCGCGCGCGGCGTGCAATTCGTCGACGTCTTGATGGTGGCCGGTGAATACCAGACCAAGCCGCCGCTGCCCTTTATTCCCGGTGGCGAGGCGGCGGGGGAAGTGATTGCGGTGGGGCCGGATGTTGCGGATTTTGCGATCGGCGGCGCGGTGATGACCCGCCATTCGCCGGGCAGCTTTGCGGAATTGGCGACGATCCCGGCGAGCGCGGCCATGCCGGTGCCGAAAAACATGGATCTGATCCACGCGGCGGGGTTTCGATCGGCCTATGCCACCTCCTATCATGCGCTGGTCCAGCGCGCCCGGTTGCAACCGGGCGAGGTGCTGCTGGTGCATGGCGCGGCCGGCGGCATCGGTCTCGCCGCCGTGCAAATCGGCAAGGTCTTGGGCGCGACCGTGATCGCCACCGCCGGCAGCGATGAAAAGCTCGCCGTGGTCGCGGCGAACGGCGCCGATCATGTCATCAACTACACGCACGGCTTTCGCGACCGGGTCAAGGAACTGACCGGCGGACGCGGTGCGGATGTGATTTATGATCCGGTCGGTGCCGATGTGTTCGACGAATCCATGCGGTGCCTGAATTGGGGCGCGCGCATTTTGATCCTCGGTTTCGTCGGCGGCCGGGCGGCGTTGGCCAAGACAAATCTGCTGTTGATCAAGGGGGCGTCGGCGGTCGGCGTGCGCATGGGCGGCTTCAATGAGTTCGAGCCGGAAACCGCGGCCGCCAATCTGCGCATGCTTGTCGAGTGGGCCGAGGCGGGAAAGATTGCGCCGCACGTCTCGCATACCTTTCCGCTCGATCGCGTCGCCGACGCCTTGCAGACGATCATCGACCGGAAAGTGATCGGCAAATGCGTCATCACGAATTGACCTGATGGATTGAAATATCTGACGCGGTGTAGCGACGCGGCGCCATTTTATTTGCGATAGTGCGCGACCGCGATTGAGAATCGCTGGTCGAGTGCCTATCTTGTCGAGTATCTAAAACACATTCCGGAACCGCCGACGGTCCATTGTGCCAAGTGAAGCAAGGGCGGAAACTTTAGTGAGTTTACACACGTGACAATTTCCGGCGACACAGCTTCGGTGGCGGGAACCGCCGGTTCGACTCCGACCGGTCGATCGGCGGTCAACGCGCGCGCCTATGGGGGGCTGCCGGTCGATGAGCATCGCGGCCAGCGCGACGATTTTCAAATCCTGTGGCGTATTATCCGCATTGCGTTTCGCCATCGCGGGCTCGTCGCCGTCGCCGTCGCGACGACCCTCGCCGCCACCGCGTTTCAACTGCTCATTCCGCAATTGCTGGGCGACGCGGTGGATAGCGCGC
>JAOTYV010000317.1 GCA_029861675.1 Alphaproteobacteria bacterium
TGGGCGGGTTTTTCATGTCCCTCAACAACGCCATGTTGAAATGGGTCGCCGACTACCCGGTGGGCGAAATCTTTTTCTTCCGCAGCGCGTCAACGATGCTGCTGGTTTTGGCGGTGGTCGTGCTGTCCCGCCAGACGGCGAGCCTCCGGGTTGTGAGCTGGAAGGGCCATGCGGCGCGCGCGGCAACCATGGTCTTTTCCGCGGCCTGTTTTATCACGGCGCTGCGCTACCTGCCCCTGGGCGAAACCGTGGCGATTACCTTTGCCGGGCCGCTGTTCGTGACCGCGCTGGCCGGGCCGATGCTGGGCGAGTTGGTCGGCTGGCGACGCTGGAGCGCGGTGGTCGTTGGTTTTCTCGGTGTTCTGCTGATCACGCGACCGACCGGTGAGCTGTTCCAGTTGGCCGTCCTGTTGCCGCTCGGCGCGGCGCTGCTCTCCGCCCTGCGGGACCTGCTGACGCGGCGAATGACGGTTCGGGAATCGTCCATGTCCATCATGATGACAACGACCCTGGGTATGATGGTTGCCGGGTTGATTACCCTGCCATTCGGATGGCGTATGCCCACGCTGCTGGATGGTCTGGTGATGGTGGGATCCGGCGTCATGGTCATCGCGGGATACTTCTACACGATCGACACCTTCCGTTATGCGGAGGTTGCGCTGGTCTCGCCCTTCAAATATCTCAGCATCGTCTGGGCGGCGATGCTCGGATTCCTCGTTTGGAGCGATATTCCCGATACTTGGATGATCGGCGGCACGCTCTTGGTTGTCGGCAGCGGTCTTTATATTCTGCATCGGGAATACGTGACTCGGCGGCGTTAGCGCGCGTCCGACAGATCCAATCGAAGAGGAGAGGCGAGTATGGCCGTGCCCGTTCGCGAGTTGGAAGGCGAGGTCGCCATCGTTACCGGCGGCGCAAAGAATATCGGCCGGGCAACCTGTCTGGAACTGGCGGCGGCCGGGGCGGCCGTTTGCATCAATGCCCTGAACTCGGTCGAGGAAGCGCAGGGCGTCGCCGCCGAGATCGAGGCGGCTGGCGGTAAGTCGATGGTGCATGCCGGTGATGTCTCCGATCCCGCTGTGGTGGAGGCGATGGTCGCCGCCACGGCCGCGCGGTTCGGATCGCTCACCATTCTGGTCAACAACGCATCGCTCCGGCGGATGGTGCCGCTGGCGGAGATGTCGCTCGAGGAATTCCGCACGATCATGCGGGTCAATGTGGAGGCGGTCTTCCTCTGCGCCAAAGCGGCGCTGCCGCACATGATCGACGCCAAGGGCGGCAGCATCATTACCTTGGGCGGCCTGACCGCCCATGCGGGCGTCAAGAGCCGGCTTCATGTCTCCACCTCCAAGGCCGCCGTGGTCGGCATGACCATGGCGTTGGCGCATGAGGGGGCGGAAGCGGGCGTGACCGCGAACGTGGTGGTTCCCGGCATGATCGACACGGTGCGGACCGCGGCGACCGGTGTGCTTCCGCCCGGCTATACCGGCGAGGACAACCTGCTCAACCGGAAGGGCCGGCCGGAGGAGATTGCGGCGATGATCCGGGCGCTCTGCGGGCCTGCCGGCCGTTACACCACCGGCCAGACGATTCACGTGAATGGCGGCGCCTATACGACGACCTGATCGATGCGCGGCGGCACCGCTAGGCTTGCCGTGCCGATTCGCTTAGACGCAAACGGATGCGGTATGCTCCGCGGGACGTCGGTCGGAAAATCAACAGCCGCGGCAGGGAGAATTGTATGGCCAGCCCACAAACCATGTTCGAAAAGATTTGGCAGCGTCACGTCGTCGTTGAACGCGACGATGGCCAGTGTCTGCTCTATGTGGATCGCCACTTGTCCCATGACGGATCGTTTCACGCCTTCTCGGCCCTGCGCGAGGGCAACCTCACGGTGCGCCGGCCGCAGCAGACATTCGCGACGCCGGATCATTACAGCCCGACGGATGTCCGGACGATCGAGGGCATCGAAAACGTGGAACTTCGCGAGAAAGTCGAGACGCTGGCGGTAAATGCCCGCGACTTCGGCGTCCCGCATTTCGGGATCGACGACGATCGCATGGGGATTGTGCATGTGATCGGGCCGGAGCTCGGGATCACCCAGCCGGGCATTCTTCTCGTCTGCGGCGACTCGCATACCTCGACGCACGGGGCGATGGGCGCCATCGCCTGCGGCATCGGCGCGTCGGAAGTGGCGCATGTCCTGGCGACCCAGACGCTCTGGCAGAGCAAGCCGAAAACCCAGCGCATCACGGTCGACGGCGAACTCGGGTTCGGCGTCACTGGGAAGGACGTCATTCTCGCCATCATCGGCCAGATCAGCGCCGCCGGCGGCGCCGGTTACGCCATTGAATATGCGGGATCGGTGATCCGCGATCTTTCGATTGAAGGGCGCCTGACGGTTTCCAACATGTCGATCGAGGCGGGCGCCCGCGTCGGCATGATCGCGCCCGACGACAAGACTTTCGCGTATCTCGAGGGACGGCCCTATGCGCCGAAGGGAGCGGCCTGGGACAAGGCGGTCAAGTACTGGCGCACCCTGCCGACCGATGACGGGGCGCAGTTCGATCGGGAAGTGCGCGTCGACGGCACCGCAATCGCACCGATGGTCACCTGGGGCAACAGCCCGGAAAACGTGGTCCAGGTTACCGACACGGTGCCGGACCCGGAAAACGAAGCCAACCCGGAACGGCGCGAGAGCTTGCGCCGCGCAATCGACTACATGGCGCTGACGCCGGGCACGCCGATGACGAAAGTGAAGGTCGACCGCGTCTTTATCGGGTCCTGCACCAACAGCCGGATCGAGGATTTGCGCCAGGCCGCCGAGCTTGTGAAAGGCCGGACGGCGGTTATTCCCGCGATGGTGTCCCCGGGGTCCATGCAGGTAAAGAAGGCCGCCGAGGCGGAAGGCCTCGACAAGGTCTTTACCGATGCCGGGTTCGATTGGCGGCATTCCGCGTGCTCGATGTGCGTCGGCCTGAACGGCGATTCGGTTGCCGCGGATGAACGCACCGCATCGACGAGCAACCGGAATTTCAAGGGGCGCCAGGGTCCGGGCAGCCGGACGCATTTGGTCAGTCCGGTCATGGCGGCGGCGGCCGCGGTTACCGGCACGTTCACCGATGTGCGCCGGTTGATGGAGGAGAAGTAGAATGGAGGCGTTCACCACGCTTACCGCAACGGCGGTTCCCATCGACATGGTCAATGTCGATACCGATCAGATCATACCGGCGCGATTCCTGAAACGGCTCCGGACCGATCCGGAATACGCCAGCTTTCTGTTCCACGACTTGCGGTTGGACGACGCGGGCGCGGAACGGCCCGAGTTCATCCTCAACCAAGAGCCCTATCGCGGCGGCGGTATCATCGTCGCCGATGAAAACTGGGGCTGCGGATCGTCCCGCGAAGCGGCGGTTTGGACGCTGATGAAGAACGGCATTCGATGCGTCATCGCGCCGAGCTTCGGCGATATCCACTACAATAACGGCATGAAGAACGGCATGCTGCCGGTGCGGTTGGCGAATGACGCGTGCGCCAAGCTGCGCGACGAATTACACGCGCAGCCGGGTGCCGAGATCACGGTCGATCTGGAAGCGCAGAAAGTGACCGGACCGGACGGTAGTATCTATGGCTTCGACATTGACCCATTCCAAAAGCATTGCATGGTGAACGGCCTCGACGACATTGCGCTGACGATGGAATACGACAGCCATTTCGCCGCCTTCGAAGAACGCTACAAGAAAGAGGCAAGCTGGCTTTTCGAGTGATCGGAGCAGGCGCAGGAATGGTACGCCGCGACGTGGCATGACCTCGGAGACGGATTCATCGGTGATCGACCGGTTGCGGCAGGCTGAAGCCCTGCGCCGCAAGGGTGCGTTGAGCGACGCATTGGCGCTGTGCAAGCGGGTCATCGGCGACGCGCCGGAATCGGTGAAAGCGCTGCATTTGGCGGGCGCGATTGGCCGGGATCTCGATGACGCGGAGATGGCGCTCGAATTCCTGCGGCGCGCCGTTGCGGTCGATCCCAAGAATCCGGACATACAGTGCGACATCGGCCAGGTCTTGGACGCGTCCGGCGATCACGCCAATGCGATGTCCGCCTATCAATCGGCGCTTGCCGCCAAACCGACGCATGTCGAATCGCATCTCGGACTGTCGCGGATCTACGAGGCGGACGAAGCGACGGAAGATGCGATTTACCATCTCGATCTGGCGGTGGCGCTCGATCCGGATGAGCTGGGCGCACGGGAACGCCTGGCCCGTTTGCTCGACATATCGGAACGACCGGACCGGGCCGCGGAATTGCGGCGCGAAACCATGCGGCGTGCGCGGGATGCCGTCATCGATGCGCATACGAAAATCCGGACTCATACCCTGAATGTTTCCGCCGACGAAACCGACTTGCACCGGTTGAACTGGGCGCATGCGCTTCTGGTATACGGCGCGTCGGGCACGGGGCTCGCCAAGTATCAGGAAAACAAGGATGGCGCCTCGGCGGCGGCCAAGACTTTCCAGGAAACCCTGCGGGTGTTGGCGGCGGCGGCCGAACAGGCCAGTGCGGTCGGCCGGTTGCGGCGCGCATTCGAGACGGCGGTGCAGGCGTTCGCCCATTGCCACTATGAATTGGCCTTGTTGCTGGAGCGCCGCGGCAACTTCGCCGGCGCCGTCTATCACCTGGAGGAAGTGTGGCGGGTTCGCCGGGCGCCGTGGCCGCAGGCACGCGCGAAGCTTGGCGATGTTGCGTTGAAATGCGGCGAGACGATCGCCGAAATTCGCGACGCGGTTGCCACATACCGTGGCGCAATGCCGATGCCGGCAGCGGTGCCGATAACGCGTTGGGATTTCCCGCGTCTGGCAAAATCCTGGCTGGAAGAAGTCGTGCGGCATCGTCCGGCGGAGCCGATCGCATCGCCCCGGCGCATCGCCATTTTCGCCGGCAACGCCCATCGCATTCAGATGTGTTTCGCCCTTGCCTGCGTTCTCTGCGCTCGCGGGCATACGGTCGATTTCGTCTGGATGCCCTGTTTGCATTTCGACCGGAATTGCGATCCCGAACCGCGCTACGACGATTGGGATGAGCGTGTGTTGGGGCGTGAGTTGACGGTATTCGCCGCCAGCGGCTTGCCCGGCGGACTGACGATGCATGATCTGCGCGACTATCCGCTTGCCGAT
>JAOTYV010000318.1 GCA_029861675.1 Alphaproteobacteria bacterium
GTGCGGAGGCGCAGGACCGGACCGCGGCCGCGGTTGCAAGAACGCAGCTCTCGGACGTATTGGACCAACCGATCGATACGCTGAGCAAGGGATTCAAGCGCCGCCTCGGGTTGGCGCAGGCATTGTTGCACGACCCTGAGGTCCTGATCCTCGACGAACCGACCGACGGGCTGGATCCCAATCAGAAGCACGAGGTACGTACGCTGATTCATGACATGGCCGGCGAAAAGGCGATCATCATCTCGACCCATATTCTGGAAGAGGTCGAGGCGGTCTGCAGCCGCGCGGTCATTATCGCCCATGGCCGCATCGTCGCCGACGACACGCCGGCCAATCTGGTCGCCCGTTCGCCCCGCCATAACGGCGTCCTGCTGTCCGCCAAGAACCTCGACGAAATCCGCCCCCTCGTGGAGCGACTCAGCAACGTCGCGTCGGTTACCCGGGAAGACGGCAACCGGCTGTTCCTGCAATCGAAGGATGGACAGATGATTCTCGACGACGTCACCGGCGCGCTGCGGGAACACGCCGTGCAAATAGACGAGGTATCGGTCGAACACGGCCGACTGGATGAAGTCTTCCGCCAAATTACAACAGCTTGAGCCGAATCATGCGCAACACCATCACAATTTTCCGCCGCGAAATGGTGAGCTATTTCGCCACGCCGGTGGCCTATGTTTTCATCGTCATATTCCTGGCCCTGAACGGTGTCCTGACGTTCTACGTCGGCAATTTCTTCGGCCGGGATCAGGCGGACCTCACTGCGTTCTTTACGTTTCACCCCTGGCTCTACCTGTTTCTCATTCCCGCGCTATCGATGCGGCTGTGGGCCGAGGAACGGCGCACCGGCACCATCGAGTTGTCGATGACACTGCCGATTTCACTGCTCGACGCGGTGCTCGGCAAATTTCTCGCCGCCTGGTGCTTCACCGGCATCGCCCTGGCGCTGACGTTCCCGATCTGGATCACCGTCAATTACCTCGGCAATCCGGACAATGGCGCGATCCTCGCGGGCTATTTCGGCAGCCTGATGATGGCGGGCGGATTCCTCGCCATCGGCTCCTTCGTCTCGGCGCTTACCAAAAATCAGGTGATCGCCTTCGTGTTGTCGGCGACCCTGTGTTTCCTGTTCGTCGCGATGGGATCGAACATCGTGATCGGCTTTATGGAGAGCTGGGCAGGCATCGAGTTGATCGAGTTGATGCGCCGCATGAGCGTCATGATCCATTTCAACGAAATCTCCAAAGGCGTGGTGGATCTGCGCGACATCGTCTATTTCGGCTCGATGATCGTGCTGTTCCTGTGCCTAAACCTAATCGCCATCGACAAACTTAAGGCATCTTGAGGAATTCAAATGATGATTCGCGGACTTCTCGAGAAAACAGGAGGCTGGCTGATCTTGGCCGTGGCCGCCGTCATCGCATTCTTTCTGGTCAACCTGGCCGTCGGCAACGTCGCCGGGATGCGCGCCGATCTCACGGAAGATCGCGTGTACACCCTGTCTCCGGGGACGGAAAACATTCTCACGAACCTGGATAAGCCGATTGCGCTTACCTTGTATTATTCCGCCAGCCTCGGCACGGCATCGCCGATTTATGGAAATTACGCGACACGCGTGAAGGATATGCTGCGGGTATTTGAATCGGCCAGCGGCGGAAATCTTACGGTCACCATCAAGGACCCGAAGCCCTATTCGGAAATCGAAGACAAGGCAGTAGAGCTCGGGCTCCAAGGGATTCCGCTCGACCAAACCGGCGCGAAGGCATATTTCGGCCTTGCCGCGGCAACCGGGGAAAAGAACGACTCGATTTCCTTCCTGCAGATCGAACGCGAGAACTTTTTGGAATACGACCTCGCGAGCGTCATTAATAAGTTGGGGACGGACCGGAAGACCGTCCTCGCGGTCCAAAGCTCGCGCCCCATCTTCGGCGATTTCCGGCTGCAAATGCGCGGCCTTCCCATGACGCCGACGGCGCTTGTCGAACAGTTGCGCGGCGCGTTCGACGTCAAGCAGATCTTCTCGTTCGAAGACATCTGGGAGATCAAGCCGGACGTCCTGATGATCGTCCATCCCGGCGAGTTGGACGACCAGGAATACTATCATCTCGATCAATATCTGCTGCGCGGCGGAAAGGCGCTGATCTTTGTCGATCCGTTCAATGAAACCGCCGCCGGCCGCCAACGCAGCCCGATGCCCGAGCGGATCAAATCAGATTTGAAAAAGCTGCTCGACCATTGGGGTATCGAGATCACCGACGACAAGATCGCCGGCGATATGCGGTTCGCTCAATTGGTCAATGCGGGCAGCGCCCAGGAGGTCGTGCCGGCCCGGTTCCTGTCGTGGATGAAGATGAAAAAGGCAGCGTTCTCGGCCAAGGACGCGGTCACGTCGGACATCAATGTAATGCACATCCAAAGCGCCGGGATCATTACAAAGAAAGCCGACGCCGCGGTTACCCTCGAGCCGTTGATTGCGACGAGCACGCAAAGCCAGGCAATCGATATCAAGCTTCTCAATGGCGCGCGCCCGGAAATCTTGAAAATGCAGGAACAGTTCAAACCGTCCGGCAAATCCTTCACCGTCGCCGGCCGGATTCGCGGCCGCATTACAAGCCTTTTCCCCGACGGTCCGCCCAAGGAAAAAGCGGAGAAGGACGACAAACCCGACGCCAAATCGAAATCGGAAAAACCCGCGGCCAAGGCCAAGCCGAAGCCCGAAGTAAAGGCCGACAAGGCCGAGCGGACCCTGCCGGCGGCTGACGGCGCCAAACCGCCAGCCGACGGCGCCAAGCCGGCGGCAAAAAAACCTTCGGACCCGGTATCGAAGGCGCCCGCCGGTCCGGCACCGGCGTCTGGCGGCGGCGAGAAGGATGATAAGAAGGACGCGCCGAAAAAAGAAGCCGCTAAGGCGCCGCCGTTCATCGCCGAATCGACCAGGCCGATGAATGTGATCCTGGTGGCCGACGCCGACCTGCTGGAGGACCGGTTCTGGGTCCGCAAGCAGGAATTTTTCGGACAGCAGGTCCAGGTTCCTTTCGCGAACAACGCCGCCTTCGTGGTCAATGCGGTTGAAAATCTCGCGGGCGGCGATGACCTGATCAGCCTGCGGAGCCGCGGCACCGCGCGGCGGCCCTTCACCAAGATTGCCGAGTTGCGGCTTGCCGCGGACACCCGGTTCAGGACCGAGGAACAGCGGTTGCGGAACAAGCTGACGGAAGCGGAAAAACGCCTGGCCGAGCTCAGCAAGAAAAAGGCGGACGGCAAATCGTAAGCCGCGGTGACCAAGGCGGTCGAAACCACCGCGGCTCAGATCACCCAGGAGATATTGATCACCCGCAAGCAGCTGCGAAAAGTGCAACTGGCGTTGCGGGAAGACATCGAGGCGTTGGAGAGCGGCATCCGCTTCGCCAATATCGCCTTGATTCCCATCCTGGTCGGCCTCGTAGCGATCCTGCTGGGCGGCTTGCGGCTGCGGCGACGGACACAGGCGGTACATACCGCGGAAACATAAATGGCCGTTTGGCCAAAGGCGGGCGCCGCATGGTTCGAATAGCAAGCCTCCTGCCCAGTGCAACCGAGATCGTTGCCGCCCTGGGGTTCCAGGACGCCTTGGTGGCGCGCAGCCATGAATGCGATTTTCCGACCGGCGTTGACCGCCTGCCGCATTGCACCGCACCGAAGATTGCCCTGACCGGCGATTCCGCGGAAATCGACCGGCGGATCAAATCCGTCGTCGAACAGGGTCTTTCGGTCTACCGGGTCGACAGCGAGCGGCTGAAAACGCTTCGGCCCGATCTCATCGTGACCCAATCGCAATGCGAGGTCTGTGCGGTCAGCGAGATCGAATTGCGCAGCGCCCTTGAAGACTGGCTCGAGGACGCGCCGCGCATCGTCAGTTTGAATCCGGAATCCCTGGCCGATATCTGGCGCGATTTCGGCAACGTCGCCGTTTCGCTCGGCGTTGCCGATCGCGGGGACGACCTGGTCCGGTCGCTCAAGGAGCGCATGGCCGCAATCGCGGCGCGGGCAGCCGCGCTGCCGGCCCGGCCCCGTGTCGCCTGCATCGAATGGATCGATCCTCTGATGGCGGGCGGCAATTGGATGCCCGAACTGGTGACAATGGCGGGCGGACATAATCTATTCGGCGAACCGGGAAAACATTCGCCGTGGCTGTCGTGGGATGCGGTGGTGGCGGCGGATCCGGATGTTATCGTCATCCTGCCGTGCGGCTTCGGAATGGCGCGCGCCCGCACCGAGATGCCGTCATTGACCGGAAGGCGGGAATGGCCGGATCTGCGGGCGGTCCGCAGCAGTCGCGTCTGTATCGCCGACGGCCATCATTTTTTCAATCGCCCCGGACCCAGGATCGCTGAATCGCTGGAAATTCTGGCGGAGATGCTGCATCCGGATGAATTTAACTTCGGCCATGAGGGTGTAGGCTGGGCGCCATTGTGATCGCCCCGCCGCGAGTCTAGAGTCCCTCCCTTTCCGGTCAGGGCGGCAAGAACTCAACAATGTGCAAATTTCTTCAACGGTCCTTCTTCGTTCTGGTGTTCGGCATCCTCGCGGTGCCCCCTGCGGCGGCCGACGCACAAACCGACACGGGCGCGACGACGACGGCAGACCTGGAACAACTGGTCGGCACACTCAAGGACGACGCAAAACGCAAGGCGTTCCTGAAGGAACTGCAGACGCTCGTCGACGCGCAGAAAAAGACCGATGCGCGCAAGACGCAGCCAATCGGCACGCGATTGCTCGAAACCCTGTCGGACAAGGTGGAGAACACCGGCCAGCAACTCGCGAATATCGCGGCGGCGCTGATCGATCTACCGAACTTGTTCGACTGGATCCAAAGCGCCGCTACAAACCCGGAAACCCGCAAAAAATGGCTGGCCATGCTCGCCAAATTGGCGGCCATCCTGTTCGCCGGGCTGGCCGGTGAGTGGATCGCTATCTGGCTGTTGCGCCGGCCCAGGGCGTCGCTGGAATCGCAATCGGCGGATGGCTGGTGGCTCAACCTGGTCTTCGCCGTCCTACGCACCATTCTCGAATTGGTCGCGGTCGTCGCCTTTGCCGCCGCGGCATACGGCGCCATGGCCGTCGTCACGCCAAGCCGCGAAGGCCAGGTGGTCGCAATCGCCCTGATCAACGCTAGC
>JAOTYV010000319.1 GCA_029861675.1 Alphaproteobacteria bacterium
AAGGTGCCGAAAGACGAGTGGATGGATTATCTCAACTGGTTCCGCCGCATCCTGCGGCTACCGGTCGAGAACAACGTCACCTTGAAGCTGGTCGAGCCGGAGGGCGATTATCTTCGGCTTTCCATCGACCGCGGCGGGCGGGCGGATGTGATCTACGCCCGAAAACTGGTGCGGACCGCCGGCATCACCGGATGCGGCGGCAATTTCGTGCCCGAAATCATCGAGCAGGGCCTTCCGACGTCGCATTACGCACACAGCGCGGACCCGATCGACTTTGCCGCGCTGGCCGGGAAGACCATCGGCGTCATCGGATCGGGGGCATCCGCCTTCGACAATGCGGCCACCGCGCTGGAGCACGGCGCGGCGGCGGTGCACGTCCTGGTGCGCCGGCCGCGTCTGCAATCGGTGCCGATCGTGCGCGCCATGCATTCGGTAGGCTACCTCAAGCATTTTGGCGATCTCAGCGATGCCGGCCGTTGGTCGATCATGCAGCATTTCTCGGCCTTTACGCCGCCACCGCCGGAGGAAACGCAGGAACGGGCTCGGAAACATGCGAATTTCCACCTGCATGTGAACAGTCCGTTGTCGCGCGTCGCGATGGCGGGAGACCAGGTTCGGATCGACACGCCCGGCGGTAATTTCACCTTCGATTACGTGATCTGCGGCACCGGCTTCGTCATTGACGTGGAGAAGGTGCCGGAGCTTGCGCCGGTGGCCGGCGATATCGCCTTGTGGCGCGACCGCTATGCGCCGCCGGACGGGGAAGCGAACGAGGCGCTTGGACGGCACCCCTATCTCAGCCCGAATTTTCAGTTCACCGCGAAGGATCCGGCACGGATGCTGTGGGTCTCGCGCATCCATGAATACAGCCTCGCTTCGATTTCCAGTCTCGGGCCGATCTGTACCGGCCTGCATGGCATGGCGTTCGGAGTCGACCGGGTGGTGCGCGGCATCACGCGCGACCTGTTCGTTGCCGATGGCGCGGCGCATGTGGAGCGGATCCTGAACATCAACGAGCCGCCGGTGGAACCGGACAGCGAAGAGGATTGGACGATTTGACCCAGGACAAGCCGACATCGCCCGCATCGGAGAAACCGTTCGGCCCGTTGGCCGGCTGCCGCGTGCTGGAGCTTGGATCGACCATCGCCGCGCCCTTCGTCGGCCGGTTTTTCGCGGATTTCGGCGCCGAGGTGATCAAGGTGGAAACCCCGTCCGGCGATCCGTTGCGGACAATCGGCAGCCAGCAGGGAGGCAAGGCGCTCTGGTGGGCGAGCCTGCACCGCAACAAGCAGGTCATGGTCATCAACATGAAAACCGCCGAAGGGCGCGATCTGGTCAAGCGTCTCGCCGGCGAGGTCGATATCCTGGTCGAGAATTTCCGGCCCAAATCGATGGAAAACTGGGGGCTCGGCTGGGACACGCTGTCCGCCTTGTATCCGCGTCTGATCATGGTGCGGGTCAGCGGCTTCGGTCAGACGGGCCCCTATAGCGACCGCGCCGGGTTCGGCATCGTCGCCGAGGCGATGAGCGGGCTGCGTAGCCTGATGGGCGACCCGGATCGGCCGCCCGCACGGGTCGCCATGCCGCTGACCGACTATGTGACCGGGCTCTACGCCGCATCGGCCGCGCTCATGGCGCTGCATCACCGGGACCGGACGGGCGAAGGCCAATGCGTCGACGCCGCGCTGTACGAATCCGCCTTCAGCTTCATGGAAGGATTCGTGCCCGCCTATGACAAGCTGGGCGAGGTGCCGATGCGCACAGGCTCGTCGATGCCGGGCCACGTGCCGAACAATCTGTATCCCACCGGCGACGGCCGGCATATCCATATCGCGGCCGGCAACCACCGCACGTTTCACGACCTCATGCGCACCATGGGCCGGACCGAACTTGCCGAGGATCCGCGTTTCGCCACCGCCGAGGACCGCTCCGCCAATCAGGCCGCGCTGGAGGAAATCATCGAGAACTGGACGGCGCGTCACGCCATGGACGACCTCTATCGTATCCTGTTGGACGGCGGTGTACCGGCGGCGCCGATCTATACCGTGGCGGATACTTTCGCCGATCCGCATTTCGCCGACCGGGATATGGTGGTCGAGGTGCCGGACGACACGCTGGGATCGGTGAAGGTGGTCAACGTGGTGCCGAAGCTGTCGGCGACGCCCGGCGAGATCCGATGGGCTGGCCGGCAACAGGGCGCCGACACGCGTGCCGTGCTGCGCGACTTTCTTGGGCTGAGCGAGGACGAGATTTCGGCGCTCGAAGAAAAGGATGCGATCGATTGCGCGAAGCCGTAAGAAGAAGCGCATGAGCGCACGGAACGCGCCCTCCACCGAATTGATGCAGGAATAAACCGGTCATGATGCGCAGGTTTTGGTTCGAATTCGATTTCGACCCGGATGATCACAACGTGCCGGTGCGGCTGCGCCATGGCTGCGGCGTGACGGCGGACGATAAGGATGCCGCAATTGCGGTCATGCGCGAACGCCTGTTCGACGGCGGCGATTTGCCGCCCATCGCCAGATGCGTCGAAGACGTGGAAATCGAATCGCTCGACGGCGACTACGTGCAACCCAACATGGGGTTGCCGCTGATCCCGGGCATCTGGTTCCCGGTTGGGTATAACCGATAGGGGGCTTCAAGCCCTTTTTCGGGCAGGGCAAGCGTTTACGCGCGCAAGCCGGCCTTGCGGAGTCCTTCCAGAAGGTGCTCGAGGTCGTCCGGCGCGGCGTTCCATTTCTGTAATTCAGCGCGCGCGTCAAAGCCGGGCTTCAGGTCGTATATCCGTTCCAGCGCATCACCCGCTTCGGGTCGCAGCAATTGGCCCAGCGCGGCTGCATTCAGCAGGTGGGTCCAATAAAAGTGCGGCATGCTGATCCGTTGGACGTCCGCGATTGTCGCTTCATAGTCGCGCTGGTCGTAGTGGTAGCGGGCGAAGCTGAAATAGTACCAGCCCGGGTGCAGCGGATTGAGCAGCTGCGCCCGTTTGGAAAGATCGATTCCGCGCTCGAACTCGCCCATGAACGCAAGATAATGGCCGATATCGGCGAGGGTTTCGGGATCGTTTGGATTCAGCACGAGGGCAAGTTGGGATTCCAATTCGAATTTGTCGTTTTCGCCCCGGAAAAAATGCACGATCGCAAGCCAGCATCGGGCATAGGCGTTTTGCGGATCGAGCTGCGTTGCGGTTTGCGCCATTCGTAATGCGCGATCGATCGGATCCGTGCGGGGATTGGCATCGAAGCGATGCTCGGCGAGGTAGACATTCGCCAGCAGCGCATGGGCATCTGCGTTGTTGGGATCGAGCGCAATGGCCTTTTCGAGCAAATCCCGGGCTTCGGCGTGCATCAGCGCGCTGAGTGTCGAGGTGTAGCGGCGCGCGCGCAGTACGCAGTCATAGGCGTCCAATTCGGATGGGCTTTTTTTCAGTGCGCGCTGCAACGCCACATCCTGCATCTTGACACCGAGCGTTGCGGCGATTGTGCGGGTGACTTCGTCCTGGACCGCGAAGATATCTTCCATCTCGCGGTCGTACCGGTCCGCCCAAAGGTGGACACCGGTCGCCGCATCGATCAGCTGCGCGGTCACGCGAACGCGCCCCCCGGCACGCCGGACGCTGCCTTCGACGACATAACCCGCATTCAGCTTAGCGCTCAGATCGGGCAGATTGACCGCGCGGCCCTTGAACTGAAAAGTCGATGTGCGCGCGATGACCAGCAGTTCGCGAAAGCGCGACAGATTGGTGATGATGTCTTCGGTCAGGCCATCGGCGAAATATTCGTCGACATCGGCGCTCAGATTGTCGAAGGGGAGGACAGCCAAAATCGGCTTCTCCGAAGCGCCTTTCGGTTGCTCTCTCTGGTTTGCAGGATTGGCGGCCGGCTGAGCGGACGAGGGCGGCGGGTCGTCCACGGCGGAAACCGCGCCGACAAACCGGAAGCCCCGACCGTGTACCGTCCGAATGAGGCGTTGCGTCCGGCCGTCATCGCCGATCGCTTGGCGCGCCGCCTTGAGACAGGTCGATATGGTCGCTTCGGTGACGATGCGGCCCTGCCAAATTTCCTCGACGATCTCGTCCCGACTGACGACGCGGTCGCTGTTGCGGGCGAGGAAATGCAGCAGATCGAAAGCCTGCGGCTCGACCTTGCAGGTCTCGCCATTCCGCCTGAGTTCATAGAGCTCCGTATCGAGCTCCCAGTCGTCGAATTCGAAGATCATAGCGGTCGCTGCAACGTCTTGGCCTAGCTGACTCATGTCGATTGTAGAGCGATGTCACCGGTTGTCGAGGAACCATGCGAGTGCGCCCTGCCGCAAACAATCGGTCCAATCAGAGAAATTCCCATTCATTCCTCAGCAATTCTTCAGATCGTCCTCAAGCATGCATTCGCGTTGTCGCCTAAGAATATCCTCACGCAACGGGGTGGTCCCGACGCGCTGAAAATCGAGAAACACACGAAAGGAAACGTCATGCCGCTCGTCGACATACAAGTAATCGAAGGTGTTTTCACCCCTGACCAGAAGAAGGACATGATCGAAAAAGTGACCAACACGATGGTCGAGATCGAAGGCGAATCCCTGCGCGGCGTCACCTGGGTCCGCGTCCAGGAGGTCGCCAGCGGCGACTGGGGAATTGGCGGCAAGGCGCTCACAGCCGCCGACGTCAAGGCACTGCAAGGCTCAGGCGACTGATCGTGCTTTTGGATGCTGGCGGCGATCGCTCGCGGCCGGCATCCACAGCGCGTGATGTATTTTGGAGATGAAAGATGGTGCGTGTAACAATTCGGAAAATTTATCTCATCGCCGGTATCGTCGGAATCGCGCTGGTCGTCCCGTCGATCGGCTATTCCAAGAAATCCTCACCCAATGCGCGAACCGTAAACATGTCCGCTGCGCCCTGGGCGGTGGTGCCGATGTGTCCGTCGGGCCAGAGTGGGATGACCCGGCCTGCTACCGCATCCGGCCGTCTTTTCCCTGCACCCGCGCGATGCGCAGGATGTTGGTAGCGCCGGGGGTGCCAAAGGGAACGCCGGCGGTGATGACGATCCGGTCGCCGGGTTCGGCGAAGCCGTCCTCCATGGCGTGGAAACTCGCGCGGGCGACCATTTCGTCGAAGTCGCGGGCGTCCTGGGTGGCGACACTGTGA
>JAOTYV010000320.1 GCA_029861675.1 Alphaproteobacteria bacterium
CGGCGGCGACGGAGGTTCTCGAAGATGCCTGCGCGCGCATCCAAAGGGCCTGCGCCGCATTGACATAGAGCAAATCCCACACGAACCGAAACGGTTCGCGACGACGAATTTGCGTGAAAACAAAGAGACAGGCCATTTCACTTGAGTCAATTCAAACAAGAAACGGTCTAACCCAAGGGAGGCGGCCGTGAAAATCGCTGTTTTCGGCGCCGGCGCCGTGGGTGCCTATATCGGCGGACGCCTCGCGGAGGCGGGGCAGGATGTTGCCTTCATCGCCCGCGGCGCCCATCTGGCCGCGATCCGGGAAAACGGCCTTCGGGTCGAGAGTCCGAATGGCGATATGCACATCCATCCGGCCCAGGTTACCGATGATCCCGCCGAAATCGGGCCGGTCGACTTCATCTTGTTTGCCGTCAAACTGTTCGATACCGAAGCGGTTGCCCGTGCGTGCGTGTCGATGATCGGAGCCGATACCACCGTGGTCGCGTTGCAGAATGGCGTGGATTCGGAATCAGTGATCGGCGCCATTGTCGGGCCCGAGCGGGTCATGGGGGGAACCGTCTATATCGCGTCCGTTGTCGCCGAACCCGGCGTGATCCGCCAGACCGGCCAGTTCGCCAAGGTCATTTTCGGCGAGATGGATGGTAAAGACTCGGCGCGCGGCGCACAGCTCGAGACCGCATGCCGCGAGGCCGGCCTCGATGTCGTCCTCAGCCCGGCCGTCGAAACCGAAATCTGGATGAAATTCATCGTTCTGGCCGCCTTGAGCGGCGTCACCACGGCAACCCGCAAGCCTGTGGGCCTGCTGCGCGATGATCCGGACACGCGGGCATTGTTCGAAAATGCGATCGCCGAGGCGGTTGCCGTGGGGCGCGCCCGCGGCGTCAAGCTGCCCGACGATGCGGCGTCACGGCAAATGGCCACGATCGACGGATTCCCCGAAACCATGGTGGCGTCCATGCTGCACGACCTCGATGGCGGGCGGCGTCTCGAATTGGATCATCTGTCCGGCGCAGTTTGCCGGCTCGGGCGCGACAGCGGCGTGCCCACCCCCGTCCATGACGTGCTCTATGCTGTCCTAAAGCCCTACCTAATGGGTCGGACGGACTAATCCCGCCGATTTTTACTTGCATCGCCGCCCCCGGCTTGGAACCATACCCGTACAACGGGAGGTAACATCCTGCGTCTGCCTGGACGATGGGATGAAACATAATCATACGGCGGAATTATTGCCGAAAAGGAGGTTTCGAATGTCAGGGCGTACGCCGTCGGCACCTCGATGTGCTGCAATCGTCGGATCCTATCTCAGCGGGAAAACCACGCTTCTCGAATCTTTGCTGTTTGCCTGCGGCGCTATTCACCGCAAGGGCACCGTCAAGGATGGGAACACGGTCGGTGATGCTTCCCCTGAAGCCCGTGCGCGCAATATGAGTATCGAAGTAACCGCCGCCGCCGCCGAATTTCTGGGTGAGCAGTGGCATTTCCTCGATTGTCCGGGCTCGGTCGAATTTTCTCAGGACACCTATACGGCCCTGATGGTTGCCGACGTCGCGGTTGTCGTATGCGAACCCGAAGCCAGCCGCGCGTTGACCCTGGCGCCGTTGTTCCACTTCCTCGATCTGCACAATATTCCGCACATGGTGTTCATCAATAAGATGGACACGGCCAACGACCGCGTGCGCGAGGTGCTCGAGGCGCTGCAATCGGTATCCGATCGCACCCTTGCCCTGCGCCATGTGCCGATCCGTGACGGCGATCAAATCACCGGTTATGTCGATTTGGCATCGGAACGCGCCTATCAATATAAGCCCGGGCAAGCGTCCTCACTGATCGAAGTGCCGGAGGGAGCGCAGGATAGAAACGAATCCGCGCGTCAGGAACTGCTGGAAACCCTGGCCGATTTCGACGATGCGCTGCTCGAACAGTTGCTCGAGGATGTGGTTCCGCCCAAGGACGAAATCTACCAGCACCTGACTCGCGAGCTGCAGGAGACCCGGATCGTGCCGGTCTTTTTGGGCGCGGCCGAGCAGGACCACGGCGTGCGCCGGCTGATGAAAGCGCTGCGTCACGAAACGCCTGGCCCGGAACAAACGTTGGAACGGCTGGGCGGCGCCGACGGCGATCCTTTGGTGCAGGTTTTCAAGACCTACCATCTGGCGCATACGGGTAAGCTTTCCGTTGCCAGGATTTGGCGCGGTTCGGTCGAAGACGGCATGTCCTTCGGCGAACACCGGGTGAGCGGCCTGTCGCAAATGAAGGGGCACACGCTGGACAAGATTACCAAAGCCTACGCCGGCGACGTTGTGGGCCTTGGCCGTCTGGAAGCGATCAAATCGGGGGACGTTCTCACCGCGGAGGGGGTATCCAGCAAGGGCTTGTCGTGGCTCGATCCGTTGCCGCCCGTATTCTCGGCGGCAATTGCCGCTGAAAAGCGCGAGGACGAAGTCAAACTGTCGACCGGCATCGCCCGAGTCGTGGAAGAAGACCCGTCGATCGTCGTGGAACACAATGATGACACCCATGAGCTGGTCCTCTGGGGCCAAGGTGACATTCATCTGCAGGTGGTGGCCGATAAATTACGCGACCGCTACAACGTCGCCGTCACGATGAAGCGCCCGCAAGTGCCCTACAAGGAGACCATCCGCAAGCCGATCCAGCAGCATGCGCGCCACAAAAAACAGTCCGGCGGCCATGGTGAATTCGGCGATGTGCATCTGGAGATCAAGCCGGTGGCGCGCGGCGCGGGTTTCGAATTCATCGACAAGATTTCCGGCGGTGTCGTGCCGCGCCAGTATATTCCGGCGGTGGAACACGGCGTTAAGGAATATATGACTGAAGGTCCTCTCGGGTTTCCGGTGATCGACATTTCGGTGACCTTGTATGACGGCCAGCACCATTCGGTGGATTCCTCGGACATGGCATTCCGGCGCGCGGGCATTCTGGCCATGAAGGACGGTTTGCCTCAATGCGAACCCGTGTTGTTGGAGCCGATCGCCACGGTCAGCATTTCCGTCCCGAGCGAATTTACGGGGCAGGCGCAGAGCGTTATCAGCAAGCGCCGCGGACAGATCCTTGGTTTCGACGCCAAGGCGGGATGGGGCGGCTGGGATGAGGTCAAGGCACACATGCCGCAGTCCGAGTTGCATGACCTGATCGTCGACCTCCGTTCCCTGACGCTCGGGGTCGGCACCTTCGAATGGAATTTCGATCATCTCTCGGAAATAACCGGCCGGGACGCCGAGATGATCGTGGCGCATCGCAAGGAAGCTGCCGAATAGACGCCGGTCAATCGGGATCGATGTGGCATCGCGGCCGGTCGGGGCGGCCGCGATACGCGTATCGTGTCGTGAATTGATCCTCGGCGGCCGCTTTTGTCGAACGCTCTCTTCAAGCAGACCCTCAAGGAGCGAACATATGACAGACCCGTCCGATTTGGCGGTATTGCTCGTCGCGGCGCGCCGCGACGACACGATCGTGAAGATGCCCGAGATTCCCGAATCGCTCGAGGAAAGCTATGCGGTGCAGGACGCCATTATTGGACGCATGAAGGAACGCGTGGTCGGTTGGAAGGCGGCATTCACGAATAGTGCGGCGATGGAGAAAATGAAAACGCACGAACCGGCGCTCGGTCCGCTTTTCCCGTCCTGGGTCTTCGAAAGCGGCGCCCGCGTGTCCACGCCGGAAAATTGCGCCCGCCGGATCGAAAGCGAATATGCCTTCAAAATGGCGCGCGGCCTTCCGGTCCGGCCGGAAGCCTATAGTCGCGACGAAGTCGTCGACGCGGTGGAATCGCTGCATCCGGCGATCGAGATCGTGCATACGCGGGTCGATGGCGGATTCGATATCGGCGCGCGGGTCCTGGTCGCCGATCATTGCGTGAATTTCGGCTTTATTCTCGGGGAGGGCGTGGCCGATTGGCAGGGGCTGGATCTGACCGGCCAAACCGTTACGCTGTCCGTCGATGGTGATGTTGCGGCGCGTGGAAGCGGCGCCGAAGTCATGGGTGACCCGGTCGACTCGCTGACCTGGTTGGCGAATAAACTGCTCGAGCAAGGCAAGGAATTGAAGGCGGGGGATGTGGTGACCACAGGGTCCTGCACCGGCATGCATCCGGTCCCGCGCGAATGCGCGCTGATCGCGGATTTCGGGCCGCTCGGCCAATGTGCCGCGACCTGCGTCGCGTGAACATGACATAGAGAGAGGGGTATCGTAGCTATGGTTGATACGGAAAAAGCGGCGACGCTGCTGATTGCGGCGCGGCGCGACGGCGCCAGGATTGACGCGCTGCCCGCGGGTGCGGAACCGGCGACGCTGGACGATGCCTATGCGATCCAGGATGCGATTATCGATCGCATCGACGCGCCGCTCGCTGGCTGGAAGGTCGCGCTCACCAATGAGGAAGCGCAGCGCCGGGCAAAGGCGGATGAACCCGCGGCCGGACCGCTTTTCGCACCGTTCATTCATATGAGCCCGAACGTCATCGACCGGGATCCGGATTGCGTCAGCGGATTTGAGTGTGAATTCGCCGTTCAACTGGCCGCGGACCTGCCCGCGAGCGGTGCGCCCTATGACGCCGATTCCGTGGCCGTGGCCGTCGCGTCGCTGCATCCGGCGATCGAGGTGACGGGCATTCGGCTCGGGAACAGGGCGACGCTCGGGGTGCTCGGGACAATTACCGACCATGCGGGCAATTTCAGCCTTGTCTGTGGTCCGGAGGTCGAAAACTGGCGGGGCCTCGATTTGCCCGCGTGCACGGTGCGGCATCTTGTCGATGGCGATGAAATAGCCGCCAGCGACGGGGCGAATGTGCTGGGCAACCCGCTGAACGCGTTGGCCTGGCTGGCGAACCATCTGGCCGGCCGCGGCCATGAACTCAAGGCGGGCCAATGGATCACCACCGGTGCCGCGACCGGACCGCTGCCGGCCCCCGTGGGAAGCACGGTTACCGCCGATTTCGCCGATCTCGGCACCGTCGAAGTCCGTTTTCAGGGATAGAGCAAATCCCGAGCGAACCGAAACGGTTCGCGACGACGTATTTGCGTATAAACAAAGAGAGAGCAAATCCCGAGCGAACCGAAACGGTTCGCGACGGCGTATTTGTGTAAATA
>JAOTYV010000321.1 GCA_029861675.1 Alphaproteobacteria bacterium
CCCGACTGGGTCTGTTTGGTCGCATACATCGCGACATCCGCGCGTTGGATCAGGTCGCTGGCTTCGGTTCCATGGTCGGGATATCGGGCGATACCGATGCTGGCACCCACTTCGAGGTTGATGCCGTCCAGTTCAAAAGGCTTGCACAACGTCTCGATGATCGTTTTGGAAAGATCGACGGCAATCGAATCGTCCCCGGAATCCGGCAGGAGAACGCAGAACTCGTCGCCGCCAAAGCGGGCGAGCGTCGCGTCCTCGGGTTTCAGAGCGGTGAGCTGCTTGGCAATGGCCTGCAGCAGACGGTCGCCGATTGGGTGACCCAGCGTATCGTTGACCTCCTTGAACCGGTCGAGATCGAGCAGCAGGACCGAAAAAGCGCTTTTCTGATCCGCCGATTTTTCGATGGTCGACCGGAGCCTATTGAAGAACAGCGACCGGTTGGCGAGCCCGGTCAGGTCGTCGTGCAGCGCCTGATGTTCGAGCGCCATTTGCTGCTGCCGATACGCGCTCAAATCGCGCACGAACAGGGTGATCCGTTGGATGCTGTTCGCCGGCGCCTTACTGACGATGAGTTCGACGGGAAAGGTCTTGCCGCTGCGGCGCACGGCGACGGTCTCATACGCACCGTCGACCGCATCCAGGAGCGAATTTTGACGCCAGCCCGGCGCTTTCTCGCACATTTCGCTGAACAAGTGGCGGACGTGCAGGCCGATCATTTCATTGGCCTCGTTGCCATACATCGCTTCGATGGCGGGGTTGACCATTTGGATGACTTCGTTGCCGTCCAGCGTGACGATGCCCATGCCGGCATTCGTTGGAATCGCGGGCGCGCGCCGCCGGCCGATGCCCATCGAAGGCCGCCGCCGTACCGGACCGTTGGTAAAGATCCGGCGGTGCAGCGCGGGGCCGATCCACACCGCAATGAGCGTCAAAATCGCGCCGGCGACCGTTAGCGGCCAGGCATGGTTTTCCATACCGGTGAAGGAGAGTGTCCAGTGCGACACCGACAAGATTGTCGCCGCCGACGCCGCTGCCAGGACACAAATACCGATCCAACGCCATCGAACCGCAAACTTGCGTATCGTGTATAACATTTGCGTAGTACCTTCTCTCGCCACGTGTCCGACGCGTTGTTGGTCAATTGTTTAGGCGCGGTTGTCCGCCAGGAAATCCGAATAGATTTGCCCAATAGAAGTAGACCTTCTGAATATAAGAGAACGCGTTCTTGACTAATACATTTTGAATCTATTCAAAATGGACTAGTACTTTCGTATTAAATGTAATAAATATAGAAATAATACTTTGATTTATCTAAATATTCCTACTGCCAACGGCAGAATTACCCTTCTGCCGAGAACATTTCTTCCAGGGTAAGCCGGCGCGCCGTCACCCCTTGCTCATAGGCCTGACGGGTTAGCGCCTCAAGGGCCGTCCGATTGGCGTCGATCCCATAGGGCCAGAACTCGGGTCCCATGATCGCCACCGTTTCGCCGACCGCATCCGCCAGCCAGGGCAGGGCGATTTTGAGAGCCTGCACCGCCCGGAGATCGTCCATCGCGATTGCTTTGGCTTTCTCGAAGGCCGTGCATAGGCTCTCGGCGAGCCATGGGTGCTGCTTCATCAGGCCGGTCTTGACACCGACAGGATGCATGATCGGGAAGATGCCGGTTTTCTTGAAGTAGGCTTTTTCGTCCCGGACGTAGTCGGGAAAGAGCCGGCCCACATGCGGGGCGTTGTCGAGAAAGCAGGGCGGCGGTTTGTAGGCGAGCAGCGCGTCGATTTCGCCCGACCTCAACATTGAATCGAGGAAATTGCCGTCCGGCGCCACCGTCACGTCGATATCGCGCGCCAATGCGGGCGCTTCGATGGACTCCCGTTCGCGGACGTCCACGTCGCCCATGCACCAGCGGATATCCCCGGGCCCGATGCCATATTCGTCGGCCAGAATTCCGCGGGCGACGACCGCCGCGGTCATGGTGTACTCACGCACGCCGACCAGGCGTCCCTTCAGGTCCTCCGGCCGCTCGATACCCCGGTCGGTACGGATAAAGAAGGCGGAATGCCGGAAGCTGCGTGAAGGAAAGACCGGGATCAAGGTATAGGCATTTTCCCCGCGACCGCATTGCGCCATGAAATTGCTGAAGGACAGTTCGCTGACGTCGAACTCCCCATGGGTCAGCGCCCGGGTAAACATCTCCTCGATCGGCATGGTCAGGAACGTCGCGTCGCATCCGTCGACCGTGACACGGCCATCCAGAAGCGCTCGGGTGCGGTCGTAATCCCAGCAAGCGATGGTGATGGGGAGGGGCGCCACGGTTTCGTCGGATCTATTTGCCGGACCGCTCGGCGGCGGAGTCCTGCCGGCGGGCGGCGATGAATTCCTCGATTTCCGCTTCGGTCATCACGTCCCGGAACATTTCATTCCGCATATTGACGCGCTGCCGGCTGATTGCGCGCACCGCCTCGGTGATACGCTGCAAATCGGCGTCCGTGTCGATAAGCCCGGCCGCTTCCCGGGCCTGCTCATGATAATGGTCCTGTTCGTCGTCGAAGATGGTTTTCATCGCCTTGGCGGTCATGTCGTTGACGGTATTGCCGCCTAATTTCGCGCCTTCCCGGAACAACCGTGCGCCGCCGCCCTCGGTCAGCCCGACCGCCGCGCGATCGAGATCCGAGCCGCCCTCCACATAGCCGCGCCGCAATTCGCCGAGTTGCTTTTCCTGTGGCAGCTGTACGGCGTCGTCCGGCGATATCGGGCGGCCGACCAGATGCTCGAATACATCGGCAAGCAGGACGTAGTGGTTGAATTCCTGGGTTAATTGCTCCAACAGAAAGTGGTAGTGGTGGCGATCGATGTCCTTGTCGACGCGCGGGAACTGCTCGACCAGATTGGCGAGCTCACGGTGCAGCCCGTTGAAGAACCCGTCGACCGGATTGAGTTCCTTCCAGAGCTGTGCTCGAAGATAAAAAATATGATCCTCGTCGGTCGCCTTGGCGAAGAACCGACGAGCGATTTCCGCCTCGGTTTCCCAATAGGGATAGGCGGCGTCGATTAAGGCCTGTTTATGGTCGGGCATCGCGCTTTTCCCTTCGGCATGGATTCGGTGGCGGTGATAGTCGCCAAACCCGGCGTCAGCGTCAAACGGGCTCCAAATTTAGGGAATTCTTGAACCACTGGCCGGTTTTCCAATCGCGGACAAACACCATCCGCTCGATGACCGCAACTTTGAGCGGTTGCTCGGGAAATGCGGTCGACCCGATTACCTGAAAGGACTCCATGTCCAGAGTCACGACATCGCCGCTATAGGGGCGCGCCACTGAACATAACGCGTCATCGTCGTGGAACCAGAAATCACCAACGAATTGCTGGTAACCGTCCTGTTTGTCGCCTTGTAGCCGAATCGATTTCTCGATTGTCCATGATCCGGTTTCTATGCGCAGGAGCGTATCGTAATCGATCGCCCAAAGCTCGTTTGCACTGGTTCTGAAATGCAATTTGGGGTTGCCGTAGTTGCCGCTCAAGCGAATCTTGCCAACGGCGATACGTGCTGTTGGGTCGTAAATGACCGGTTCCGAATCGCGTTGCACCGAAAAGATCAGGTTTTCGCTATCGGGTATCCGACAAACCGAGACGATTCCTTGATACATCTTATCGTAACTGTCGTCGTACCAGTCGAGCTCGATGAGTTCCGCATCCCCAAATTCGTTGAGATGGATAAGGTAATAGTCGAACTGGCCGGTCAGACTTCCGCGGCTTAAATGTGCCACATAGAACCGGTCGAGATGCCGCCATACCAGCGGATTCCCCTCGACCGACGATCGCGCGGCAGCAATGGTCCATTTAGACAGAATTCGTGCCGGGTCGGCGAAGGAATGCGCGGTAATTTCGAGTGCCTTGCAGTCCTCGAAATGATGACATGCAGCAAAATATCCGTCCGAGCCCTCACGGAGCCCGACGAAGGATGCATCGCTAAGCGACATATGGAAAGGCGCGGTTTTCTTGCCGATCTGCCATATCGAGAGGCCGCCTTTATCGACCCATCCAATAGAGGAAATTATTACATCTTTTCCCGGGCTTACGATCATCCGAACCTGACCTTGTCAGCATGACCCAGTGATAAAATCACGATAAAAAATTTTGCATCGCAAAATTTCTTTGCGATGCAAAATAAATGTTTATCCTTGTACCCGTTCGAGGGAATTAACAGTAACGTGAAGGGCTGGAATGACAAAATCCGAATCAGCGATGCGCGACATTCTGAGCCGGGCCGAGCGTCACTTAGCGCCCTCGGACGCCTTGGACCTGACCGATTTCGCTCCGATCCTGCCGACTAATTTCCTGATCGAGGCGGCAGGCGCCGGCGCGCTTGCGGCGGCGGGACTTGCGGCGGCGGATTTGTGGGCGCATCGCACCGGAAACCGGCAAGGCGTTTCGATCGACACCAAGACCGCGGCGGTGGCACTTCGCAGCGAGCGCTATTTGCGCGTCGATGATGGTGAACCTGCGGACCCGTGGAGCCCGATTGCCGGTTTCTATCAGGCCGGCGATGGCCGCTGGATTCAGCTCCATACCAATTTTCCCCATCATCGGGATGGCGTGCTGAAAGTGCTTGGGTGTGCGGATGACCGGGCGGCGGTTGCCGGAGCCATCGAAGGCTGGGAAGCGGAAGCGCTGGAGACGGCGCTCGCCGAGGCCAATATGTGCGCCCGCATGATACGGAGCGCCGATGAATGGGCGGCGCACCCGCAAGGGATTGCGGTGGCCGGTTTGCCATTGTTCGAAATCGTGAAAATCGGCGAGGCGCCGCCGGAACCGCTCCGCGCTCCGCAAGGTGGGGTTGACCGGCCGCTCGCGGGGGTGCGGACGCTCGATTTGACGCGGGTGCTGGCGGGGCCGGTTTGCGGGCGGCTCCTGGCGGGCTTCGGCGCGGACGTCATGCGGATCGCGGGGCCGCATCTGCCTTCGGTCGAGACCCTGGTGATCGATACGGGGCTGGGTAAGCTTTCGGCGCATCTCGACCTGCGGCAAGCGGCGGATCGCGACCGGCTCATGGCGCTGGCTTTGGCGTCCGATATCTTGTGCAGGCGTACCGTCC
>JAOTYV010000322.1 GCA_029861675.1 Alphaproteobacteria bacterium
GCCAACGCCCGCCAGCGCGTGGCGCACCGGAATGCCGAAGCGTCGCAGCACATCGCCGGGACCGATGCCCGAGAGCTGCAGGAGCTGCGGCGACGCGACCGCGCCGCTCGCTAGAATCACTTCGCGCCGCGCCGTCGCGGTGGCCGCTCTGCCTTTGAGACGGAACGCGATACCGGACGCCCGCGTGCCGTCCGTATCATCGAGCAGGATGCGGTCCGCCTGGGCGTGCGTCAACACCGTCAGATTGGGCCGGTCCATCGCGGGACGCAGGAATCCCTTCGCCGTTGTCCAGCGCACGCCGCGCCGCTGATTAACCTGGAAATAGCCGCAGCCTTCATTGTCGCCGCGGTTGAAGTCGTCGGTCTTGGGAATGCCCGTTTCCGCTGCGGCCTCGCGGAACGCGTCGAGAATTTCCCAGGACAAGCGCATTTCCTCGACACGTAATTCGCCGCCGGCACCGTGCACCGCGTCGGCGCCGCGCACCTGGTCTTCGGATTTCATGAAGTACGGCAATACATCGTCCCAGCTCCAGCCGGCATTGCCGTCCTGCCGCCATTGATCGTAGTCGCGCGATTGGCCGCGCATGTAGATCATACCGTTGATCGAAGAGCAGCCGCCCAGCACCTTGCCCCGCGGATAGGCAAGCGCCCGGCCGTTCAACCCTTCCTCGGCCTCGGTTTCGAAACACCAGTCCGTGCGCGGATTGCCCATACAGTACAGGTAGCCGATCGGCACGTGAATCCAGAAATAATTGTCCTTGCCGCCGGCCTCGAGCAGCAGCACCCGGGTTTCCGGGTCGGCCGACAGCCGGTTGGCCAGAACGCAGCCGGCACTGCCCGCGCCGACGATGATGTAATCGTAATTGTCGAAACTCTGGGCCAAGCCGCCGGTTCCCATCGCAGGTACGCCGGCGATCATGATGCAGAGGCGGAGCATACGCTGCAAGGCGGGTATTAATTCTCTAGTCTGCCATTCATGGCTCGACGTTCACGAATTCTGATCGTCCACAATCCGATTGCCGGCCGGCGGCGGCGTGGATTGCTGCGCGCGGTGATGCGCGAGCTCGAGAGTCGGGGCTGCACCGTTAGCGAACGCGTGACCGGCGCGGCGGGCGATGCGGCGGTCCTTGCGCGCGCCGCGTCGCCGACTGAATTCGATTTGATTGCGGTCGCCGGCGGCGACGGCACGATCAACGAAGTGGTCAACGGTCTTGAAAATTCGTCCTTGCCGCTCGGCCTGATTCCGGTGGGCACGGCAAATGTTCTGGCAACGGAAATCGGGCTGCGGGCAGACGCGCGGCGTGTCGCCGCCACGCTGGCCGATGGGCCGTTAGAGCGAATTTACCCCGGCCGGCTAAACGGGCGACGCTTTGTTCTGATGGCGGGAATCGGCCTCGATGCGGAAGCCGTCGCATCCGTCAGTCTCTCACTGAAGCGGCTCTGGGGCCATGGCGCCTATCTCTGGTCCGCGTTTCGATGCTGGGTGCGCAACCGGGCGCCGGACCTTCATGTCGTCCTTGACGGGCAGGCGACCCGTTCGCGTTGGGTCATCGTCACCAAGAGCCGCCACTACGCCGGCCGGTTCGTCTTCGTGCCCGACGCCTGTCTCGGCGATCCGAGGTTCCAGGTATGCCTGCTTGATGGCACAGGACGTTGGGCCTTGCTGCGTTACGGCATAGGCCTGCTGTTGGGACGTCTCGCCCAATGCCGGGACGTCCGGATCGTACCGGCTACAACTGTCACGATTGTGGAGCCAAAGGGTGTGCCGGTTCAGTTGGACGGCGAGGCTGCGGGCACGACACCGCTGGAAATTTCCCTGGATCGCGATGGGATGATGCTGGCGACGCCGCGAGGCGGCTCCTAAAGACCGAGCCGCTCGTTGAGCTTCAGCACGTCGATGATGCCGCGCAGGGATTCGATTTGACCCAGCACCTTGCGCAACCCGTCGGTATCGAGCACGGTTTTGCTAAGCGACGCGGCTTCGAACAGATCGCTGCGATAGGGTATCAACAGATAAAGCCGATCGTCGCGGAAACACGCCCGCAGCTTGGCATCGTCGAAGGCCTGGGAGACGGCATACAGGCGTTCCATGAAGGCGGGGGTCAACAGGTACCGCGCCTCTACCTGATCGTTGGAATAGACCTCGAACCGGTCCTCGAAGCGTGGGTCCTCAAGGGCGACCGCTTCCATTTTGTTGAAGGAATCAATCAGCCAGTTGCCGATCTTGCCACGGTCCTCCTTAACGATGGTGTGGCCATTGAAACGCTTGTTCATCTGTATCGTGGCGGCGATACCGTCGAACACGGTGGTGCGGCGTTTGCGGCCTTTGCTGTCGCGCGACACGTTGATCAACTCGACTTCTTCGAAATTCAGATCGACGCCGAGATGCTCTCCGGCAAAGGCGTCCTCGAATTCCCGCTCGTCGTGATCGTGCAGGATGCCGGTTTCGCCAAATCCGGTGCAAAAATCGCGGCCATCAGGCCAGAAATGGAATGACAGAAAATTGGCGACCGGGCGGAGTATCCGGTGTTTGAATGCGATCAGAAAATCCTTGCGTGGCTTGTTCACCCACCAGACCGCGCCGACGATCGCGATCGCCAGTGTACCCATCGTGACGTCGGAGACATCCGAATCGAAAAAGATCGACGAAAAAACGAACAGGGCCGCGGCGGTGGGTATGGCCGCCAAGACGCAAATCAGCAGACGCTGATTGAAGATTTTGCACGCCTCGATGCGCGTGCTTTCCACGTCATCCAGGATTGGCGCGATCTCATCGGCAAAGAAGGCGCCGAACCCTTTTTCGTGTGGATGGATTTCATCGAAGACGAGGGTCATCGGCCGAGGATCAGAGGAAATCTCCGGCCGCGACAGGGGCCCGCTCGGTCTCGCTCACCTCGAACAGCGGCATGGCGTCGATGCCGATCATCCGGGCGATCGTGCTGGACGGCCAAATCTGGACCGCGTTGTTGAGTGCGTTGACGGCGGAGTTGTAAAACCGCCGTGCCGCGGAGATATGCGCCTCGACCTCGCTGTAGGTGCGTTGGGCGTTGAGCATCGTCGCGTCGGATTTCAGCTCCGGGTAATTCTCCACCGCGACCATGAGCTTGCCCATCTGGCCTTGCAGCGCGGCTTCGAGCGAAAAGCGCTCCGTCGCCTTATCGGGGCCGGTGTCGATTGCCGCCGCGCGCAACCGGGTGATTTCGGTCAGGAGTTCCTTCTCATGCTCCATGAATCGCTTGGCGATGGTCAGAATATTGGGGATTAAATCGTGGCGTTTCTTAAGTTGAACGTCAATGCCAGAAAATGCTTCATGCGCTTTATTGCGCTTTCGGATAATATTCGCATATAAAAACCAAATTAATACGGCAATAATCCCAATAATAATAAGAAATTCTAGCATTTTTCGAAGACTCCCAACAGCAACCTGAAAATTCTTATATTGGTACTTTTCCAGTTTCGGACAAGTATCTGTGCTGCTGTGCCTTCGCGAGAGGTTGGGCCGGCCGCCGTTGTCGCACGGGCGGCCGGACACTATCGTTTTCTAAAGGAACCGTACCGACCGCATTACGCCTTCCGCGGCCCGCCGGTACTTGCCGTAATAGTGCAACCGGGTTCCCATATAGACGATCAGATACAGTTTCTTGTTGCGGATGCTGCCGCGCGCGACACCCTGCTTGTCGAGGCCACCCTTGGTTTTGTAGGTGAAGGTGAAGCGGAAACCGTCGGCGTTGCCGAATTTGGTCGGCTTGAATTTCCGGACTTTGACCTTCTGCGCCCGCATTGCGGCCATGCTGTTCTCGAACAGTTCCTTGATCTCCAGGGTATTCATCGAACTGCGAAACACCGGGATCTTGGTCGCGCGGCGGGACCGGAAGATCGGCTGTCCGTCCTCCACGTTGTTGATGAACATCAGCGCCTGCAGGCCGGCGCCGTCTACGGTCCACTGCTCGACATTCTTGAAGAATGTGTTGTTCACCCGGCTCCATTTTACCTGCGGCGAAACCGTGTAGGTATCGGAGATTTGGACCCGCTTCGGCGGCTCTACCAGTTGATACGGGGCGCAGCTTGCAATGAAGGCAAGGGCCGCTACGACGAATAGGGTTCTACGCATTGAAAGTCTCCTTTACCTGTTAGCCGCGTTTCATCATGTGACGAATCATTTCTGCGTCCTCGGCATTGGGAGCCCTTCGCAGATAGCGGCCGAAAGCCCGGTTTGCCTTGGCCTGCTGTTTTTCCTTCAGCAGCATCAGGCCCATGGCGCGATGTAATTCCGCCGGCGGCCGTCCCGCGCGCAGCGCCTGTTGGTAGAAGGCGAGTGCGCGCTTGCGGTCGCCCTTCTTGTTGCGGAGGCGATGGAGTTCGCCCTGGTAGTAGTGCAGCTCGGACATGCCCGTCCTATCCTTCTTCAGCGAATTCAGCAGCGCTTGCGAGCGTTTAAAGCGCTGAAGTTGCAGCTCGTCGCGCAACAAGCGGGTCCGATAGGGGCGGATACGCCTCAGATAGCTTTTTCGGCCAATCTTCCGGGCCTTCGACCAGCGCCGCTTTGCCTTTTTCGAGAGGCGCCGCAGGGCAATAACGCGTTCGCGTTTAGCCGGATGCGTCGACAGGAAGAATGCCGAGCTTTCCTCGCCTTTTTCGGCGATCTGCTCCTTAATCAGGTATTCCCATACCTTGGGCGCCTCGAGCGGGTCGTATCCGGCCTTGGCCATCAAGACGAGGCCATAGCCGTCGGCCTCACGCTCGAAATTACGATTGTTGGCCTTCAGGCTTCCGACGGCCGCGAGATCGGCCAGCCCGGCGGTAATGCCCAGCGTCGCGATGTTGAAGAAGGTGAGGGAACTCGCGGTATCGATGGTGCTGCGCATCTGTTTCAGCGAATGTTGCCGCAAATAATGCGCGATCTCATGGCGAATCACGGCGGCAAGCTGCGCTTCATTACGCACCCGCAACAGCAGCCCGGACCAGATCTGCATCGCGCCGTTCGGCGCCATGGTTGCGTTGAAATGCGGGACCCGCGCCAGATAGATGCGGATGTCTTTGCAATACCGCCCGGCGACCCGGCAGGTAACCCGCCGGACATAGGCGTTCAAG
>JAOTYV010000323.1 GCA_029861675.1 Alphaproteobacteria bacterium
GCGATCACCATGAAATCCTGAATGTCGACCCGCCGCGCCGCATGGGCACCGCCGCCGAAGATCTGTATTTCCGGCAACGGCAGCATCTCCGGTTCCTTCCCCGCGAGTGTGCGCCACAACGGTTGGCCCGCGGCCGCCGCGGCCGCATGGGCAACCGCCATGGAAACAGCAATCGTCGCGTTGCCGCCGAGCCGGCGTTTGTCGGGCGTCCCGTCCAACTCGATCAACCGCGCATCAACGCCCGACTGATCGCCCGCGTCCAATCCGGACAGGGCCGCGGCGATTTCACCGCGTACCGAGTCCACCGCGCCCGCCACATCGTATCCGCCGAACGCCGCCCCGCCGTCGCGCCGGTCGAGCGCTTCGCCGGAGCCCATCGACGCGCCCGCTGGCGCAATGGCGCGGCCGCACGCGCCGCCGGCCAAGATCACTTCCGCCTCAACCGTAGGCCGGCCCCGGGAATCCCACACCCGCCGGCCGGTTACCCTGGCGATATCAGCAGCGCTCATGCGGTATCTTCCCCGATTTCCCCGATCATCACCCGCCAGTGCGCGCGCACCTCCGCGAGCCGATCCACCGGCCGTGCCAACAGGCGGCGCGTGACCGCGCGCACCCGGTCCTTAAGATCCTCATCGTTCACATATTCCACCGGCGACTTGCCGTCCACCCGGGCCAGCAGCAATCCCGGCAGCAACCGCGCCGCCCGGTGCTCCAGACCGGCCGAATCTTCCCAATCGACCTTGGCCATGTACCGCTCGGCAAGACTGTCGAAGCACGCCAAATACGAGTCGTCCAAATCCGGCCGGTGCAGACATTTCAACAGAAGGTGATTGAGGCAAAAGGCGAGATCGAATGCGGGATCGCCGTAACACGCACACTCGGCATCGAGAAAGACCGGGCCGCGCGGACCGGCCAGGATATTCTTCGGACTGACGTCGCCATGGATCAAAGCGCGCCGCGTGTTCGCCGTTGTGTCCGAGAGTTCGGTCAGTTCGGCTGCCCGGTCCGGATGGACCCGCGCGGTGGCGAGCAGGTAGGGCTCAAGCCGGATCGCATGAAAAATCGCATCGCTGTCGAACCGCGCCGCGAGGGTTGCGTCCCCTGCGGTCCCCGCATGAATACGCCCAAGGCAATTGCCCACCGCCTGGGCGACGGCGGTATCGATCCGCCCCGCCATCAACGCGGTCTTCCAGAGCGGATATTCTCCGGGATCGAGATAATCCATGACGAACAACCCTGCATCCGGGTCATGGGCGCGCAACGCGGGTACCGCGTCCGGCAGAAGATCGCGGACGGTTTCCATCCAGCGCGCTTCATAAATGTTGCGGCCGACCGGTGCCTGCCAATCCGCCTCGACGCGCAATTTCGGGAGCGCCCGCTTGATACAAACCGGACCATCCGGCAAATCCGCGCGCCAAATGTCCGAGGAAACCCCGCCGGCAAGCGGCGTCATCGGCACAGTTGTGCCGGCCGGAACCAAACCCAACCGAATTAAGGCTTCTAACATTTCTGCGGTGTGGTCGGACATCACGGCGAATTTCAGCACCAAGGCGCGGCCAAGGCCAGCCCATCGCCGCCGGCGCCCTCAACACGGGCGATCATATACGCTGTTGGCCGAGATCCCGTTCCAATTGCCGGATGCGACGTGGGGCGTCCTGCAAATGCGGGTTCGCCGCAAGGGCGCGCCGCCACGCGTCCAACGCCTTCCGCGGCTGGTTCAGCAATTCGTAAATCATGCCCAATCCGGCCAAGGCGCCGAAGTGACGCGGCTCAAGCTCGAGCACTTTGCCGATATCGGCAATCGACGCGCGGTACCGGCCCATGACGAAATACAAAGTGGCCCGCTTGTTCCACCCTTCCGATAGATCGGGCTCGCGCTTCACCACTTCATTGAAGCGCTGAAGCGCCGTTTCCACATCCTGCCGCTGCAACGCGCGCCGGCCATCCAGCATCAATTCGACGGTCTCCGGCCGGCCCGTGTTGTGCCAGATATCCCAGATCCGGTCGGTCAAGGATTGTCCGGCCGCGATATCGCGCGTGCGGTGCAATTCGGCGAACAGGCGGTTGAGCCGAATGTCGCGCGGCTCATCCGCCCACGACGAAACTCCGGCAATCGCAACAGCGCATACCAGGATGAATAAGATCGGTTTCATACGTTAAGTATGCGCGACGGGACCGCCGCAAGGCAATTTGAAACTCCCCCATTGCCGTCCCGTTCGGCCCGAGGCATTCTGCAGCCGGAGATCGCAAATTTCGAACGCATCAAATATAACGGCGCAATCCCGGTTCTTCGCGCGGAATAGCCACGAAGCCCGTGAGGTGTTTTACGAGGCGTGCCGCGCCGCCGACGTGACGCCGGTCCCGTACTATGCTCCATCGGAAATCGTGAGCGACAGCCGCCCCATCGTCGAGGTCGCCCGATTCGGCCGCGGCGACGCCCGGCACGCCATCGTCGTTACCGGCGGATCGTGGGAGGATGAAGGGCTTTGCGCCGCCGGAATTCAGTCGAGCCTGCTGCACGAACCGCTCGCCCAGCGCGTGCCGCCCAGTGTCGCCCTGGTCCTCGTTCATGCCATCGCGCCGCCGGGCTTTGCCGAACCCGCGCAGACTGGCGGAACCGCCAACACAACAATGGTCCCATCGGGCGCTCGCCGCGGCAGAAACGCGGTTTACGACATTCATGGACGGCGGCGTCGCCCGCACGACCGCGGCCATTGCGGGAAAAGCCTGGCAGGAAATCTTGCTCCGGCGCATCACCGATCAATTCGTCGCCGGCCTGGATCGCGTCTGCCTGCTCGACATCCGGACTGGGCCCAGCCAGTTCGGCAATACGGAGATCCTGTGTTGCGCCGATAGTGGAACACCGGCCCATCGGCGAGCGGCCGCGCTGTTCGCGGAAGACGCCACCGACGACCCGGTGCCCGCCGGCGGCGCGCCCGGCGATATTGCAAAAGGTCTGCTTGCCGCGTGCGATGTCGCCAACGTTTCCGCCGCCGTCCTGGAATTCGGCACCTACTCCATCGGCTCGATACTCGGCGTCGGCGGCGACCGGATATTTTATCCCGAGCGGGGCGGCTGGCGGGACATCGTGTGGCAATCGGCGGCGCGCACCATTTGGCGCACGGCTATTCGACTAGCCACGCCGGCTATGCCTTCAGCCGGCTGACGATATTCACCTCGGAATGCAGGGTCCGATGGACCGGGCACATGTCCGCGATTTCCATCAGGCGCGCTCGCTGTTCGGCATCCAGCGGACCGGTAAACTCGATCTCCTTTTCGATGGTGTCGACTTTGCCTTCCCGCGTTTCGCATTCCTCGCAATCGGTTGCGTGAATCTTGTCGTGACGGAGCGACATCGACACCCGCTCCAAAGGCCACTTCTTGCGGTTCGCATACATGCGGACGGTCATCGACGTGCAAGCGCCGAGTCCGGCCAAGAGATATCCATAGGGTGTCGGTCCGGTATCGGCTCCGCCAACCGAAGGCGGTTCGTCGGCCAGCAGACGATGCGGACCGTTGACTATTTCATTTTGGAACTTGCCGTCGCCGGTTTCCCGCACGATGACAGTGCCCGGCTCGGCCGGCGCGTCATCGGCCGCTTCTTCGTCCTCCGGCAGATAGCGCGACGCCCAGCCCGACAGGACCGTGGCGACGTAGATCGCATCCTCATGCCGCGACAGCAGGTGATCCGCATCGTCAAGCGAGATGAAGCTCTTCGGATGCTTGGCCGCCTGAAAAATTTCCGCCGCGTTCTCCACGCCGACCGTCTGGTCCACCGGTGAATGGAACACCAGCAACGCCTTCCGCATGGTGCCGATGGCGTCCGCCAGCCGGTGGCTTTCGATATCGTCGAGAAACTGTTTCTGAATGCGGAATGTACGCCCGGCAAGCGAGACCTCGGCCTCGCCCTGAGCCTCGATTTCCGGCCGCGCCGCGGCGAACAGATGCTGCACATGGCCAGGGTCGGACGGCGCACCGATGGTCGCCACCGCCTTGATCTCGGGCACCTGCCCCGCTGCCGCCAGGACCGCCGCGCCGCCAAGGCTATGCCCGATGATGATCGACGGCGCCGCGTGCTCCGTGCGCAGATAGTCGACCGCCTTCAGCAAATCGCCGACATTGGACGAAAAATTGGTATTCGCGAACTCGCCGTCGCTGGCGCCGAGCCCGGTGAAATCGAAGCGCAGCACGGCGAAACCGAGTTTCGCCAAGGCACCGGCGATGCGCGATGCGGCAAAGTTGTCCTTCGAGCACGTGAAACAATGGGCGAACAGCGCATAGGCGCGCGGCTCTCCGGCGGGCAATTCCAGCCGCGCGGCCAGCATATCCCCCTGCGCGCCTTCGAATTCGACCTTTTCCGACTGTACCATGCGATCTTTCCTTTTCGTTCCATCGATTCGCCGGCCAACTCATACCCGACGGCGCTACGTCCGTACCGTCAACTCTTCGTGAAATCGACGCCGCACCACGCTTCCCACAGTTGGGCAAGCGAGGCATAGTCGAGTTCGCCCTGCCCTTGCTGCTCGGCGATTTCATACGGCGTGTGCGCGGCCAGGGTAGCGAACAGGGGCACGCCGAAATCCTGCGCCGTCTGCAGCGCCAGCGTCGAATCCTTGCGCGCGTTGCTGACCGACATGCCGCCGTCGAAGTCGCCGTTCAGCATGCGGTCGGTGAAGCGGTGCTCCAAGGGCCGCATGACTCCATCCGGACGGCCAAGGATTTCCGCCATGGTGGCGAGCGGAATGCCGAGCTTGGTCGCCATCGCGCCCGCTTCGATCAGCACCACCATGAGCGCGTGCATGACGCCGTTGTTGACCACCTTGGCGCCGCTGCCCGCGCCCACCGGACCGAGGAAATGAATGCGCGCCGACAGCAGGCCGAGCACCGGCTTGGCGCGTTCGAAGTCCTCGTTCGAGCCGCCGACGAGGAAGGTCACCTGGCCCTCCGCCATCGACTGCACGCCGCCGGCAATTGCCGCATCGACGAAACCGATGCCGGCCGCCGCGCAGGCGGCCGCCAGATCCTGTGCGGTCTTCGGCGTGATCGTGCTGGTCTCCACCACGCTCGCCGGCCGGTTCTCGACCGCG
>JAOTYV010000324.1 GCA_029861675.1 Alphaproteobacteria bacterium
CGACTCGTTCAACATTCCGATCATCACCCTGGTCGATACGCCGGGATTCGTCATCGGCGCCGAGGCCGAACGCCGGCGCGCGCCCGGCAAGATCATGAACTTCATGAACGCGACCTGTCTCGTGACGGTGCCGAAACTGTCGGTGATCCTGCGCAAGAGCTACGGCCGGGCCTATGTGGCGATGGGCGGCGGGCGGCATTCCGACGACGTGGCGGCATGGCCGACCGCGGAGGTGAGCTTCATGGACCCGCGTTTCGCCACCAAGATCGTCCACGGCGTCGGGCCCGGCGAGGATGGCTTCGACGAAGCCCTTGCCCAGATCCAGCAGGATTCGCAGGTCTGGGACATGGCGTCGATCTATGCGGTGCAGGACGTCATCCGCCCGGATGAGACACGCGACTATCTGATCCGCATGCTCGACGTCTATCGGCTGCGCAAAACAAACGGCGTCGGCCAGCATCTGATGCGGGCCTGGCCGACCAGCTACTGACCGGGCGGAAGGAGCCGCGGATGGACATTGGGGCGGAGATTGCACGCGCCCGGCAAGACGGCCGGGCCGCGCTGGACGAACGCGCGGGCAAAGGCATTCTGGCGAGCTGTGGCGTGGCGGTTCCCAGGACGGCGGTCGCCGCCGGACCGGACGATGCGGCTGCTGCGCTGAATGGCCTTACCATGCCGGTGGTCGTCAAGGTGATGTCGCCGGAAATCCTCCATAAGAGCGATGCCGGCGGGGTCGCGATCAATCTGGCGTCGGCCGATGCGGTGCGCGGTGCGATCGCGCAAATGCTGAAAGCCCCCGCGATCAAGGGCCGCAAGCTGGACGGCTTCCTTATCGAGGAGATGGCGCCCAAGGGCCAGGAAATCGTTGTCGGCGGCGTCCGCGACCCGCAATTCGGGCCGATGATCATGGTCGGGCTCGGCGGTATTTTTGTCGAAGTGCTGGCCGATGTCGCCTTCCGATTGTGTCCGATCACCGACGCCGATGCGCGCGCGATGCTGGGCGAGCTGCGCGGCGCGCCCTTGCTGGATGGGGTGCGCGGACAGGCGGCGGTGTCGCGGGACGTCATCGTCGACGTGCTGCTCAAGGTCGGCGGCGACGGTGGCCTGCTTCTGTCGCTCGGCGACGAGGTGGCCGAACTCGATATCAACCCGTTGATCGTTTCGGAGTCCGCGGCGGTCGCCGTCGATGCGCGCTTCGTCCTGACCGAGAACGCCGGGGCGGTGGCGTCCGGCTATGCGGGCACGCCGGACGGTGAGAGCCTTATCGAGTCCTTTAAACACCTGTTCGCGCCCAAGACGGTCGCGGTGATCGGCGCGTCCAGCACCGGCGTGACGATCGCCAACACGTTCATCTCGCGTATGCGCGACTTTGGATTTACCGGTACGATTTATCCCATCCATCCGAAGGCGTCGGAAATCGAGGGCCTGACCGCCTATCCGTCGCTCGCCGAGATGCCGGAACCGGCGGATTATTGCTATATCGCCATCGGCGCCGAGCGTGTGCCCGAAATCCTTGCAGGGGCGGCGGGCCGGGTTCGGTTCGCGCAAGTCATCTCGAGCGGCTTCGCCGAGGTTTCGCACGGCGTCGAGCTGGAGCGATCGCTGGTGGAGGCCGCCCGCGCGGGCGGCTGCCGGCTACTCGGGCCGAATTGCCTCGGCATGTATTCGCCGCGCGGCCGCGTCACCTTTCCGAAAGATCCGCCGGAAGCCCTGGGGTCCGTCGGCGTGATCACGCAGAGCGGCGGGTTGGGGACCGATATCATCATGCGAGGCGCCCGCCGGGGCATTCAATTCAGCGGCCTGGTCACGGTCGGCAACAGCGCCGATCTCGGCCCGAACGACTTGCTGGAATTCTATCTGGCCGACGACCAGACCAAGGTAGTCGGCATGTATATCGAAGGCGTGAAGGACGGACGGCGGTTGTTCGAGGTGCTCAAGCGGAACAGCATGGAAAAACCCGTGGTGATTCTGAAGGGCGGGCGCACGCAAAAAGGTCTTGTCGCCGCGGCCTCGCATACCGGCTCGCTGGCCGGCGACGACCGGGTTTGGGTGGCGCTGTCGAAACAGACCGGCTGTATCCTGTGCGATACGCTGGATGAATTCCTCGACGTGCTGCTTGCCTTCCAGACCCTGCAGCCCAAGCGCGGCACGTCGACCCGGCAGGTGGCGCTGTTCGGCAATGGCGGCGGCACCAGCGTGCTGGCGACCGATTTCTTCTTCCGGCACGGGCTCGATATCGATCCTTTTGGGGAGGACACGCGGCAAGCGCTGGAAGCGCTCGAATTGCCGCCGGGCACCAGCATCGCCAACCCGGTTGATGCGCCGGTCGGCACGATGCAGCGGGAAGAAGGCCGCATCGCGAGCAAGATCCTCGATGCGATCTACGCCAAGGACAAGCCGGACGCGGTGGTGATGCATTTGAACCTCGCCGCCTTTGTCGGCCGCGGGCCGATCGACCCGTTGGACAACCTGATCCAGGCGGCGGTGCAGATGCAGCAGGACTATCCCGGGCAGGCGCATTTTATGCTGGTGCTGCGGTCGAGCGGCGAGCCGGCGTTGGAAGAGAGCAAGCAGAAATACCGCGCCCGCGCGCTGGCGGTTGGCATGCCCGTCTACGATGAGTTGAGCAACGCGGCGGTCGCGCTGTCGGCGGTCAGCCGCTTCGAGGCGCTACGGGCGGCGGTGGCGGGGTAGCGAGAGGCCCGCTTGGTCTGCACCAACCGCGCTTTCGCTGAGGCCTCCGTTAAGGGGGAGAGTCTAAAAAGCGAGGGTGCCTTTTACTCCGCCGCCGGGCGAACCGCCGATTTCTTTGCGGCCAGCGAGCTTGAACTCGTGAAGTCCACATCCTTCGGGAAACCCGCTTCGGCGCGCTTGATCGCCGCGTCATAACGCCCGACGATTTCGTCGATCTCCGCCTCGGTCACGATCAGCGGCGGCGCGATGCGCATGTAGTTCTTGACGCTGATGGTGAGCAACCCCTCGAGCGCGCAGTTGTAGCGAATCCGTTCGGCCATCGCGTAATCGGGGATTTTGCTCTTCTTGTCGGTGACGATGTCGAGCATCTGATAGAGCCCTTCGCCGCGCACGTCGCCGACGCAGTCGTATTTCGCCTTCAACTCTTCGAGCCGCCGGCGCAGGAGTTTTCCTTTCTCCGCCGCGCCTTCGGTGAGCTTGTCGCGGAGCACGATCTGAAGCTGCTTCAAGGCGACGGCCGCCGGCAGGGGATCGCCGGAATAGGTGCCGGCCCAGGGCAGCCCGACCTCGCCGTCGCATTCTTCGGCGATTTCCGGCGTGGTCACCGTGCCGCAGATCGCCATGCCGGCCGACATCCCCTTGGCGAAGGTGACGATGTCGGGCATCACGTCGTAATGCTCGAAGGCCCAGAGCTTGCCCGTGCGGCCGGGCGCCAGTTGGGCCTCGTCGAGCACCAGCAGCGAGCCCCAGTCGTCGGCGATCTTGCGGAGCCGCGGCAGCCATTCCTTCGGCGGCACGATCATACCGCCGGGCACGATGATCGATTCGGCCATGATCGCCGCGACCGATTTGCTGGTCATGTGCTCCATCATGTCTTCGCTGAGCTTGAGGCAATCCACGTCGCAGGACGGGTATTCCAGGTTGACCGGGCAGCGGAAACAGAACGGGGCGAGAATGGCGTTCGCCCGGGCCGGCATCATGAGCGGGCCGAGCCCGCCCTTGCGTTCGCCGCCGACGCTGGTGACCGATTCCGCGGCAAGCGACCCGCCATGCAGCCCCCGCAGCACTGAGACGATGTCGTGCTTGCCGGTGACGCCGATCGCCATGCGCATGGCGATCTCGTTGGCTTCCGAGCCGGTCACCGCGAAATTGACCATCTTCAGGTTGCCGGGCAGCGTGCTGCCGATCAGCTCGGCGAATTCGACGGACCAGCGATTGGAATACCAGGAGGATTCATGGGCCAGCGTTTCGGCCTGCTCCTTGATCGTCTCGGTCAGTTCGGGGTGCGAATGGCCGAGCACCATGCACATCATGCCCGACGTCAAATCGTAGTAATCATTGCCGTCCACATCGGTGATGATCGTGCCCTTGCCGCGTTCGAAAATGATGCTCGGCTGATAGCGCCAACCCATGATGGATTCGGCGTCCCGCTGCATCAGATCGACATGCTGGTTCGAAAACGAGAAATTCTTTTCCATGAAGGCCCCCGGAGCTGCCGGCGGCCGGGCAGGACGCCGTAAGCCGGTATTCAACTCCGAACGGGGGCACGCGTCTAGGGGGCTCCGGCAGTCCGGGGAAGACCTGCGTCGTTACAGGGCGAGGGCGCGGGCCAGATCTTCCTTGATATCCTCCGCATCCTCGAGCCCGACCGACAGCCGCAGCAATCCTTCGCCGATGCCGAGCCGCGCGCGTTCCTCCTCCGGCAGGCGCTGATGCGTCGTGGTCGACGGGTGCGTGACGATGCTCTTGGTGTCCCCGAGATTGTTGGAGATATCCACCACCTCCAACGCGTTCTGGATACGGAAGGCGCGGTCCTTCCCGCCGTCGATCTCGAAGGCCAGGACCGTGCCGGGTTTGGTCATCTGGCGCGCGGCGAGGTCGTGCTGCGGGTGGCTTTTCAGGCCGGGATAGAGGACGCGCGTCACCCCCGGCTGCGTCTGCAGGAATTCGGCGATGTCCTGCGCGTTGCGGCAATGGCGCTCGACGCGCAAATCCAATGTCTCCAAACCCTTCAGCATGAGCCAGGCGTTGAACGGGCTGCAGGCCGGCCCGGTATGCCGCATCAGCGGCTGAATGCAATCCTTGTAGTAGCTCTCCGGGCCGAGGATGGCGCCGGCCAGCGCGCGGCCCTGACCGTCGATATGTTTGGTCGCGGAATAGACGACGATGTCGGCGCCCAGTTCCAGCGGCTTCTGCAGGATCGGCGTGGCCAGCACGTTGTCGACCACCAGCTTGCCGCCCGCCGCATGGGTCAGCTCGGCGACCCGTTCGATGTCGATGATCTCGAGCGTCGGGTTCGACGGGGATTCCAGAAAGACGCACTGGGTCGGCTTCGACAGCGCCATTTCCCATTGCGCCGGATCGGTGCCGTCGACAAATTCGGTTTCGA
>JAOTYV010000061.1 GCA_029861675.1 Alphaproteobacteria bacterium
TCGAAGCGCAGAATATCAAGGAGATATCCCTCTACTTCACCGGCGCTGAAGATCGGATTCAGGACCGCATACCCGAAGGGGCCATCGTGTTCCTTGTCATGCTTGGTCAATAAATAGGCGCGGCGGAACCCGTCCTCCTGAAAGCGCATCGGTAGATTCACGAAGGTTACTTCCGTGGCGCAGCGGGCCTTGTCGAAATAATTCCGCGTTATCTCATCCAGCCGCTGCCGGGACGGCGCGGGCAGTGTCTGGAAATCGGCCTGCTGGAGTTCGAATTTCGCTTTTCCCGCCTTCTTGCAGGCGCTGCGCACCTGCTTGTCCGGCGCATTCAGGAACCGGTCGTAATCGACGATGCGATCGACGCCGATGCCGCCGCAGTACAGTCCCGATGTTTCGAGACTGTCGATGAAATTCCGTCGGACATAACAGAATATGGGCCGGCGCGAGCGGGCGAGAAAACGCGACACCATCGCCGCGGAATCCTTGGCGTCGCAAACTGGCGGCCCGAGCGTAATGTCGATGCCCCAAATACGCCGGTAGGCAATGTAACCGAACGAGGTGTCGAAATATTGCATCGCCGGTTGCACCGTCGAATAGGCAATGGGGTCCGCCCCGTAACGCCTGACCAATTCAAGCCGCGTCTCGGTCATGACTCTGGATCACCTCACGCAACGATCGGACCCCGGTGCCGGCGGGCGTTGGCCGATCGTTCCGATCGTTTGGCTGCGTAAGACATCATCGCTCCCGCCGGAAACAGCCAATACCACCGGACTTGTTAATGCTTTCTGAAATCCCGGATCGGCAAATCCGGACGACGGTCGTGTGATGCGCCGCGCGTGACCCGGGTAGGGCTTAATGACGTCGATCGACATCGATTGCACGACGAAGCCCGGCACCATTCGTTAACCATTCAGCGCGCGCATCCATCACCCTTCTGAAGTGGCGGAACGACGTTGTCGCGCGACCTAATGTCTTATGGTTCTTGGTATTAACACACTCAGGCCTCAGCCTTTTTCCAGTGTTCAAAAAGGGACGTTCTAGTGTTCAAAAAGGGGCGAATTATTAACGGTTGATTAGCCGGGATCTGCTATCTCTCGGGATCTGTTATCTCTGATTAGGCCACCTGCGGAGGTGCAGATGAAAACCATCAGATTTGCGATCGTCCCGGTATTGTTGGCCATGACGCTATGGTCGTGCAGCCCAGAATGGCAAAAGCGCCAGATCGAGCGTGATCTTGCTCGCATACATGCTCAGGAGGCCGAACGTAAGGCTGCTCTGAAAAAAAGCCAGGCGCCCTATAACAAGACACCGGCACAATTCGAAGCCTGCTTTCGTCAGTGCGATGACTCGATCAGCGATATCTGCTCTGTACATCGGTGCGCCATCGACCACCGCGGCGATGTCAACGCTCAGTGGACCAACCGAAACGCGGCATGGCGAGTTGTGTGGGCCGAGCGACTCGAAGCGGTGGGACGCGATATAGCCAAGCGGGACCAGTACCTTACCGCAGAACAGGATGAATGGCGGCAGCCTCAATTGGCGATGGCATGGCAACCCGGTCGCCGCCAGCTCACATATGCCGACTATGGTCCGCATCCTGCTGATCATGGCCGGATGGTGCTCAACTGGTTTACGCGCCACCTGCCCGACCCGTTTTCGGCCAAATATGGTCGCGTTACCAAACCGCGCCGTGGTTATGCCGTGATGGATCCGCTCAAAAAACGTGCCATCTATGGCTATGTGGTCTGTGCCGAGGTCAATTCCAAGAATTCCCGTGGCGCCTATATCGGGATCCGCGATTACCGCTTCATGATACGCGACAACGAGATCGCGAACGTCGCGGATGCAACCGGGAAGTGTGGATAGCCGCGGGCCGCAATGGACTATCTACAGTTCGATCCCCACAACGCCATTGTGCGAACACCGGTTGCACCAGCAGGACACGTCGACGCCGCAATCCTTGATCTCGGCCAGGGCTGGGGGATTGGACATCCAGGCAGGATGGCGACAATTCGGGCGAAAAAATCGGCGCATCCATTCGCATCGGCGCGGGGATCGTGCAAGCGGCCGCCGCCTCAAGCCCCGTCTTCGAGCACGTCCTTCACCTTGCCGGCGAGCTGCTTGAGGCTGAAGGGTTTGGCGAGGAAGCTCACATTTTCGGTGTTCTTGACCTCGCGCAGCACCGATTCCTGGGCGTAGCCGGAAATGCAGATCACCGGCAGGTGCGGCATTTTATGGCGCGCATGTGCGATCACCGCCGGGCCGTCCACCTTGGGCATCACCATGTCGGTAATCAGCAGGTCGATCGGCTCGTCGTTGAGCAGTTCGATCGCGCTTTCGCCGTTGCGCGCCTCGATCACCCGGTAGCCCTTGCTGCGCAGCGCCCGGGCGCCGAACAGCCGCACCGGATCCTCGTCCTCGACCAGCAGAATGGTGCCGCCGCCGGTCAGATCCTTGCCCGCGGGCGACCCTTCCGCCGGCATGCGGATGGTCGCGTCTTCTTCCTCGCCGGTATAGCGCTGCAGGTAGATGGTGAAATTCGAGCCTTTGCCGTGCCCGTCGCTCTCGGCGAAGATAAACCCGCCGGTCTGCTTGATGATGCCGTACACGGTGGCGAGACCGAGGCCGGTCCCGGACCCGACTTCCTTGGTGGTAAAAAACGGATCGAAAATCCGGTCGAGCAGATCGGACGACATGCCGACGCCGTTGTCGGCGACCGTGATCATCACGTAATCGCCGGCCGGCATCAGTTCCGAATGGGCCCGGTCGATTTCCGACAGCAGGCTCGAATTGCGCGTCGAGATCGTCAGGTTGCCGCCGCGCGGCATGGCGTCGCGCGCGTTGACCGCGAGATTGATGATCACCTGCTCGAGTTGACCTTGGTCGACCTTGACCCGCCCGAGGTCGCGGCCGTGAACGAATTTGAGCTCGATCGACTCGCCCAGCAAACGATTCAACAGGTTCGACAACTCCGCCAGCACGTCGGTCACGTCGAGCACGCGCGGCTGCAGGGTCTGCTGGCGCGAGAAGGCAAGCAACTGGCGCACGAGACGCGCGCCCCGGTTGGCGTTCTGCTTGATCTGCATGATGTCGGCGAAGCTTTGCTCGCCCGGCTGGTAGCGCTGCAGCAGCAAGTCGCAGAAACCGATCATCGCCGTCAGAAGGTTGTTGAAGTCATGGGCGATGCCGCCGGCAAGCTGGCCGACCGCCTGCATCTTCTGCGATTGCGAAAACTGGACTTCGAGTTTCTTCTTTTCGGTGGTGTCGATCAGATGCAACGCGAGCTCGCCCGACGACGGCGCCTCGCCGTCCGGGCTCTCCGGCAGCCGCGAGAAATAGATCGTCGCGACCCGATGCCCGGCATCCTCGATTTCCACGTCCACCGGGATCGCCAGCAACGCGCTGTCGGCGCTGCCGGAGAAGCGGCGTTCAAGCGCCGAGCGGTCGGCCTCGCGTACGAATTCGGTGATCGGCCGGCCATCCGGGTCGAGACAACCGATGAGATCGCGGCACGCCGGGTTGCACTCTATGATACATCCCGCGGCATCCACGACCGCCATGCCAACGGGAACCGTCTCGAACTGATTGCGCAGCCCCGCGAGCGCGCCATGCATCGCTTCCAACCCGGCCTCGGCGGTGACGTCGCGGCTCGACCAGACGACTTCGCCCGGGCCGCCGGGCGCCGCCGCAACCTGGATCCGCATGGAAGACCGACCCGCGCGCGGCAGCGTCACCTCGACCTCCGCCGCAATGCCGTGCAGCGCCCGTTCCCGGAGCTGCTTGACGGCGGCGGTGGTCGCGTTTTCCTCGGGGAAGACGTACAGCGTCCAAATGCCCGCCTCTTCCTTGGTTTCCGCGCCGCATCGCGCGAGAAACTCCAGGAAGCGCCGGTTGGCGTAGACCAGCCGGCCGTCGCCTTCCTCCAGCGCCAACCCGCTGCCGTCCAGTGCGCCGGCGCGCCGCAGCATATCCTCCGCCGCCTCGCTCCGGCCGCGAATGCCGCCCCACAGCAGCAGCAGCGATACCAGCCCAAGCACGGCGACGATGGCATAGGACTGCCACCAGGTGCCGGGCGCCAAGCCGGTGACCGCTTCGAAATAGTACAAGGCGCCGATGCCCGAGGCGAACAGCAGCAGGAGCAGGAACAGCCGGCCGCCGCCGCCACTGGAGGACGGCGCTATATCGACCGGCAGAGGCCGCACGACGCCATCGGGCGGCGTCGTGGTCACGACCCCGTCACGGCTCGGTTTGGGCAATGCCGAAATCGCCTCTTTCTGTTCATCCGGCACGGGGCGTCTCCACTGGCATAGAGCGGCCTTTGAGACCCCAGACATAGCTGATGACCTCGGCCACGGCCTGATAGTGCTCCGCCGGGACCTCCGCATCAAGCTCTACTGATGCGTAAAGTGCCCGGGCCAAAGGCGGGTTTTCAACGATAGTGATATCATGCTCCGCGGCCAGTTCGCGTATGCGTTGCGCTACCAGATCCGCGCCCTTGGCGACCAGTATCGGCGCCGCCATGTCGGCCGGCTTGTATTTCAATGCGATAGCGTAATGAGTTGGATTGGTCACCACCACATCCGCCTCCGGCACGGCCTGCATCATACGGTTCCGGGCTCGATCCTGGCGGATTTGGCGCAACCGCTGCTTGACCACCGGGTCGCCCTCGGACTGTTTGAATTCCTCTTTCACTTCCTGCTTCGTCATCCGCATCTCTTTGTGATGCTGCTGGCGCTGGAAGATCACATCGATGAAGGCGATCACGAAGAGAACGGCGACCACGGCGATCAGCATTTTCATGACCAGGCCGTGCAGGGTGGAGAGAAAATCCGGCAGCGAGAAGGTTGGAACGATGTCGAGCGCCGACAATGTGGGCAAGACGACGATCAGCCCGACCGCCCCCACGATCGAAATCTTGAACAGCCCTTTGACGAATTCCATGAACTGTTTGACCGAGAAAACGCGCTTCACGCCTTTGACCGGACTGATCTTCTCGGATTTTATCTCGAGCACTTTCGGCGAATAGACCAGTCCGTTCTGCAAAATCGGTCCCGCCGCCGCGATCAGGAAGAAGAACAGCAAGGGAAGCATCAGCGCACCGATCGCGTCGGAAAACGCACTGAACAAAACCTGCCCGCCCGCCGCCGCGGTATCGAGGGACTGCAAATGCGGCGTTTCCACAAAGGGCAGCAGGGATACGCGAATGTCGGTCATCAGCCGGGGCGCCATCAGGCCGACCACCAGCGTTCCCACCAGCAAGGTCACCCACGTATTGATTTCGCGGCTGACCGCGACCTGCCCCTTCTTGCGCCCTTCCTCGAGCTTTTTGGGGGTCGGTTCTTCGGTTTTTTGTAGGTCGTCTGTTTGTTCCGACATCGTCCAAGTCCACGCCGCCTGGCGGCGAACGCTTGCGGTTAACCGGGAAGCAGTACCCGCGAGAATGAGGTTTGGTAGTAATTAAGAAACCACAGGAGCGCCGCCGGGAAGGACACCATCATGATGAACAGACCGAGCATGATCTGCGCCGGCAGCGCGACAAAAAAGATCGGCATCTGCGGCATCAGGCGGGCGAGCAGCCCCATGCCGGTATAGAACACGATGCCGAACAACAGAAACGGCATGGCGATCTGCAGGCCGATCCGAAAGCTGTCCGCCAGCAGCCGCGCGAGCGTGTCGGCGAAATCGCCGAAGGCCGGCAGGACACCCGGCGCGAACAGGTTGTAGCCATCGGACAGCGCCATCAGCATGAGATGATGCGTATTGGTAACGAAAATCAGCAGGAGTCCCAGAACCGACAGAAATACCGCCGGCAGTGCGCCCTGATCCGACAACATCGGATTGAACAGCAGGGCGTTCGCGAAACCGCTCAGGAAGGCCAGCATCGCGCCACCGGTCGCCAAAGCGGACAGCAGCACCCGGGCCACCGTCCCGATAAAAAAGCCGATCAGAATTTCGCCGCTCAGCAGCAACACCAACGCCGCCGGCGCGGCCGGGATCGCCGGCAATCGCGCCGCCAGCGCCGGCGTCAGCACGGCCGTGATGGTCAGCGCCAGGGCGAGCCGGATGCGCGGCGACACATAGGATTCCCCAAACCCGGGCAGAACCACCATGGTGGCGCCGATCCGCGAGAATACCAGCAGGTAGGAAAAAATCTCGGCGGGAAGCAGGCTCGCCAACATGGGCGGTCAGCCAATTCCCACGATACGCGTAGCGATCGTTTCCATGAAGCGCTGCATGATGCCGAACATGAACGGCATCAGCACCAGAAGCGATGCGAACACCACCAGGATCTTGGGCACGAATGTGAGCGTCATTTCCTGAATTGACGTCAGCGCCTGGAACAGCGCGATCGCCAGACCGACGACCAGCCCCACCAGCATGATCGGGCTCGCCACCTTCAGGGTGGTAAAAATCGCATCCTGGGCAAAATCGAGAACCTCTGCCTCGTTCATCGGACGACCGCCTCCCTGGCCGGTTGTCGGGTGATTGCACCAAATGCGGCGGCCGAGAAACCTGCACGGCGGCACATGTCAGATCGGCATCCGCATGATTTCCTGATAGGCGCTGAGGACTCTGTCGCGCACCGCGACAACCGCCTGCAATGTCATTTCCGCATTAGAGACCGCGGCGACCACATCGAGCAGCTCGGCTTCGCCAACGACCGCCTTGGCGGTCACCGCCTCCGCTTTCTCACCGGCCGCCATCGCGTCGTCGGCGACCTTTTCCATCAAATCCTTGAAACTGCCCGCTTCGGGCGTCGCGCGCGCCTCCATCCCGTCGCCGCCGAGTTTGGCCGCTTGAGTGAACGCTGTGATGGCATCGGTCGGATTAATCACCATGTTGTCTCCCTCCCCTCACCGGCGTGGTATGCCGGCGCTTCCGTCATGCACGCGCCGTCATCGCCCTAACGCAACAAATCCAAGGTCCGCGACAGCATCGATTTGGTCACTTCGATCATGTTGAGATTGGCCTCGTAGCTGCGGTGCGCCTCGCGCATATCGGTCATCTCGATCAAGCTGTTGACGTTCGGCATCTTGACATACCCTTCCTTGTTCGCCGCCGGATGTTGCGGATCGAACCGCAACCCGAAATCCGACTGATCGCCGCGAATACGGCGCACCCGAACGACGCGCGCCTCGAGCTCGCGGTCCAAGACATTGTGGAAGGTGACGATCTTCCGGCGGTACGGGTCGCCGTCGGGGCGTTCGGCGGTCGAGTTGGCGTTCGCCACGTTTTCCGCGATAACCCGCAACCGGGTGCCCTGCGCCTTCATGGCGGCGGCGGACACGATCATTGATTTTTCCAGCGTCATGACGCGGGCTCCCTTACTGGCCTCGTTGTCCCAGGGCGATCCGGAACATTTGAACATGCTTGCGGTATAGCTCCGTCATCAGCGCATAGTCGTGTCGATTTTCCGCGACCTTTGCGAGTTGTTCCTCCAGCACCACCGCATTTCCGGCGGGCAGAGTCTCGTAAGGGTTGGGTTGACCCGCTGCATCGAATTTGGCCGCCGCGCCGCTGCCGGCCATATGGCGTGGATCGGTTCGCGCCAGCGCGACGCGAAAGGCATTGGCCTTTTCGAGCCGCGTGAAATCGACCTCTTTCAATTCCTTTGGCTGGTATCGCGGCGTATCCGAGTTAGACACGTTCTTGGCGAGCACGGTTTGCCGCTCGGCAAGCCATTTCATCTTGCCGCTCATCATCCGGAACACCGGAAGACTGTTCAAATCCATGCCGCTCACTCCCGTCACCAAACCGGGTGACATTGTCTTCCGCGTTCGCCGCGCAAAGCGCCGTATACCGCGTCCGATAGATCAGTTACACCGTTCGCTCGACCAACCACACACCAACAAAGAGTTGCACAAGACATGCCAACCAGACCGGCATGTATTCTCACAACATCGTCTTAAGCACTGCTGGCACAATACAACGGACGGCATCATTCGGCAGCAAACTAGCGGCATTTTATTTCCGTGTAAACAATGACGAAAATATTACTGAAATCTTCCCAAGCGAATCGTCAACATCAATACTGATGATTTATTCTCAAAAATCTTTTTTCCCTGGAAAAAACAATAAAAGACACGCATAATTTAAAGATACACAAGGAGTCCTTGCGGAACACTCGATGCGCTGCACTGAAGATGGGACTGCTTGTCTTACGCATCGCAATGCGCTTCCGCATATCGTGCTGGTTGCAATTTCCCGAGCAGAACCGGGAAGGAAGTTTGAGTTGGTCGAAACGCCACGCACCCGCGACGCCTCCACGAACAACCGCCATCGTTCCGCCACAACGGAAGAATCGGACTCGGCAGGACATGCCGATCCGGACCTTACCGCGGCGGCGGTTCGCTACGACCCGGTCAACGCCCGAAGCGCCCCCTCCGTTGTCGCCTCCGGACGCGGCTGGCTGGCGGAACGCATACTAGAGGTTGCGCGCGACCATGGAATCACGGTACGCGAGGATGCCGATCTCGTCGAAATTCTCACCGCGGTCGAAATCGGGGATGAAGTTCCCGTCGAAGCCTTTGTCGCTGTTGCGGAAATCCTTCGATACATCTACGCCGCAAACGGAACCAAACCGCCGGAGTATCCCAAATCATGACCACCAGAGAGGCGATTCTATCCGAGATGAGCGAAATATTCGAGTTGATCTCGGCGGCGCGCGGCCGTCTCGCACAGAATGAACTCATCATGATCAAGGATATCAACGGCCGGGTGCAGGGAATGGTCGAATCGATTACCGAGTTGCCGCCGGAACAGGCGGTCGAATTGCGGCCGCCGTTGGTATCCCTGCTCGAAGATTTCAAATCGTTCTCGGAACAAATGCAAAGAAAGATCGCCGAAATCTCCGAAGCCGACACGACGAAGGAAGATACCGGCGCATAAGCCGAGCAAAATCTTGGTCGCGACCCGGCGAACCCTAGGCGAAGACCGGGACCGATCCAATGACAGGCGCTCCGGCGCGCCAATCTGATCGAGGGAGGATAACGGCAAGGTGGAGTTCGACTACCCCAGGTTTCTGCTGGCGCTCATTTTCGTCATCGGATTGATCGGGTTACTGACGCTGCTTGCGCGACGTTTCGGATTCGGCGCTATCCGTCTTTCTCCGGCCTTCATGGGCAAGGGCCGCAACGGCAAATCACGCGTCTCCATCGTGGAGGCAACCAGTATCGACGCCCGGCGACGGCTTGTCCTGGTACGGCGAGACGACACCGAACACCTTATTCTGATCGGCGCCAACAGCGAATTGGTGGTCGAGCGGAACATCCGGTCCGCGGCGCCGGCGGATACATCCAAGCCGACCGCGCCGGCAAATGACGAGGATTGCGAATGAGGCCGCGCCCCGACGGCGTTCGGCCGAAGCCGCAGCGCGGGCGTCCCGCCACGACCATGATCTCCGCGTCTTACGTGTTCCTGTGGGTGGTTTGCCTCGCGTTCCCGGCGAGCGCCCAAAATTTGTCGCTCGATTTCGGCACCGGCGGCGAGGCGACCGGCCGCATCATCCAGCTCGTTGCGCTCATCACGATCCTGACGCTGGCGCCGGCGATCCTGGTGATGGTCACGTCGTTCGTCCGGATCGTCGTGGTGCTGTCGCTGTTGCGCACCGCGCTCGGCACCCAAGGCACGCCGCCCAATACGGTCGTCATCAGCCTCGCGCTTTTCATGACCTTCTTCATCATGCAGCCCAGCTTCGAGAAGATTTATGATCAGGGCATTGCGCCGCTGATCGCCGAAGACATCGACGAGAAGCAGGCCTTCGAGCGCAGCGCCGCCCCGATCCGCACCTTCATGATGCAACACGTGCGCGAAAAGGATCTCGACCTGTTTCTGAACATGGCCCGACTTGATCTCAGCGAGAAGCCGGAAGAGACCTCGTTGCGCGCCCTGATTCCCGCCTTCATGATTTCCGAACTGCGGCGCGCCTTCGAGATCGGCTTCCTATTGTTTGTGCCGTTTCTCATCATCGACATGGTGGTGGCGTCGGTCCTCATGTCGATGGGCATGATGATGCTGCCGCCGGTGATGATTTCCCTGCCGTTTAAATTGATATTCTTTGTGCTCGTCGACGGCTGGTACATGATCGCGGGCAGCCTGGTGCAAAGTTTCAACACCAGTTGACGGCGGCCGGACGTATTCGGCCGCCGGTCAGCTTTGCGGCTGCGGCGGCACGCGCGGCAGTTTCGCCTCGCTGGGCGACGACCCCGAACGGCCCGATTTACCCGGACCGCCCGTCGCGATCGGCGGTTGGATCAGGCGCGCGCGATAATTCTTCAGGAAGGATTCAAAATGATCGGCTTCCGCCATCTTGCGGGTGATCGATTCGATATTCTTCGAATCGTCGCTCGACGAACTCGCGATAAAGGCAAAGGTATCGGCAAGATCGCTTTTGGCCATTCCGGGCCCATAGAGTTCCCGTAGCAGCTTGACGCCGGCTTCGTCGCGCTTGAGGCGCAGCGCAACCGCCCAACTCAGGATAAACCGCGCCTGCTCCTGATCGTACCCGCCTTCCGATAGCGGATCGCCCGACAGGCGCTGCAGAACCTTCGCCGCTTCCGAATAGTTTTGGGTGTTCCAGTAGATGTCCGCACGCAACAGATCCGCCTCCGTACTCACATCACCGGCGAGCAGCGCGATGGCTTCCTCGTAGCGTTCCAGTTCAAGCGTCGCCTTGGCGCGGATGCGGCGGCGGTCGTCTTCGACATCCTGCGGCAGGTTCGGCTGGAAACTATTGCGCAGCGCCGACAAGGCGCCTTTCGGATTGCGGTCCAGCAAATAAATGACCGCGAGCTTCGCGCCCACCCGTGCCTTCTCTTCGCCCTTGAGACGATAGCGCACTTGATGGGCCAGCAAGTCCGCCGCCCGGTCAAGCAGGTCGACCGAGACCAGACGATCCGCGAGCCTTTGGATCATGCGGTCGCCTTCCGGTCCGGCGGGCGTCAGCTCGCGAAAATCATCGTACAGTGCGAGCGCCCTGAGCGGCGGCAACTTATCCGCGCCGCCTTCCAGGTGGAGCGACTTAAAGGCATCCGTCATCGATTGGGCGATAATCTTGACCGGCGCGCCAGTTGGAAAATACGTGACGGCGGTACGCAATGTGCTGAGCCCCTTGCGGTAATCGCCCTTGCCGAGATAGATCTCGCCAAGTTTCTTCAGGATAGCCAGTTCAAGCCGGTCGCCGCGCCATTGGAAGCGCAACCGTTCCAGCCGTTTCGCCGCCTCACCCACGGACACGGTTTCCTGTTGGAGGCCGAGGTCGATCAGGGCAAATTCCGCGCGGGCCGCATTCCAGCGATCCTTCGAGTTCTTGACGCCATCCCAGATACTCACCGCGCGGTCGAGGTCTCGGCTCTTGCGCGCCAGCACCCCTTGATTGTAGCGCAACCGCGCCACGTCCTTGCGCAGCATCGTGCCAGCGGATTTGTCGAGACGCTCGAGCCAAACGGTTGCGCTCGACACATCCAGATCCGCCATTCCCGCTTCGACGCGATCAAGCGCCAATCGGGTCCGGATCGGATCCGGGTAATCCGCCAGCACCGGATCACCGGTCCGGAACTGTACCGCCGCTTTCTTGATTTCACCGGCCTGCAGGAACATCGAACCGCGCCACAGCGCGATCTCCTGAAACTTGTCGAGGCGCGGATCCAGCAAATCCTTCCGGGCATCGGGGTAGCGCCCCATATAGACCCGCGTCGCGCCGACCAGCGCGCGGAACTCCGGCTGCGAAGACAATACCGGGTTGGCCGCCTCGATCCGGCGCAGAACGCCGAACGCCTCGGTCGCAAGTCCACGCGCAAAGTAAAAGCGCGCGAGATCCAGCCGGGCATCGTCACGCCGTTTCTTCGGCACCTCGACAACGGCGCGCAGGGCGACCTGCGCCGCCACCACGGTCTCGACGTCGCCGCCCGACCAGTTGCTGAAATTAAAGATTCGCGGACCCAGAAAGCCCTTGCCGTCTTGGCGCAGTGCGACGGCGGAAATATGCAAGCCACGCTCGCCGATCACCGCGACACCGCGGTTACCGACATTCTTCAAGGCGATGGATTCGCTTCGCGGCGCGATCGCCACACCCTGCGCCGATGGCAGGATATCGAATTCTGCATACCGGCGGCGTCCATTGATGCCCTGTCCCGGCGCCCGTGTGGTTGCCACTATCAGCCGATCGCCGACCCCCGGGTCCGGCACGGTGAATATGCGTCCGAATTCGGTGACCGGCATGACCAGCTCCGCCCCCTCCACCGCCTCGGGCCGGACTTGAATCCGGATCGGTATCTGCGCGGTGATCGGCCAACGCCGGAACGCGATCACCCAGTTGTTCGCTTCGCGGTACACCTGCGGGCTGACGCCCGGCAGCGGCCGAACACGGAGCACCGTTCCCTCGGACACCGGCAATTGTTCGATATTGGACACCATCGACTTTGCCGCTTGGCGCAAGGGCGCCAAATTAATCTGCGCCCGCCGGTCGAAGACGATCCAAATGAAGGGCGCGCGTTCGAATACCGCAGCACCGACCGTTTCGGGCCAGTCGAAAACCAGGCTCACCGTTTTCGCCGTGGCCTTCGCGGACACTTTGCCCTTGTCGGCAGTCGCGGGCTGACTTTTTGATGCCGCCGGCGCGGCCGCCCGCACGGGCGGTTCCGGTTTCTTCTCGGCAAGCGGCGCCGTTCCGACCTTCGATACCGGCGCGGTGGCCGGCGGCGGCGGATCGTCCGGGCCGCGTGCAGGTATTTTACCCGCAGACTTTGCGGCGCGTGCCGCGACCTTCTTCCCGCTGGACTTTGCTTTCTTATTCGAATTGCGCGCCGCCGCTTTCGCATCGGTGCCTCGTTTGAAGTCCACGACCACACGCGCGCCAACACGAAAATGTTGCGCGACAAGGCCCTTGCCTGTGCGAAACGAAACCACCAGCGCGCCGGATTTGACACCAGCCGCCGGAACCTTGACGCTCGCCGGCAATTGGCGGCGCAAGCCGGCAAGGTCGATCCGGGCCGGCGCCTGAAAACGCACGGATACCGATCGCGAGGATTGATCGACCTGGTACGGAACCACCTTGGGCCAATCGAAGACAAGCCGCGTATAGGTCTTGTGCCGGCCTACGCGCACTTTCAACAACGGCGCTTTGCGTTCGGCCGACCTGGTGCGGTCAATCTGGGAGTACACCGGGCCTTCCGCCGACCGCGATTTCGGTAGAAGGTCGAACACGACCTCCCTGCCGCGGGCGTAGCTAACCAGCCGATAGTCGTCGCGAAGCGAAAATTCCGCCCGATGCCCGTCTTCGGTCTGTCGCGCGCCGGATATGTATTTGCCGAGGCGTTGCACCGCCGGCTGCAACGGGCCGACGAAGGGCCGGTCGAATTTCGCCACCAGCCGCCGCCCGGCAATTTTCGCGGAAAATCCGACCGGCTGCCCCCAGGTCATGACGATCCGTCCGAATTTGCCGCGTTCCATTGCCTGCACGCGCACCTCGTCCGCGTCACCCGACGCGAGCGGTACGATCAGCAGGACCGGGATCAACGCGTACCGCCAGGCCGCTCCCAGGCACCGGCGCATCAGGTCTCTCCCTCAGTCGAATGAATGACGATATCGACCCGCCGGGCCAGCGCATGGCGGCGCGCCACCGACAATTTTGGATGCAAATGACCGAACCGGGAGTCACCGAGCCCGAGCATCGTGACGTTCCGCGCCAAGCCCGTGCGCTTGAGTTCGGTGGCCACCGCGACCGCGCGCGCCAGCGAGAGCGTCCACTTCGAGGTAAAGGCGCGCTGGGATTCCGGCGGCTTGTCGGTGTGCCCATAGACATCGATCTGATTGCCGAGGGTCGCGACCGCACTCGCCAAACCGAACAGGGCTTCCTGCGCCGCCGGCGTCAATACAGTCTCTCCGGATTTGAACAGCGCATCGGACGGCAACGACAGAATGACCTGACGATCAAGACGATGGACCATGACCCGGCTCAAAATGGCGTGACGCTGGAATTTCTCCGCCAGGACCTGGCTTAAATAATCGGTCGGCAATGCGGGCGCAATATCCTCAGTGCTTACCGTGTCGGGAGAATCCGGCGGCGGAGCCTTGGATTCTTCCAGTTGATCGACGGTCACCACGCGGGAAATAACCGACTGCCATTTTTCGGGCTCCAGCGAAGACATCGCGAACAGCATGACGAAAAACGCCAGCAGCAGCGCCGTGATATCCGCGAATGTCATCAACCAAACGGACGGCCGCTCGGCGGCGCGATCAGTTTCTAACGGGTAGAGGTCGTTCATTGCACCAGCGCCCGAAAATCGATCCGGGTCCGGTCCGCGTTGCGAACGGAGAACCGGATACGCAGCATGCGCGGGTCTCCTTCGCGAAGACCGACCGCCAAGGCGTCCGACGGTGCGCTATAGGCGACCAGTTCTTCGGCGAACACCGCGGCACGGCGCATTTGCAAACTGCCGCCGTCCTGCACGCTGCCCGTCAATGTTTCGCCCGTCCCCATTACCGCCTGAATTTCACCTTTGGTGTTGCCGGACCGGCGCGCCAGCACCAGGGCAATGTTCTGAAACAGCTGGCGGCGGTCCGAGCGGAGTTCCGCCTTGCCGCCCAGAAACAACTCGTTCGCCGGCATCGTCATTTGCATCACCCGACCCGGCGAGAGAACTTCGACCTTGGCGACAGGAACCGATGTGACCCAAAGCCGCCGCATGGTTCGCAACAGTTCATCCGGCTCGGGCGTCTGTCCAAGGTCCGAAATGAAAACTTCGACCGATGTATCTTCCAGCGCCGGAGAGCTAAAACTCAAAGCCACCGAATTCAATACCTGTTTGGATTTCGACTCTTCAATAGTTGCCAACGTATTTAATAAGATAAAAAATGCAAGTAATAACAGAAAGAGACTCAAAATAACGGTCGGTCCGGTATTTTTCTGGGCAGGAAAATTTTCGGGAGATACTTCGTTCATTACCTGCTTTAGACTTCCATCTCGCCGTTGCCATGCGGCCGCGCGGCCGCGCTTCTGACCAAACGGGACTCCCGAATGGCGTAGCGGCTAACTTGCAAGATGTATTCCAAAGCGTGGGTAGAAGCGGCGTTCGCGAATTTCCGTCGCCGCCTACGAACCGGCCGGTGCGGCCTAGAAATCGCCGACGACCACCGAAAGCTTGTTGCGCAGCGTCGCCGCGTTAAACGGCTTGACGATATAATTGCTGACGCCCGCTTCTTTCGCGGCGACCACGTTATCGGTCTTGCTTTCCGCGGTAATCATGACAAAGGGCGTTCCTTCAAGATCGCTATCGGCGCGGACTTGCTGCAGAAGCTCCAACCCTGTCATCGGCTCCATATTCCAGTCGGAGATCACCAGGCCATACTGCTTCTCGCGCATTTTTTCGAGCGCGGCTTCCCCGTCCGTCGCCTCGTCCACATTGTTGAAGCCGATCTGCTTCAACAGGTTGCGGATGATCCGAAGCATGGTCTTATAGTCATCAACGATCAAAACAGGCATTTCCAGGTCAACCGCCATCGACCACATCTCCCTCATATCGCCCGGATGAAGATGCGATCGGAAGACCGCACCCGGTGCGGTCCCGATAGAAGACCTATTCTGTTAAATCTTAGTTAAAAAAGGAGAAAATAGAGTTAGTGGTGTGAATCAGCCGGATGATGTCCATGGGATCGCGGTTCCCGTCTCCTCGGCAGGAGGGCGCGCGCCGGCGATGCTGGCGCATCGTCAAGCGTGTCCGACGCACCGAAGAGGCGGGAAACGCGACCCGGCGGGCGGCCTTGCGAGCCCACCGGCCGCGTTGCGCGCCGCTTGCGATGCGCCAGCATCGCCGCGCGACCCGCGCCTTGCCGGATGAACTCGCAAGGCCGTCCCATGGGTATCATCCGGCTGATTCACACCACTAACTGCCACCCGGAAGCGGCGGTGGCGCCGGGGCTGAGGGGCCTTTTGTCTTGCGTCTGGACAGCGCACCGGTCACCTCGCGGGCCCGGCTGGGCTTCATGGCGGCGATTACCGGCGCAACCTTGCGCGCCTTCATCCGCTCGATTACCCCCAACAAGACGGTCATATCCAGTTCGTCGAAGATCTTAGCCGCGCTTTTCGGCTTCATCGTTTCATAGATCTTTACCAGATTGGCAATGCGCTGCTTCTCTTTTTGGTCGAGATCACCAAGTAAGCGCTTGATTTCAGTACGAATCGACGCGAGTTCGGTCTGCCGGTCCATCAATTTCTGCTCGGCGGCTTTGAGCAATGATTCCCGTTGGTTCAGCTGCCGCGCCCGCCGGTCGAGAAGGTCCCGCCGCTTCGACAACTGCTGGAGAAGTTGGATTTCCGACCGGCTCAACTGGTCCGGATCCATCAGATCCTCATCTTCCGGCGACGAGGACGCCGTTTGTTGCGGCTGGACCGCCGGCGACGGGCGCGCGCCCCCGGGTTGCTTTGCCGCGTTGCCGCCCCGATCGGCGACGGCTTTTCCATCGGCCGCCGGCGCGGGTGCCGGAGTCTTCTCGGCCGATTGGGCCGGGCGCACTTCGACACTGCCGTCGAGCGCTGCGATGCCTTGCCATATATCGCCGATCTTTACCGACAGCATCATCGTGCCGACAAAGATCAAGGCCGGTAAAAGACGGAAAGGAAACGGCATTCGCCTATCTCACGCCTTCCAGGGCGCGCATCAGATTGGATTCATAGGTCTCGGGCTGGGCATTGCCCGCACCGCTCAGACTGGGCACCGCGGCGCCATTCCCATTGGAGGCCCGACCGGGCGCCCTCGGCGGTATCTCGCCCGCCGCCTCCACACGGTCGGCGACCGCGCTCGCCCGATCGATCAGGAATGCCAAGTCGTCGCGCAATTCGGTCGCCTTGGCCATATTCGCCTGCAAGATTTCCGACGCCTCGGCCGCCCCCGCCCGCAGCCGGACGACCGATTGATCGGCGCGACCGGTTGACGCGTCGAAACTGGCGATCAGCCGCTGCAAATGCGCCTTGTCCGCCTGCAGATTGTTGAGGCGCCGGCTCAACTGGACCGCGTACAGGATCATGATCAGCAACAGACAGGCACCGACAACATCGAGTACGAAGGATAAATGCGGCAGCATTGATCATGTCTCCAGTTTTTCTTCGATCCGCACGGCAATCTTTTCGCTCTTGCGTCCCATCGAGCCACGAAACAGCTCCACCTCGCCACAGCGCAGATCGACCATGGAATTCGGCGTCGCCAGCAAATCCAAACGGGTGCCGACCTGCCATTTCAAGACTTCGTTCAAATTGGTGTTCACCTTGCCGAGGACCGCTTCCAATTCGACGTCGGTGAACCACAACTCGGATGCGAGATGGTTTTCCCAAATTGAATCGCGGCCAAATTTCTCGCCCATGAACATTTGCAACAGCAACTCACGGACCGGCTCGAGCGTCGCATAGGGCAACAGCAATTCGAGACGCCCGCCGCGATCTTCCATGTCCACGCGCAGCCGGGCCACAATGGCGGCATTTGCCGGCCGGGCAATCGTCGCAAAGCGCGGATTGGTCTCGAGACGGTCGAACCGAAATGTCACCGAACTCAACGGATCGAAGGCCGCGGAAAAATCCGCCAAGACGACGGACAGCATCCGCTCGACCAGATTTCGTTCGATGGTGGTGTAGGGACGGCCCTCGATACGCATCGCGGCCGTGCCGCGCCGGCCGCCGAGCAGCACATCGACGATCGAATAGATCAAGGTGCTATCGACCGTCATCAAGCCGAAATTATCCCATTCTTCGGCCTTGAATACGGCGAGCATCGCCGGCAGTGGAATCGAATTCAGGTAGTCGCCGAACCGGATCGAGGTGATGTTGTCGAGGCTGACCTCGACATTATCGGATGTGAAATTGCGCAACGATGTCGACAGCATGCGGACCAAGCGGTCGAAGACGACCTCAAGCATCGGCAGCCGTTCATACGACACCATGCCGCTGTCGATGATCGCTTCGATGCCGGACCGTTCATTCCCGCCGCCGCCTTCGCGGAAACCGAGCAGGCTATCGATCTCATCCTGGCTCAGGACCCGCGCGGTACCGCCGTCTTCGTCGTCATCGGCGAGTGCCGCCCACTCGTCGGTGAGCGCGTCGTCGGTCGCTTCGCCTTCGGCGCCGGGCGCCAATTCGGCGGCGACGTCTTCCGCGCCGTCGCCGTCCGTGTCCGCTTGTTCAGTCTCGTCTGCCATCGGCCTCCGCCTTGTGCCCGCACCTTGCTCCAGCCTTGAAGCAAGCAATTTGCGTGCTACTGCACGAGCATTTCCCGAAACAGAACATCCTTGATCTTGGTGGGATGTGCCGCCGAATTCACCCGCGCCAGCAATTCTTCCTTCACGCGATACAATCCTTGCGAGCCTTGCAATTCCTCGATGCGCAGCTCCCGGAGAAAAATTTGAAAGTTGTCGATGATGCGCGGCATCACGGCCTTGATACGCGCCTCGTCCGCGGCCCCTTCCAACTCGAGGCTCACCTTCATTTTCAGAAAGCTTGATTTCCGGCCGGCGCCGCCGAGCGTCACCACCAATTCATCCAGATCGAAATAATGGGCGACGCCTTCCTGACCGGCGCCACCTTCCGCGCCGGCAGCGGCGGATTCCGCTTCATCACCGCCACCGAGCAAACCGGAAAAATAGACGCCCGCGCCCGCAGCGATCAGCACGACCAAGCCGATGGCGCCAAACAGAATGAGCTTCTTGCCCGATTTCTTGGGGGCGTCTTCGGCATCATCCACCGCGGCGTCGTCCGCCGCGCCTGCGTCATCCGTCATGTCGGCAG
>JAOTYV010000325.1 GCA_029861675.1 Alphaproteobacteria bacterium
TTGGTCGCCACGGTTACGCCGGTGCCGGTACCGCAGAAGATGCTTGAATTCGATCTGTGGTTCCTGCTGGCGATCACCATCGTGCTGTCATTGTGGGTGCGCATGCTGCCGCAAATCGGCCGCGCCGCCGGTGCGGGGTTCGTCCTGCTTTATTGCGGCTACGTTGTTTGGCAGTATACCGCCGGTACGGGCTCTCTCTAGGACGCCCAATGTCCCCGGGCTGCGCTGGCCGGGCCGGTTTCTTTCAGCCCAATGACGATAAAAACAACAAGCAGCGGAAGGAAACGCAATGGGAAAGCGGATCGTCGTTCTCGGCGCCGGCGCGATCGGCGGCTATGCGGGCGCCCACATGACACGGGCCGGCGAGGATGTGACCCTGGTCGATCCCTGGCCCGAGCATGTCGACCGGATGAACCGGCATGGCATGAAGATCGACGGATTGACGGAGCCGGAATGCGTCACCATTCCGGTCAAGGCGATCCACATGACCGAGATGCAGAGAATCTCCAAGGGCCGGCCGATCGATATCGGCTTCTGCAGCGTCAAATCCTACGACACCGAATGGGCATGCTTTCTGCTCAAACAATATCTGGCGCCGGATGGGTTTGTCGTTTCGTTGCAGAACTGCATGAACGAGGAAATGGTCGCGCGGACGGTCGGCGCGGAGAAGACCGTCGGCTGCATCGCCAGCACGATCGCGGCGGAACTTATCGGTCCCGGCCACGTCCAGCGCAATGTTCCGCTGGGCGACGCGAACCATGCGGTGTTCCGGGTCGGTGAGTTGCACGGCCGCGTCACGCCGCGGGCGCAGGAAGTTTCCGAATTGATGAAGTGCGGCGACACGTCCATGGTGACCACTAATCTTTGGGGCGAGCGCTGGACGAAACTCATCGTGAACAGCATGCGAAACGGTTTGTCGGCGGCCACGGGAATGAGCGGCCGGGAACGGGATTCGGATCCGGTAACGCGCGACATCTCGCTCCGCATCGGTGCGGAGGCGGTCCGCGTCGGCTGGGCGCTCGGCTATCGGCTGGAGAAGGTGGCCGGCATGCTGCCGGAGGATATCGTCGGCGCGGTCGACGGCTACAATGCCGCGCGAAAGCGCGTCGACGAGGCGATGGACGAAGGCAACAAGTTGCGCAATGACGCGCAGCGCCCATCGATGGGCCAGGACATGGCCAAGGGTCGCCGGACCGAAATCGAGCTGATCAACGGGTTCGTCGCCGCCAAGGGCGAAGCGGTGGGGATCGAGACCCCGGCGAACAGCGCCCTGGTGGAGGCGGTCAAACGGGTCGAAAAGGGCGAAATCCCCGCCAGCAAGGACGTCGTTGCGCGGATTTGAGGGAGGTAAGACGGCCGAATCCTGCGAATATTCGGGCGCGGCTATTTTTTTTTAAAGAAATTTCCAAGGATTTCGTGCGCACCATCGTCTAACCGGCAGGAAAGCAAGCCAGGGCCCCCTTGATGACGGAACCGGTGGACGAAAATACCCTGATAAAACAGGCGCAAAGCGGTGATCGGGCGGCGTTCGAAGCGCTGTTGCGCACCTATTACGACGTCATCTTCAGGATCGCCTATAAATGGTGCGGCGACAAAGCCGATGCCGAGGATATTACGCAGAATGCGTGTATCAAGCTGGCCCGGTCGATCGACCGGTTTCGGTTCGAATCCACGTTTCTGACCTGGCTCTATCCGCTGGTGATCAACACGGCGAAGGATTGGGTGAAGAGACGCGTGCGCAACAAAACCACGAACATCGATGCCGTAGCCGAACCCGCGGAAGCCCCGACGGGCGACGGCAAGGTGTTTGCGCGGCAGATCATGGCCTATGTGCGCCGCCTTCCTGAGAAGGAGAAGGAGGCACTCTATCTGGTTTTCAGTGCGGGAATGAGCCATCGCGAGGCGGCAACGGTCATGGCGTGCAAGGAAAGTACCGTCTCCTGGTATATCCACGAAGCCCGCAAGAAGCTGCAATCGTTTCAAGCACAGGAGTGCCGTTATGGATGAGCGGCAATTGACGGAAATTCTAAAGGCGGATGACGTTCCGGTGGCGGATGAGAATGCGCGCAAGCGGGCGATGAACCTGGCGCTCGGCGCTTTCGACGAAGCCCAGCGCGACAAAGAAAAGAATCGCCAAGGAATTGGTCTGCTCGGTCGTCTCATAGGTCGATCCAACAATCGATCCGGGAGACGACCCATGAAGAAATGGCATTTGGTTGGCGGCATGGCGACCGCGATGACGGTGGTGCTTGCCGTCGTGACCTACGACGTGGCCAAGGATAGAGGCCTTCGTTTTGAAGACAGCTCGGAAGAAAGGAAGTTGGGAATCATCGGTAGCGGCAAGCCGGCCAGTCGACCCGAAGCGGAACGCGACGGCGGCCAGGTTCGATCGCCGGGCGACCGGGCGCCGGCATCGGGCGACAAGAAATCACGGGAAATTTTCGCGAAAGACGAACTCCAGGCGAAACCGGATCGCCGTTTGAAACCCTCGATCGCCCGACCCAGCGAGCCCGCGCCGGTTCAGCCGCCGGTAGCGGCGATATTGCAATCTCCGCCGCGGCATTCCGGGCAAGGCGCGGCAAGCGGCGCTCTGGTCGAGCGCCTTCAGAAGCGGAGCAGCGTGACGCGGAAAGCGGTCGGCCAGCGGAAACTGCGCCAGGCCGATGATGCGTCGGGTCGGTACTACAAGGACGTCGGTCGCGACCAGTTTCAGCAGATCGCCGAGAACGAGATCAAGCGTGTCGGCGACGCACCGGTATCGACCTTTTCGGTCGATGTCGACACCGCCTCCTATTCCTTCATGCGGCGCCAGTTGAACCGCGGTGTCTTGCCGCAAAAAAACGCCATCCGGGTGGAGGAGCTGGTCAACTATTTCGACTATGCCTATCCGCTGCCGGCGTCGCGCGAGCGGCCGTTCCATGCATCGGTCAGCGTGACGCCAAGCCCGTGGAAGAAGGGCAACAAGCTGCTCCATATCGGCATCAAGGGCTACGACGTCGATGCGGACGTGAAACCGCGCAGCAACCTGGTGTTTCTGCTCGACGTGTCCGGGTCGATGAATGCGCCGGACAAGCTGCCGCTGATGGTCAATTCGCTGAAGTTGCTGCTCGACACCTTGAAGCCCGACGATACGGTCGCGATCGTCGTTTATGCGGGCGCGGCGGGGACGGTGCTGGAACCGACCAAAGCAGCGGAGAAGCACAAGATCCTGGCGGCGCTCGATAAGCTGCGCGCCGGCGGCTCGACGGCGGGCGCGGCGGGCATCCGCCAGGCCTACGCGCTGGCCCAGGGGACGTTCGACAAGAAGGCGGTCAATCGGGTGATCCTGGCGACCGATGGCGACTTCAATGTCGGCATAACCAATCGCGAGGAGCTCAAGGGCTTCATCGAACGAAAACGGAAGACAGGCATTTTCCTGTCGGTATTCGGGTTCGGTCAGGGCAATCTGAACGATCACCTGATGCAGACGCTGGCGCAGAACGGCAACGGCGTGGCCGCCCATATCGACACGCTCAACGAGGCGCGCAAGGTTCTGGTCGAGGAAGCGTCCTCGACGCTGTTCCCGATCGCCAAGGACGTGAAGCTCCAGGTGGAGTTCAATCCGGCGACGGTCGCGGAATACCGGCTGATCGGCTACGAGACCCGGGCGCTCAAGCGCGAGGATTTCAAGAACGACAAGGTCGACGCCGGCGACATCGGCGCCGGACACACGGTCACCGCGATCTATGAGATCACGCCGGTCAAGGGCGGCGAGCCGATGATCGGCGCCAGCCGCTACCGCTCGACGGAATCCGCCAAAAAACCGGCGACCAAATTCGGCGAGGAATATGCCTTCCTGAAGATCCGCTACAAGCTGCCGGATCAGGACAAGTCGACGCTGATCTCGACGCCAGTCACCGTCGCCAACGAGATCGAAAGTAATGCAAAAGGCGATGCCGCGGTGCGGTCGCGCGAGACGCGCTGGGCGACGGCGGTGGCCGCATTCGGCCAGCTTCTGAAGGGCGGCAAATACACCGGTGCGTACTCGTATGACGATGTGATCGCGCTGGCGAGCACGGCCAAGGGCGACGATCCGTTCGGCTACCGCGCCGAGTTCATCAACCTGGTGCGGCTCGCCCGTTCCGTGTCGGGGCGGTCGGGAAAGTAACGTTCAATCCGGTTTGCGGAAGGGCGGTGGGGTGGTGTGCTTTCGGCGCGCCACCCCGCGAACCGTTGCAGGGTCGCTATCGCGGCCTATCCGTCTGCCAATCTTTGAGGTAGCCTTCGATCCGTCGTTTCGGCGGTAGGCAGTGCGGGAGGTGTTTTCATGTGGCGAGCGATTGCGACCTTTCTGGTCGGCGGTATCCTGGGGACGGCATTCGGAGTCGCCGTCGGATTTTTTGCCTATCCCTTCGTTTTCCCGCCGCCCGCGGCGATGGAAACCCTGACCGCGGAGGAGCGGGCGGTACGCGTGGCGCAGGGCAGTTTCATTCACGCAAACCCGTCCGATCCGGTCCATTACGGAAAGGGCAAGGTTGCGGTTTATAAGGATCTCGTCCATCTCGACATGGATTTCGAGGTGGGGCCGGGGCCAAAGTTTCATGTCTATCTGGTGCCTAAGGAAAAGGTTCGCCAGTCGTCGGACGTGAAGGAGACCATGTTCGTCGATCTCGGCCGGCTGCGTTCCTTCAAGGGCAGCCAGAAGTACCGGATCCCTGAAGGTCTGAATTTGAAGGACTATGCAAGCGTGGTGATCTGGTGCGAGCAGTTCGGCGTGCTGATCTCACCGGCGGATCTGGCGTTCGAGAATTAGGCCGCATGGCGGGTCAGCGGCCGCCGTCCTTTTGCAGTTTGTCTATTTCCGCGGCGTCCCAGCCAAGCCATTCCTGCAAAACCGCTCCCGTATCCTGGCCGAGCAGCGGGGGCGGCTGCATCGGCGTGTCGGTGTCGTCGATGCGCCAGGGCGGGCCGACCACGCGGATCGCCCCCGACGTGGGATGGTCGAGCGTCCGCACGACGCCGCGATGGAGAATTTGCGGGTCGCCCAGCGACTCTTCGTAATTCTGCACCGGCGCGAAGGGGATA
>JAOTYV010000062.1 GCA_029861675.1 Alphaproteobacteria bacterium
GACCGGACTTAGCAGCTCGCCAGCAAACAGTAGTGAGTCATTCATTGTATTGTCCAATGGAAATGATCTAATTAGCCGATGTACACACTGTGTTGTTGCACAAATGCCACAAGCGTTAACCACGGGTAATTTGCTGAATTAACTACAATTAATTTGGGCTGAGGGCGTGGATTTTTGGGCGCGAGTTCGGACTTGTCGTTGGGTGCGACATGAATTCGATCTAATATTCGAATGATTCTTTACCTGAAATCAGATTCATCGATTCGTCGTTACCCAATCGACATGATCCCGCGCCATAGCGCCGTTCCTGATTGCCGGGCGAAGCGAGCCTACATTTGAAAAAGTGACGGAAATTCCAGACAAAAGAAAACCGCCGGTCCCGGCCCTGTTAGGGGCTGGAACCGGCAGCTTAATAAATCAGCCTAGCGTTGATAGATAATGAGACCGCCCCGCTTTCCGGTCAGAAGTCCCGGCCCTTTACCCATGCCGCCTTCGGCATCTTCCGTATCGACATCCTTGTCGCCCTTGATCGACCCGCAGGCCGACAGCGGCAAGGCGATGACGAAAAGCATCACGAGTATGCGGCGGAGCGCCATCATCCCATCAACCCTCGACTAGAAGCGAGCCCGGAAGCCGGCGCCGAAGAACCAGAGGTTCTCCGCATTAAGACCTGGGACACCAGTATCGATGTCGAAGTACCGGAAACCGACAAAGGTGTCTGTACCGGTATTTGCCAAAACCTGCGTAATTTGGACCGAGTGACCCTGGCCTTCGATTCCGGGTACTGCACCGATCTCGTTCGAGAACTGGTATGCGTATTCGATGCCCGTCGGGCCGAGTTCCGTCCACTTTCCGGTGTAGAAGATCGCCGGATTGATGTTGTACGGAGCCGCCTTTAATGCATCCGGCACGCCCGATTCATAGTCGAGCCACTGCTTACCACCGGAGAAGGTGGCGCCGAGACCGAACGGGGTCAGGACCGAAATCGAACCATTGAGCTGGTTCGTGTCTTGCGACAATGGCTTGTTCTCTCCCAAATTGCCCGCGAGGTGCGTGAAGCCGGCACCGGCGGCAATCTTTACGCCGGCAACCTTGCCCTTGTAGTGCATCGCCACGTCCCAGCTTTGCTGATCGATGGCGCTCGCCCCAATCTTGAAGCCGGCGATCGTCGGCGTGTCGTAGCGGATCCGCTGACGACGGCTCGAGCCGTCAAAGCTGTTGAAGAAACGGCTCAGCGTAGCGAGTTCCGAGGACTCAACCGTACCGCTGGTGTCTAACAAGACAGACGCGTCGGTAATCAGGTTATGCGTCGAACCGCCGAGACGGCCGGCGCTGCCACCCGGAAGCAGGTTCTTTTCCGAGGTGCCGTTGGCCGCCGTGTCGCCGCGACCGATCCACACCGCGCCGAGCCGCTTGTGTGAGAAGATCGCGTCGAGATGACGAATTACGAGACCGGCATCGTCTTTGCCCTGACCGTCAAACTGGTTGGCGCTGCCGTTGCGGATTTCATATTCCACGCGGGTCCGCAGACTCACATCCTTGGTGACCTTGCCACGGCCATCGATGCCCATGCGGGTCGATGTGTTGCCGTTGCGGAACTGCTTGAACGTGCTCGTTTCGCCATCGTTGATGACACCGAAGCCGCGCGTGACCTGACCGTAAAGGCGCAGCTTCATCTTGTTGCTGCTCTTTACGACGCCAGGCGCCGCCGACGGATCCTGCGCGACAGCCGGCAACGCCAGACCGCTCGCGAAGGCGATGGCAGTCGTCGCCATCAGGGCCTTGTTTAACTTAGTCATGAAAACCTCCACACTGGTAAACTGCAAACTCCCCAAAACAATCCGAGCCGCTCTGTCTGTCCTGCCGATGCAACAACCAAATCGCACCGTGTCGCAGGCACACATAACCGCTCGCAAGAACAACTATTCGCCAAATAAATTGTCGGGCCAATATAATTTCGACTATTATTGGAACGACAGAAATCAATGTTGCGATTCAGCTACATATCAAGCAAATAGATCGATATTTTTTATTGTATCAATCGATTTTTCCGATTGATGAATTCTTTATTTTATCTCACACGGCGAGTCGATCATGTGCCCGCCGAATGAAAAATTCTTCTAACTTGATCGATCGTAATAAGTGGCGTTCGACGTCTGACGCCGCTCGCGGCACTAGGCAACAGCGGCGCAAGCATGCATGATCCGCGACGCAAGGTTGAGCGGAACCGCGCGGCCGACAAACGGAAAGGACGGCGAACGGAGATGACACGCAAAGTCGAGAAAACCAACGCCGAGTGGCGTGAATTGCTGACCCGCGAGCAATACCATGTGACGCGCGAACACGGCACCGAGCGTCCCTTTACCGGCAAATACAACGATTGCAAGGACGACGGCACCTACGTCTGCGTCTGTTGCGGAAATCCGTTGTTCTCGTCCGATACGAAATTCGATTCCGGCACCGGCTGGCCCAGCTTCTATGCGCCGGCCGACGATGGCGCGGTCGAGACCCGCGAAGACAATAGCCTGTTCATGAGCCGGACCGAGGTGACATGCGCCGCCTGCGACTCCCATCTCGGCCACGTATTCCCGGACGGCCCGGCGCCGACCGGGCAACGCTACTGCATGAACTCAGTGGCGCTGCATCTCAAATCCGACGAGGCATCGGACGACGACAAGGAAGACAATTAAGCCGGCTTGCCGTCAGATTTCCGCCGACCACTCCGACAGCACCGCGCAGACGGCGGCCGTCAGCATGCTCAGCGCCTCCGGCGCAATGACAAAGGGCGGCATCAGATAGACCACGTCGCCGAAGGGACGTACCCAGACGCCGGCCTCCAGAAACCGCCGGCGCAGACCGTCGTGATCCGGCACCCGGTCGAGCTGCACCACCCCAATCGCACCCTTGCAGCGGACGTCGGCAACACCCGCAAGACCGCGGCACGGCGCCAACTCAGCCGACAGCTGCGTCTCGATCGCCGCCACCTGTGCAAGCCTGGGCTCGGTTTCGAACAGATCGATCGACGCATTGGCGGCGGCGCATCCCAACGCATTGCCGGTAAAGGTCGGACCGTGCATCAGGGCGTGGCTGAAATCGTCGGACAAAAAACCGTCATAGACCCGGTCCCCGGCAACCGTCGCGGCCAGCGGCAGGGTTCCGCCGGTCAACGCCTTCGACAGGGTGACGATGTCCGGGCATATGCCGGCTTGCTCACAGGCGAACAGGCTGCCGGTGCGGCCGAACCCGGTGGCGATTTCGTCGAGAATCAAAAGGATATCATGCGTCCAGCAGGTTTCGGCGATGCGGCGCAAAACGTCCGCCGAGTGGAACTTCATGCCGCCCGCCGCCTGGACCAGCGGTTCCAGAATGACCGCGGCAATGCGGTCGCGGCCGGTCCGGAGCACGCCTTCGAAGGCCTCAAACCCAGCGTCGTCCACCGGCAGCGGGACGATTTTCTGTACGGGCAGCACGCCGCCGAACAGTGCATGCATGCCCTCCTCCGGATCGCAGACCGACATCGCGCCGATGGTATCGCCGTGATAGGCGTAGTCGAAGGCGACGAATCCGGACCGGCCGCGCGCGCCCTGATTGATCCAGTATTGCAGCGCCATTTTCAGCGCGATTTCCACCGAGACGGAGCCCGATTCAGAAAAAAACACATGCCCGAGATCGCCCGGCAGCAGATCCAACAGGCGGCGCGCCAGCGTCAACGCCGGTTCGTGCACCAGGCCGCCGAGCATGACATGCGGCATGCATTCAAGCTGCTGCGTGATGGCGGCGCGGATGTGCGGATGGTTATAGCCGTGACATGCGGTCCACCAAGACGCGACACCGTCGATCAGGACCCGGCCGTCGGCGAGATGAATATGCGCCCCTTCGGTGCGCGCCACCATGGCCGGCGGCGGCGCGGTCTTCATCTGTGCGTAGGGCAGCCAGATATGCGGAAAGCCGGTTTCGCTCCAGTCCGGACGGTCCGGCGCGCTCATTCCGCGCCCGCGGCCTCATAGGGTTCGATGCCCAGGCGCCGGAACAAGGCTTCATCCTGATCGACTTCGGGATTGCCCGTGGTCAGCAGTTTCTCGCCGCAGAAAATCGAATTGGCGCCGGCGAGGAAACACAATGCCTGCGCCTCGTCGGTCATCTGCTCGCGGCCGGCGGAGAGCCGCACGAAGGATTTCGGCATCATGATCCGGGCGACCGCGATGGTGCGCACGAATTCAAGAATATCGAGCGCGTGGGTTCCCGTGAGCGGCGTACCCTCGACCTGCACCAGCATGTTGATCGGCACGCTTTCCGGATGCGACGGCATGTTGGCGAGCGTGCTCAACATGCCGGCCCGGTCGGCGCGGGTTTCACCCATGCCGACGATGCCGCCGCTGCACACATTCATGCCTGACTCGCGCACATGGCCGAGCGTATCGAGCCGGTCCTGATAGGTGCGGGTCGTGATGATCTCGCCGTAAAATTCCTCGGACGTATCGATGTTGTGGTTGTAGTAATCGAGGCCGGCCTCCGCCAGACGGTCTGCCTGCGCCCGGCTCAACATGCCGAGCGTCATGCAGGTTTCCATGCCGAGCGCCTTGACCTCCTGCACCATCGCGACGATGGCGTCCAGATCGCGGTCCTTGGGGCTGCGCCACGCCGCGCCCATGCAGAATCGGCTCGCGCCGCCGGCCTTGGCCTCGCGCGCCTGAGCAATAACCGCGTCTACCTGCATCAATTTTTCGGCGTCCAGACCGGTATCGTAATGCACGGATTGCGGACAGTATTTGCAATCTTCCGGGCAGCCGCCCGTCTTGATCGACAGCAAGCGGCTCTTCTGCACCTGGTTCGCATCGAAGTGACGGCGGTGCACCTCCTGCGCCTGAAACAACAAATCGTTGAAGGGCTGGTCGAACAGGGCCACGACCTCTTCGCGGGCCCAGTCGTGCCGGATTCCGGCGGTGGCGGAGCCGTTCGACCGGCTGGCGCCCCTATCGGCACCACTAACGGGATCGTGGAGATTGGCGATTGTCATTTTGCCCCGGTATTTTCAGCATTTCGCAGGATAAGTCGCCCGCATAATCTTTAACGCCGCCGGCAAAGTCAAACGCGATCCCGCCGCCGCCCTCTTCGGTGATCGGGGCGGACAGACAGCCGTTGACAGGCCGGTGGACCGGGCGAGAATGCAGCGATCATCCCGATCACGGAAGGCCGCCGCGCGCCATGGAGTCCCTCGAACGTTTCGCCCGTAGCAAATTGGACGATCTCGCCGCGCAATCCCTGAAGCGCACGCTGGCGGAAACCGACCGGTATGGGCCGACCGAGGCGCGCCGCGATGGCCGCGATGTGATTTCCTTTTGCTGCAACGACTACCTCAACCTGTCGCACCATCCCCAGGTCATCGACGCCGCGGTCGAGGCGACGCGGCGCTTCGGCGTGGGCTCGGGCGCATCCCGCCTGGTCACCGGCAATCACCCGTTGTTCGCCGATCTGGAAGCGCGGCTCGCCCGCTACAAGGAGGCCGAGGATGCGGTGGTGTTCGGCAGCGGGTACCTGACGAATATCGGCATCATCCCGTCGCTGATCCGGCCGGACGACCTGATCGTCGCCGACGAATACTGTCACGCCTGCCTGTTCGCCGGGTCGCAGATCAGCCATGCGAAACTGCTCATCTTCCGGCATAACGACCTTGCCCATTGCGCGGAATTGCTGGCCCGGCACCGCCAGGACCATCCGCATTGCCTAATCCTCACCGATGGGGTGTTCAGCATGGACGGCGACCTCGCCCCGGTCACCGAATTGGTCGACCTGGCGGAAGCGCATGACGCCTGGCTGATGACCGACGATGCGCACGGCCTCGGCGTGATCGCCGGCGGCAAGGGCAGCAGCTTCGTCACCGGGAAAAAGGCGCGGGTGCCGCTGCAAATGGGCACGCTGTCGAAGGCGGTGGGCGTCTACGGCGGCTATCTCTGTGCCAGCAAACCCGTCATCGACCTGATCAAGACCCGGGCGCGCAGCTTCATCTACACCACCGGGCTGCCGCCGGGATCGGTGGCCGCCTGCATCGCCGCGCTGGAGCTGATCGAAAACCACCCCGAACTGGTCGCCAAGCCGATGCAGAAAGCGCGGCGCTTTACCCGGGCGCTGAATCTGCCGGATCCGGAGAGCTGCATCGTCCCCTTGATCCTGGGCGACCCGGACATCGCGCTCGCCGCGAGCCAGGACTTGATCGAGCAGGGCTTCCTGGTGACGGCGATCCGCCCGCCCACGGTGCCGCCCGGCACGGCCCGGCTCCGCTTCACCTTCACCGCCGAACACCGCGACACAGACATTGATCGTCTTGTCGAAGCGGTTCGTCCCCATATGCCGCGACCGCAAGACGGCGCGGCGTGAAGACTATTTTCGTTGCGTCGTCCGGCACGGGAATCGGCAAGACGCTGGTGACCGCGGCGCTCGCCTGGCAACTGCGCCGCGCGGGCAAATCCGTCCGAATTCTGAAACCGGTAATCAGTGGTTACGCGCTCGAAAGCCACCCGGAGAGCGATACGGCGATTTTGCTGCAAAGCCTTGAGCGTCCGGAGACCGCAACGACAATCGACGAAATCTCGCCCTGGCGCTTTGCCGCGCCGCTGTCGCCGGACATGGCGGCGGCGCGGGAAAACCGATCACTCGACCTCGACGCCATAGTGGATTTCTGCCACGCGGCGGCCGGGGGCAATGAGGATTATTTGCTGATCGAAGGCGTCGGCGGCGTGATGGTGCCGCTCACCGGCAAGGACACGGTATTGGACTGGATGGCGGCAGTGGGCGCGCCCGCGCTCCTTGTGGTCGGCAGCTATCTCGGCACGATCAGCCATACGCTGACCGCGGCGGCGGCGGTTCGCGCTCGTGGTATCGCCATCGCTGGAATCGTCATCAGCGAATCGGAGGAAAGCCCGGTACCCGTCGCCGAGACACGCGACACCATCGCCCGCTTCGTTGCGGATGTGCCGATCCTGACGCTGCCGAGAATTCCCGGCGCCGATCCCTGGAAACGCGCGCCGGAAATAACGGCCGTGCTGGGGCGCGGCTAACCACCCAAGTCGCCGGCCTAGACCATTTCCTGTTTAAATTGGCTCACGTGAAATGGCCTATCCCTTTGTTCTTAGGCAAATACGTCGTCGCGAACCGTTTCGGTTCGCTCGGGATTTGCCCTAATCCGCCGCGGCCTGATAGTCGAAGGCGACCAGCGTGCCATCCGCTTCGAACGCGGTAATTGCCGCGTTGTCGAAGCCGAGCTCGCCCATGACCTCGTGATTGTGCTGGCCGATATGCGGCGAGTGCGAGCGCGGATTGTCGGTTGCCTGCGCCGGCACCCCTGCAATACTGCCCATCGGCACACTGCCGACGGCGGCATGGTCGATCCAGCGCACCGCATCCACGGCCGCGACCTGTTCCGCCTCGAACAACTGGCCATAGTCGTTCACCGGTGCATTCAGGATATCGATCCCGCTCAACGCATCGACCCATTCGGCGGTGGTCTTCTGCTTGACCACCGCCTGCAGCTTGGCCAGCAAGCCTTCCCGGTTGGCGACCCGGGAGCGCGCGTCCGCGTAGCGCGGATCGTCGATCAGATCGTCCCAGCCGAGCAACCCGCACAGCGCCCGGAAATGGGGATCGCGGCGGGCATTGATGCAGACATATCCATCCTTGGTCTGGAAAGTCCCGACCGGTGCGCCGATCGGTTCCGACTCCGCGCCCTCGAGTTTAAACTGCACCATCTTGACGTCCTGGAAGGCGAGCGCCGATTCCATCAGGCTGGTACGGATATGTTTGCCGCCGCCCTTCGTCGCGCGGCGATAGAGCGCGCTGGAAACCGCCTGAAAGGAATAGAGGCCGGTGATGACGTCGATGGCGTAATAGTCGATACGCTGCGGAACGCCCGCGGTATCCCGGTTGATCGACATGAAGCCGGTGAACGCCTGCATCACCGAATCGGTCGCCGGCAGGCCCGACTTCGGCCCGGTCGGGCCGAACCCGGTCAGCGACAGATAGATCACGTTGGGATTGACCTTTGCCACCGCCTCGTAATCCAGGCCGAACTTTTCGATCACGCCGGGCCGGTAGTTCTGCAGCACCACGTCCGCCTCGGCCGCGAGGCGCATGGCGATCTCCCGACCCTTGGGCTTCTTGAGGTCGATACCGATGCTGCGCTTGCCGCGGCACAGGATCACCGAGCTGGCGCTATGGTCGCCATAGGGTTTGCCCATGGCGCGGCTCCAGTCTCCCGGCGGCGGCGGCTCCATCTTGACCACATCGGCGCCGTGCTGCGCCAGCAGCATGCCGCAATAGGGCGCGGCCACGCCCTGCGACATGTCAAAGACGCGAAGTCCCTCGAAGGCAAGATCGTCACTCATGCACGTATTCTCCAGAAAAATAGCCGCCAACTACGAGCCCGATTGGCCCCGCCGCGGCCCCAATAGGGCGAAAACCTGTTCCATTCGGCCCGGCCTGTCAAATTGCGCCAGCGCGGCGCACAGCGCTGCCGCCGCATCCCCGAGCACCGGCCTGACCAGCGCATCGAATTTTTCTTCCAGCGCCGTCCGGTCCATCGGATTGCCGGGATGCCCCCAGGACAGCGGGATATCGGAGTCCAGTTCCTCGCCGTCCTCGAGCCGGACGACGATGCGGGAATCGATCATCTTGCGGCCATCGACCGGCACCACATCTATGCGCTTCACGATGTCCCGCAGACCGGGATCGGCAACCGCCTGCTCGGTGAAATCCGCCGGCATCAGCGACCGCCCCGCCAGGCCCAGCGCCACACAGAAGGCAACGCTGAATTTGCCTTGCAGCGGCGTCTTCGGCGCGCGAATGCCGCCAATCCGCGCGACGCCGGGCGCGACTTCGACCCGCACCGAATTCAGCGGCCGGCCGGCGATCCGCGGCGCCAGGTCCCGTGCGGCGTCGATCGACGGATGAATGCCATGCAGGCAGGCATAGGGTTTGAAGGAATTACGCAGGATCTCCCAGCCATCCTCAAATTTCGGATCGGCGATCTCGGCGGTGCCGTCCTGGACCAAGGCGCGCGCGAGCCCGCCTCCCGCCTCAAGCAAGCCGGGCGCGCCGACCATGCCCTCGGCGGCAAGCTCGGCCGCAAGCACCCCTTCCATCGCCGACTTACCGCCCTGCAACGGCTTCCCCATACTGCCGACCGCGCCGGTCAAACCCGCGGTCTGCGTCGCGGCGATGGCGAGCGCATGGGCCGCCCGTTCCGCCCCGAGTTCGAGCAGGCAGGCCGCGGCAGCGGCAGCCGAAAGCCGTCCCATCAACCCGGTTGGTTGAAACCCGCGCGCTTGCATCGCATGGCCGAGACGCCGGCCGCCAAGTTTCGCACCGGTCTCGAAACCGGTGACGAAAGCATCGATCATGGCAGCCCCGCTGGCGCCGACGGCACTGCCCACCGCCAGCGTGGCGGCCCAGGTCGGTCCGCTGAAATGCGCATCGGTCGGAATATGCGTGTCGTCAAAATCGTGCGCATGGGCGTAGGTCGAATTAACGAAGGCCGCGACCGCGGATGCGGCGGTTCCGCCGAAAAGGATCGGCGACGACCCCCGGCTTGCCCAGCGAGCCGCCAAAGAGTGCGCAAGCCGGCCTGACGCCGTGTCCGCGCCGGCCACCGCGACGCCCGTCCAGTCAAGCAGGCAGCGGAGCGCGGCTTCCTTTGCCGTATCGGGCAAGGTCCGCTTAGCGGCGACAAACCGCCCTGCCGCGGCGGCAATCGTCGCTGCCGCTTGAACCGTCTGCTGGGTTTCATTCCGAATCGTCACGTCGAAATGCTACCACGGCCGCCGCGCACGCGATGGCGGTGTTTCGCCGGCCCTCACACGGGCATGAAAAGCGAACGCCCCATGATGTAGAGCCCGAGGATCAGCACCGCGTAGAAGAACACCCGCCGGAACACCGCTTCCGACAGGCGCCGCCGGATTTTTTGCCCGAACGCCATGCCGATAATCGCCGGGACGATGGCGAGGGCGGACACCGTGCCGAGTTCCATCGAGAGGAAACGCTGACCGCCGAGCGACACCGCCAGCGCCAGCGTCGATACGGAGAACACGATCCCCATCGCCTGAACGAAGGCATCGCGCGGCAGCCCGAGCGCCTGCAGATAGATCACCGACGGCACGACGAAGGATCCGGTCATGCCGGTGAGCACACCGTTCACCGCACCGATCACCGGTGAAATCCAGGACTCCGACCGGCCGGGCCCCGGCACCGTCACCCGCGCCAGGCTGAGCCCCGCATAGACGCAGAGCAACCCGCCCAGCAGCGCCGACAGCAGCGCCGTGTCGGCCATCGCCAGGACGTGCACGCCGAACCACGTGGCGACGCAGATCAGCAGCAGCATCGACCACAACCGCCGCATGAGGGCGATAAACGCGCCGCCCACCACGCCTTGCCACACATTCGTCACCAGCGACGGAATCAGCAGCAACGCCATCGCCGGCTTCAGCCCATAGGTCGCGGTCAGCAGCGCCAGCGCCACGGTCGGCAGTCCAAGCCCAATGACGCCCTTGACCGATCCGGCGATAAAGAAAGTCAGGCCGATAATGACGAGGCTTTCAGGCGTCCACATGAATGTCCCAGGGGAAGCGGCGGCGGGGCGACCGATACTGACGGCAGCGGATGGACGAGACAAGAGCGGACCCGTGAATGCGGCCCTTCACCGAAATGAGGGCTCTCAAATTTGATCGCCATTCGCTGGGCGATCGCAGGACCGGGTGATATAGTCGGCGCAACACCTCGCAGGCATGCATCGGAAGGAGACCGCCGTGACGCTCAGCCAGGATCAGCTCGATCATTATGACGAGCACGGCTATGTGGTAATCGAAAACGCGGCGCCGAAGGCGCATCTGGATGCGATCATCGCCGAGGTGGAACGGATGATCGCCGGCGCGGACCAGCTCACCGAGAGCAGCGATTTGCTCGACCTCGATCCTGCCCACACACGGCAAGCGCCGCGCGTGCGCCGCATCAAGTCGCCGCATCTCCATTCGGAATATTTCCATGCCCATGCCGCAAACGAGATGATCCTGAATGCGCTGGATCCGATCCTTCCCTCGGGCATCCGGCTGCACAACAGCAAGGTCAACATGAAGTCGGCGGGGTATGGCGAATCCGTCGAATGGCATCAGGACTGGGCCTTCTATCCGCACAGCAATCAGGACGTGCTGGCGGTCGGCATCTACCTCGACGATTGCGGGCCGGAAAACGGCCCGATGATGGTGCTGCCCGGCAGCCACAAGGGGCCGGTCTTCGACCATCACGCACAGGGCTATTTCTGCGGCGCCATGGACCCGACCCAATGCGATCTCGATTTCGAAAAGGCGGTGCCGCTGATGGGACCGGCGGGCACCATGACGATCCACCACGCGCGCCTGGTGCATGGTTCGGCGTACAATACCTCGAACAAGCCGCGGCGTTTCCTGCTGCAATCCTATGCCGCCGCCGACGCCTGGCCGCTGCATGAGCTCAAGGGTGGACTGGACGCTTATGAGGACCGGCTGGTCCGGGGCGAGCAATGCATGCGGCCGCGCATGGAAGATGTCCCCGTGCGAATTCCGCTGCCCTTCCGGCCCGACGCCACGGTCGGCTCGATTTACGACAATCAGAGCGGCCTCGAGAACCGATACTTCGACGCGGCGGAATAAACGTGCCGCTCGTCACGGTCGGCCGGACCGGCGACACCACCCGGATCACATTGAGCCGGCCGGAAAAGGCGAATGCGCTCGACGCCGAGATGGTGGAGGCATTGCTTGACGCCGTGTCGGCAGCGGCGACGGACGGCACCCGGTTTCTCATCCTCGACGCGGACGGCCGGCATTTCTGCGCCGGCTTCGACCTGAGCGATCTCGACTCGGTCAGTGAGGGCGATCTGACGCTCCGCTTCGTGCGCATCGAGACCCTGCTGCAGACGCTCTACCACCTGCCATTCCCGAGCCTGGCGTTCGCCAAGGGCCGCGCCATGGGCGCCGGCGCCGATCTCTTTTGCGCGTGCAGCCGGCGCATCGCCGCGCCGGAAACGCGGTTCCGCATGCCCGGCCTCGCCTTCGGCATCGTGCTCGGCACGCGTCGCCTGGCGGCCCGGATCGGCGACGAGGCCGCGCGGCGCATCCAGAACGAAACCCGGACATTCGACGCGGCGGAGGCGGTCGATTTAGGCTTTGCCACCGAAACCGCCGAAGAGGATGATTGGGCCGCCCGAATTGCAGAAGCGGAAAACACCGCCGCCACCTTGTCGCCGGAAGCCACCGAAGCCCTCTTCGCGGCGACCGCGCGCGACAGCCGGGCGCAGGACATGGCGGATCTCGCCGCCTCGGCCAGCCGCCCCGGACTCAAGGCGCGCATCCTGGCCTATCGCGACGGGCTGGCGCGTTGATACGCGAAGGCGATGCAATACAAAATCGACCCTGACGATATTCCCACCAGCGCCGGCGCCTACGCGCTGTCGATTGAGCTGGTCCAACCCGTGCGCTTGGCTCGGTTCCCGGACACGGCGCTTTCCGCGGGCACCTACGTCTACTGCGGCAGCGCCTATGGCCCGGGCGGTCTGCGGGCGCGCGTGGCGCGGCATCTACGGCACGAAAAGCCGATGCGCTGGCACGTGGATTACCTGACACGGAGCGGCTCTGTTCGCGCCGTGCTCGCGCTTCCCGAAGGCAGCGAATGCGCGCTGTTATCGTCGATACTCACCCATCCGGGCGCCACGGTTCCGATACGAGGATTCGGCAGTTCGGATTGCCGCCGCTGTCCGGCGCATCTCGCCGCCGTTCCCGGGAATTTCGATTTGGAATGCGTTACGCAAGAGGAAATGCAATGAGGTCTTCGCACCCAATACTGCTCTTCCTCGGCATCCTGATGCTGATCGATGTGGCCGCGTTCGCATCGCCGATCAAATCGGACGAGGAAATCGTCTTCTTTCCAACCGCCGCCCGGCTGAGCCCGGATAACAGGCAGTGGATATTGCCGATCCGCGCCTGGGTCTTCGAGCCGGAGCACGACTCGCTGTGGCGGCGGGCGACCCTGAGCGTCCTGACCCTCGCGCTGGGGCTCGATGACGGCGCCGCCGACAACGAGATATTCCGGAAGCGGGCTCGATGGTTCCTCGTCGACAATGAGCGTGGAAAATCCTTCAAGCTCACCATTTGGAAAGACCGGGCGCTGGGACCAAGCCAGCCAAACGGCCATCTTCAGGGCGACATTACGTTGCAACGGCGCGGCCCCGGCGCTGAACCGGGAAGCTTCTGGCTGCGTTACGCGGCGGTCCTGCCGCCGGGCGACACGCGCCTGTTTCGCGGCGAGGCCCTGTTTCCCGGTTCGGCGGGACTCTCGGTGATTTCGGACATCGACGACACCATCAAGATCAGCAATGTCACCGACAAGGAGGCGCTGCTGGCGAATACCTTCCTGAAGCCGTTCGAGGCGACACCCGGCACGCCCGCCGCCTATCGCCGGCTCGCCGCCACCGGCGCCGTGTTCCACTACGTGTCGTCGTCGCCCTGGCAGCTCTATCCGTCGTTGCGCGCCTTTATGGACGCCTCGGGATTTCCCGTCGGCTCATTCCACCTGAAGGATTTCCGGGTCAAGGACAGTACCTTCTTTAATATGTTCACATCCTCGACCAAATCCAAACCGCCGGTTATCGAAGCGCTTCTCGCCGCCTATCCGAACCGCCTGTTCATCCTGATCGGCGATTCGGGCGAGCAGGATCCTGAAATCTATGGCGCGATCGCCCGCCGGCATCCCGACCGCATCCGCCATATTTATATTCGAACCGTGACGCCCGAAACGGCGCGGGACGCCCGGTACCGGAACGCCTTCGCCGGCCTGCCGGCAGCGCGCTGGACGCTGTTCCGGAACGGCGCCGAAATCGCGCCTTAATGATCCGCGGGAATTTCCACTGGGAATCGCCGCGCGCTTTCGCGACTATCCGGGTATGACAAACGATAGCAGCCAATCGGGCACGGAGGATGCGGAGCCAGAAACGCTCGAAGCGCTGGAGGCGCGGTTACGCTGCGATCTCGCCTATCTGAACTACCCGCCGAAGAACTGGGTGAAGCCGCTCACGCCGAACGGCGAGGACGAAGCGTTCGATGTCGTCGTCATCGGCGGCGGCATGGTCGGCCTCGCCTCGGCCTTCGCCCTGATGCGCAACGGCATCGCGAATATCCTGGTGGTGGACGCCGCCGCCGGTGGACAGGAGGGCCCCTGGGTCACCACCGCCCGCATGCGGACGCTGCGGTCGCCCAAGATTCTGCTCGGCCCCGCCATGGGCATGGCCGCCCTGACCTTCCGCGCCTGGTACGTGGCGCAGCATGGCGGCAGGGCCTGGGAGGCGCTCGGCCGGATTTCCCGAACCGGGTGGATGGACTATCTGCGATGGTACCGCCATGTGCTGGATATCCCCGTGCGGAACGAAGTCCGGGTCGACGCGATCGCATGGCGCGACGGCCGTATGATCCTCGACACCAGTGGACCGGGTGGTGCCCGGCGCCTGACCGCACGCCGGGTCGTGCTCGCCACCGGGCGCGACGGCCTCGGCGGTCCAAGTATTCCGGCCGAGGCGCAGGCCCTCGACCCGCAATGCTGGGCGCACAGCAACGACGACATAGACTTCAGCCGTCTTGCCGGCCGCCGGATCGCCGTCATCGGGGGCGGCGCGTCGGCTTTCGACAACGGCGCAATGGCGCTGGAGGCCGGCGCCGCGGAGGTTCGCATGTTCATCCGCCGGCCCGATATTCCCCGCATCAACAAGCTGACGGGCATCGGCAATCCGGGTCTGGTGCATGGCTGGTACGGCCTGCCGGATGCATGGAAATGGCGCTGCCTGAACTACAACGACACCTGCCAGACGCCGCCGCCGAGCCACTCGATCCGGCGGGTCACCGATTTCCCCAACGGTCATGTGCACACGGGCTGCCCGATCGATGCCCTCCGGAACGACGGCGACGCCGTGATCCTCGAAACACCGAAGGGGCGGTATACATGCGACTTCGTCCTGTTCGGAACCGGCTTCGTCATCGATTTCAGCCGGCACCCGGAGATCGCCGCCTTCGCGGACAACATCCTGACCTGGAAAGACGTATATGAGCCGCCATCGGACGAACGCAACGCGGCGCTCGCCGCCGCGCCCTATCTCGGCGACATGTTCGAATTCGTTGAACGCCGCACAAGCGGCACGCCCGGGCTGGACCGACTGCACTGCATGAACTTCGCGGCAACCTTGAGCCACGGCAAGCTGACCGGCGACATCCCGTCCGTCAGCCATGGCGCCGACCGGCTTGCCCGCGGCATCGCGGCGGCGTTCCTGGCCGAAGACATGGATCATCACTATGCGCGGTTGCGCGCCTTCGACGTCCGCGAAGTAGACGGCGACGAATGGATCGACGAACCGCTTCCGGGCCACTGACGTGACGTCCCGTGGGATGACGCAGGAATTTCACACCGCGATGCGTCGCCCTTCCGCCGCCGACCGGTAGACCGCTTCTTCGATTTCCATGTTGCGCAAATAGCTGCGTCCGTCATTTTCCAACGGCGCGCCGTGGCGCAGATGGTTCAGGACGTGCGCCTGGATCGCGGCGACGCAATCGCCGGCAAAGCCCCGGTCATGCCACGCATACGCATGCGCCGTTTCATCGCCGCGATGGGGCTTCCACCACAACCGCCCATATCCGTCGAGCCGCAGCACGCCGTCCGAACCTTCCAACCACATTTCTCCCATGGTGAGGCGGGCATTGTCGGCCGCGTGGTCGTTAAGCCGATTGCCGTCGAACAACCCCGCCGCGCCGCTGGCAAATCGGAAGGTCACGATCCCCGCATCCTCGCCCGCGATCGCCGGATTGACACGGCGTAAATCGGCGTAGACGCCGGTCACCTCACCCATCAGGAAGCGGAAGGTATCGATAAAATGAATACCGGTCTCGTGGATCAGAAAGCGCTCCATTTCCTGAAAATAGGGCTGGCGGTCGAGATAGGCGGCCGGCCCCTGGCCATCGCCGGGACGGAGCCGGAAGGTGATCCCGTGCGGATCGCCAAGACGGCCTGTGTCGAGCAACCGCCGGATTTCGCGGTACCAGGGCTGAAACCGGAAATTCTCATGCACCGTCAGAAGCACGCCGGCACTCTCCGTGATTGCGACGATCTCGCGCGCCTCGACGGTCGTCGGCGCGAGCGGCTTCTGGCAAATCACCGGCAGGCCGCGCCGGACCGCCTCCGACACCAGGGCAAGATGCGTATCGGGCGGCGTCGCGATGTCGAGCAGGTCAATCTGGCCGTCATCGAGCATCGCTGTCAGATCGGAATAGGATTGGCTTCCAACCGCCGCGGCAGCCGCGGCCGCCTTCGCGGCATCGTGGTCGCAAATGCCTGTGAGATCGACCCCGGGCAGCCGCGACCAAGCCTCGTGATGGAACCGCGCGAAATACCCGGCGCCGGCGACGGCAACGCGGAGGTGACCTTTGGACATGGCATCACGGTAACGCGCGCCTCCGACCCGGGAAAAGCGAATTCGCGCGTGCGCTTGGTCCGGATCAGGCTTCGGCGATCAGCGTCAGGGCGATTAAACCGTAATCCGCCGGCGCCGGCGCGCCGCCCAGCCGAGCCAGGCGAGGGCGGACAGCAGCAACGGCAATGCCGCCGGAAGCGGCACCGGCGAAACCGTCAGCGCGGCGATCGCCCCCGAACTCGGGAAGACAACGTCCAATCGCGTCACCCAGGTCGCGTCGCCGGCGAACAGGAATGTCTCGAAGAAATTATTGAAATCGACGCTCGGACGCAGGATCGTCGTGCTCGGTAAAGCCTCATTGTTCTTAAAAATGTTCAGCGTGATGCCAGGGCCATTGTCGTTGTCGAGCAGCGCGATGCTGATCAGCCGTACGTGATGATCGAAGTCGAAGCGGATCGTGCCGGCGGCCCCTGAATCGTCCGGCTCACCGTTATGCGGCAGGTTCTGCCGGATCAGCACGTTGCCCTGCGGCGGCGCGTTATTAAGGTCGCCATGGCCGGCAAAATCAAATCCGGTCCCCAGATCGCCATCGCCGCCGGTGCACGTCGTGCCAAATCCCGGACCGCAATTCGAGTCGAACAGGCGGAGCGCTCCATTGGTCGAGCTGAGCGTAATGCCGAGATTTGCCCATTCATTGCCGGCGATCGTGGCGCCGGGCGCGAGCGCCGCGCCATTGCCGTCGGTTTCGAAATCGATGGTAACCGGCATGGCAACGGCCGGAGCCGCGATGCCCGCGACGACAAAAAAGGCGGTAACGGCAATCGCCGCCAGTGTTCGAAATGCTTGATGAAATCCATACATGGCCGACCCGATGCTCCCAAAGCCCGCCGCACGGTCACCAGCAGATGAAACCAGGCAGGTCTACTATTTTCCGCCATGAGCTTAGGGTCCATTTTGACGCCACGTCCAACGCGTGGGCGGACTAATTAGTCGGCGAAACATAATATCCACTTGTTCATTTCAGGAAAATTTGGGCTGCCACAACCGAGTTACTATAAAATAGGGTCTCATTTCAGAAAAACGGCAGAACATCTTTACTGAATCCTTAATCGCTTAAACATAGACAATATTCACTATTGGTGGCCTCGAAGTTATTGAGATCATGAGTGTGTCGCCGAACGGCGCCCCGATCCATGCCAAAGCCGTCCTTCCGTCACCGAATTCTTCGACATCGTATACCCGGGAGTGATCAGGCATAATCGCCAACAGAATTAGGAATCCCAGGCGTATCGGCAACGCGACATGTCATCCATCCAGCCCTTCCACATCGACATTCCGGACGAAGCCCTCGACCGAATCCGCGCGCGCGTCGCCGATTATCCCTGGCACGAGATGCCCGATGACGGGGGGTGGGAATACGGCACCAATCTCGACTATATGAAGGAGCTCTGCGCCTATTGGGTGGAGGAATTCGATTGGCGGAAACAGGAAGCCGCCATCAACCGCTTCTCTCATTATGTTGCCCCGGTCGACGGTCTCGACGTTCATTTCATCCACGAGAAAGGAACGCGGGCGAAAGCCGGGAGCCCGGCGCCGTTGCCGTTGATCGTCAGCCATGGCTGGCCCGGCACGGTCGTCGAATTCCTGGATATCATCGAACCCCTGGCGCACCCGGAACGCTTCGGCGGCAGGGCCGAAGACGCCTTCGACGTGATCGCACCATCCTTGCCGGGATTCGGATTTTCCGGCCGCCCGCCGCGCCCCTATGGGCCGCGCAAGATCGCCGGTATATTCGCGTCGCTGATGACCGACGCGCTGGGTTACGATGGCTATCTCGCCCAGGGCGGCGACTGGGGGGCCGCAATTTCGAGCTGGCTCGGCCTCGAACACGCGCCGGCCTGCAAGGCGATCCACATAAACCTGCTGACGATGCGGCACGCAGACGGCCCAAAGGGCGCGGCGGAGAACGCATGGGCCGACCGCTTCGATCGCGAGCAGGAAATGGAGGACGGCTACCGGACCCAACAGGCGACCCGGCCGCAGACCCTGAGCTACGCCATGATGGACAGCCCGGTCGGCATCGCCGCCTGGATCATCGAGAAATTCAAGTCGTGGTCCGACACCGACGGCGACGACATCGAGAGCGCCCATAGCAAGGACGTCCTGCTCACCAACATCATGGTCTACATCCTCACCCGGACTTTCA
>JAOTYV010000327.1 GCA_029861675.1 Alphaproteobacteria bacterium
ATGCGAACGGCGAGAGCGTCGAGGGACATCTGGAACGCATCTCCGAACTCTGGGCCGGGTTCAACCGGGTCGCGGTCGAGAACCCCCATGCCTGGATCCGCAAACCCTACAGCGCGGCCGAAATCCGCACGCCGTCGCCCGCGAACCGGCCGGTCTCCTACCCCTATACGAAGCTGATGAATTCCAACAACAGCGTCGATCAGGGCGCGGCGCTGATCCTGACATCGGTTGCCAAGGCGCGCAGCCTCGGCATCGGCGAAGACCGCTGGATCTACCCGCTCGCGGGGACGGAAGCCTGGGATCACCTCTATGTCTCGGAGCGCGACACGCTGCACACCTCGCCCGCCATCCGGCTGGCCGCCGCCAGGCTGTTCGAGATGACGAACCTCGGCGTCGCCGATCTGGACACCATCGATCTCTACAGCTGCTTTCCGGCGGCGGTGCAGGTATCGGCCAATGAAATCGGCATCCCGCAGGACAGGCCATTGACCGTCACCGGCGGGCTGACCTTCGCCGGCGGTCCCCTGAACAACTACGTGATACACGCGATTGCGCGGACGGCCGAAATGCTGCGGGCGACGCCGGGCGGCCGCGGCCTCGTCACCGCCAATGGCGGGTTGCTGACGAAGCACGCGCTCTGTCTCTATTCCGCCGACTCGCCGGACCGCCCCTTCGCCTGGGCGGATGTGCAGGCCGAGGTCGACGCGACCCCGCGCCGCGACGTCGCCCTCGAGCATGATGGAACCGCGACCGTGGAATCCTATGTGGTCATGTACGACGCGAACGGCGCGCCGCAGATCGCCCACACCGCCTGCCTGCTCGACGACGGACGCCGCACCTGGGCCAACGTCACCGACCGCGACACCGTCGGCGCGATGATGGCGCAAGAATTCTGCGGCCGCAGCGGCGTCATCGATGGGTCGGGAAATTTGCGGGTAGGGTGAGGATGAAACCGATTGCGGCGCCCCATTGCGGACGCACCAATGGTTGTGGCGGATAAATCAATAATCCGTCGCAACCGATATGGCGACTTCGGACACCGAGCGATACGACCCTATTTTTTCGATGCGATTGTTACGACTGAAAAATTTCCAAAGAAGTATACATTCGCCTCATCGAGAACGCGCAACTCATCAAGCCATTTCTTGGTTTCACTTTCCTGAATTCCATGTCCCTCGACATAAATAGCAACAAGCTTTGCCAACCAAAAGCCAAAGCGATCCTCATCGTAGCTGATATTCAGCATGGGCAATGGCACCTGCTTGACATTCGAGAACCTGCATCCGTTCAACCATGATCGTAGGCTCGACGCCAGATTTGGGTGCGCTGCATGCCCGGTCCATGCGGTCATGATCGGGCCGCCTAGCTTTGCGCCTTCGCCGGTCCAATAGATTTGGCTCCAGTTGGTAGAAACATTTACGAACCTTCCACCGGGTTTCAAAACTCGAAACACTTCCCGCAGCGCCCCGTCAGCGCTTTGCAAATACTCGCAGACCTGAACGGACAATACAGCGTCAAAGCTGGCGGCGTTATATGGCAGCGCAAAACCATCGCCGGTTTCGAATAGGACATTGCCCATCCCCTTGCACCGCTGAGACGCGGCCGCGATCTGGTCTTCGCTTATGTCAATGCCGGTGACCTGGCCGTCAATCCCGACAGTTGCGGCGATATCCTTTACGTAGAATCCGCCGCCACAGCCAAGATCAAGAATGCGCTCGCCCTTCCGCGGTCTTAGCTCTCCGAGGACGGCCGCCCGTCTACCTAGCTGGTCGGCGCAATTTGCCAATGATTGCTGGATGCGTGACAGCTCTCCCGAATACTCCATTTTGCCCCCAAGGAACTCAAGTGAAGATTCTAGCGTCATTTCTCGGCGCAATGAGCGTCCAAAATCATACGCTTGAGATTCGATTGGGTCGAGCGCGCTATTGAGGTATTACATCGATAGTCGCTGCCTCGATAGTCCAGCACCCTCCGATGCGTCGATCCCGCCGCCTAACCCGCCCCGACGTCTGGCGCGGTCAGTACGCCGCAATCCTCGGCGAAGGCGAGCGTCGCACCGCTCCGCGCCTGCAGTTCATCCCGCGGCAGCCCGTCGAGGATTTCGCGGACGACGAACCCGTCGCCGGTCACGTCGACCACCGCCAGGTCGGTGTAGACCCGGTCGACCACGCCGACGCCGGTCAGGGGATAGCTGCAGGTCTCGACGAGGCGCGCCGCGCCGTCCTTGGTGGTGTGCTGCATCGTAATGCGCACGCTTTTCGCGCCGGTGACGAGATCCATCGCGCCGCCGACAAGCTGGCCCTTATGGGTCATCTTGGCGTCCCAGTTGGCGAGGTCACCACTGGCCGATACCTCGAACCCGCCGAGCAGCGTCACGTCGAGATGGCCGCCACGGATCATCGCGAAGGCCTGGGACGAATCGAACAGCGCCGCGCCGGGCCGCAGCGTGATCATCTGACTGCCCGCATCGACGAAATCCGTGTCGATCTCGTTTTCCGTCGCCAGCGGGCCGACGCCGACGATGCCGTTTTCCGAATGGAACATCAACTCGCGATCCGCCGGCTTGTAGTTCGCCACCAGGAGCGGCATGCCGAGGCCGAGATTGACATAAGTGCCTTCCAGCAGATCCTGCGCCGCGCGCCAGGCGATCTGGTGCCGTGACAATGGTTGCATGATCAGAGCCCTCCCGCGTTGCTGGGGCTGGCGTCTTCGAGCTCGATGACCCGCTGCACGTAAATCCCCGGAATGTGAATGCCGTCGGGTTCAATGGGATCGTCGGTCGCGGCGCCGGTCTCGATCACCGTCGTCCGCGCCGCCATCGCCATGGCGAGGCCGAAATTGCCTTGCGCGCCACGGAACCGCACGTTGCCCCAGCGGTCCGCCCGCGCCGCGCGGATCAACGCGAAATCGGCCGTGATGGCGGTCTCGAGGACGCAGGTCTTGCCGTTGAACTCGCGAACTTCCTTGCCTTCGCCAAGCTGCGTGCCCGCCGCCGTTGGCGTGTAGAAGGCCTGCACGCCGGCGCCGCCGGCGCGGATGCGCTCGGCGAAGGTGCCCTGCGGGACCATTTCGATGTCGAGCTCGCCATCCAGCCATTGACGCTCGTAAATCGACGTGTCGCGCCCCCGGCTGCGCGCCGCCGAACAGATCACCTTTGAAACCCGCCGGTCGCCGAAGATGCGCGGCGCGACGCCGTCGACGAACCGGATGCCGTTCAGGATCAAGGTCAGGTCCCGGGCCGTCATGTTTTCGAGCGCCCGGATCAGGGCGAAGGCGATGCCCGTGCCGCCGAATCCGCTCACCAGAATCGACGACCCGTCGCCGATCCCGTCGAGCGCCGCTTCAATTGTTTCGACGCGTTTGTCGATCATTCGTCTGTCGTCCCCTCGAAGGTCGTGCTTGCCCGCCGATGGCATGGCTCCAAGCGGCCCATTAAATTCGAGGAAGCCGTCCAACGCAAATTGGAACCGTATCGGAATGGGCGGCCGGGCAGAATTCGTCCTATGCCATTTGGCGGCACCGCGCGATGCGGAACGACTTGCCAAATCCTCCGGATGCACCATTTCTGGTTGGACGCGGTATGGATCGCGTATCGGGACCATCGGTCAAAGGGAGCTAGGGTATGTCGAACACGCCCATGCAGTGGCCATCGAAGGCCGCTCGATCAATCGGATCGCTGGTTTGGGTGCTGGCAGTCGGTCTCATGATCGCGCCGCCGCCGGACGTGCTGGCGGATGACAACCCAAGCCCGTCGTCACAGCCTGCGACATCGCCGTCGGATATGAAACTGGCTTCAGCCCGAGCGAAGATTAAGGCCAAACAGTACGAAGCGGCGATCCCGCTGCTGCAGGAAGTCGTTGCCGCCGACGGCCGTAACGCCGACGCCCATAACCTGCTCGGGTATTCGAACCGCAAGCTGGGGCGGTATCCGGACGCGTCGAAGGCCTATGGCCGGGCGCTCTCTCTCGATCCGAAACATAAAGGGGCGCTGGAATATCAGGGCGAGCTATTCCTGAAGCTCGGACAGCTCGATAAGGCGGAGAAAAATCTCGAACGGCTGGATTCGATCTGCTGGCTCGGCTGCGAGGAGTACACCGATTTGAAGGAATCGATCGCGGCCTACAAGAAAAAGCGCGGCAGTTGAGGAAGGGCAATTCTGCGGCCGCCCATTACGCCATCTACCACAAAAATCCGCGGCAAGGTTCCGCGAAGTTTCGATTGCGTTGGCGCGGTCTTAAGGAGCGACATTAATGCTACGTCTTCGAGATTTTTCGCTGGAAGAGCCATCTGAAACGGCAGCCCTTCGGCGAAAATGTGCGGAGAGGCCAAACGATGTTTCGGGGCAGATCGCATTCGGGGTCGCCTTGAGCCGATCGGGCTGCACGTATGAGGCGTCTGCAATTCTGCGGCCGCTGCGGGCACAATGGAAATCCTCGGACGACGAGCAACCAGCCCGTATCGCGCTCGAAACCCAGACCTGGTGGAACAAGAATTGGCGGGCATTCGCGCAATTCAAGCATGCCGGGAACAAGGAAGCGGCGCTGCAGTTGCTCGGGGACCGTGCGGTCTTGTGTTGGGACCTGCCGCCCCTCCTGGTCCACCTCGGCGATTTTGCCGCCGGCGACGGTCAATTCGATCTGGCCAATCACCTGTATCAGCGAGTCGCCTATTTGTCGCAGCGCGGCCTACCGAAAATGAACATGGCGCCGTTCGCCTATGTGGCGCAGGCATCGCTGGTGGAAACCTTACTTCTAAGCGGCAAGCCCGGCGAAGCTCTTGAGCGGCATCGGGCGATCACCCCAAACGCGGGTAACGCCATGGCCCATGAGATCCAACATCTCAAATTGTTGGTCGCGACGCAGAATTTCGACGAGGCCATGCGTCAGGCAGCTTCCACGATCATGACCGCCAAAAAGCATCGTTCCGGCTATAGCAAGGTCGTGAGAATGGAGTTTATCGAGACAGCTCCCGAACTTGCGCCACTACGCGATCGCAGCGATTGGACCGGGATGCTGAACGACCCCTCCAGCTACCTGAAGCT
>JAOTYV010000326.1 GCA_029861675.1 Alphaproteobacteria bacterium
TCGACGGCCGTCTATCCGCCTCGCAGGTCTTCGATGTCGAACGCCTGGGCCATTACATCGCGGTGGCGCAGATTTGGAGCGTTCGTCACGACCTCAGTTGGCCCAATCAGCGCTTCTACTACAATCCGATCACGGCGCGCCTGGAGCCGGTCGCGTTCGACGCCGCCTTCCCCTATTGGGAGGAACGCGGATTGGTCGAGCCGCCGAAGCTATTGGTGCTTCACATGCTGGCGGACAAGGCTGTTTTCGAAAGCTATTATAAAGCATTACGGAAGATCACGAAGCAGATCCTAGACGGCAATCTCCTCGCCGATATTTTGAAGCAGGAGCGCAAATACTGGCTTGAGCTTGCCGGGGAATTGTTGCTGCTCGAGAGATTTCCGCTGTCGAGGCTGAAGCAGCGTGCGCGGATGCTGCGGGAGATGAACAAGGAGGCTCTCACGGTTTCGGCGAATAATCCGGAGGCGAATGCCGACATTGAGTTCCGAACCAACCGTCCGTTGTTCCCGCCCTTCCGTCAGTTGACGCATTCGTATCTCCTTGAGACGGAGAAGGGTCCTGTCCTTGAGCTTCGCAACGCGATGCCGGGGGCGGTTGAGGTGCGTTCGCTGGCGTGGTCCGACGGTGAGCGGCGCCTGCCGTTCGAGGCGGTCTCGCCGCTGACGCTGCCGCTGGTCCTGCCGGCGAAGACGCTGGACGTGGCGGCGCCGGCGCATCTGATCCCCTATGTGGCGCCACGGACGAATGGGTCGAAGGCGCCGCTGAAGCTGGTCGTCGAGACGCGGCGGGTGGGCAGCGCGGAGAGCGTGCACTCGGAGGCGGTGGCGTCGGTGCCGGTGCTGAGCGCCCGTCCGATCCCGTCGGGCAGCGTCGCGGAGACGCTGTCGCGGCACAAATTCCTGCGCTGGGACGCATCGTCACGCCGCCTTGTGGCGCGGCCGGGGACTTGGCCTGTGTCGGGCGACCTGATCGTGCCGGCGGGGGCGGGTCTGGAGATCGGCGGAGGCACGCGTCTGCGTTTCGGCGCCGGGGCGGCGCTGATCGCGCACGGCCCGCTGTTCCTGGAAGGGGCGAAGGGGTCTCCTGTGGTTCTGGAAGGATCGCCGGATCGCTGGCAGGGGGTTGTTGTGCTGCAGGCGGGGTCGGTGTCGCGGTGGCGCCATGTCGTGGTGCGGGGAACGGCGGGGGTCGCGCGGGGCGGCTGGTCGCTGACCGGGGGCGTGACGTTTTACCGGAGCAGGATCGAGATGGCGTCGGTGCGCCTGCTGGGGCACAGCGGGGAGGACGCGCTGAACATCGTGTCGTCGACGTTCGAGCTGGTCGACGTGGATATCGAGGAGACGGCGTCGGACGCGTTCGACAGCGACTTCTCGACGGGCAGGGTCGTCGGCGGCGTGTACCGTCGGATCGGGGGCACCAGCGGGGGCGACGGGATCGACGTGAGCGGGAGCGTGATCACGGTCGACGGCGTGCGGTTCGTGGGTGTGTCGGACAAGGCGCTGTCGGTCGGCGAGGGAAGCCGGATGGAGGCGCGGGGCGTGCGGATCGAGGATGCGGGGACGGGGGCTGCGAGCAAGGACGGCTCTTCGCTTGTGCTGAGCGACAGCGTGATCGAGGGGAGCCGGGTCGCGGGTCTGATGGCGTATCAGAAGAAGCCGGTCTATGGGGCGGCGCGCCTGTCGGCGCGGGGCGTCACGATCACGGGCGCGGGCGCGCCGGCGGCGCTGGTCCAGACGGGCAGCGCGCTTACGATCGACGGCGTGCGTGTCGCGGCCCGGAAACTGAATGTCGACCGTCTCTACAACACGGTCATGCGTAAGGCGGTGACACAATGAGTTTACAGGTACCGGACGATTGCCGATACGAGATCAAGTTCGTCGGACGGTTGAGCGAACATTGCCGGCTGCAGGGCTGGCTTCGCAACAACCAGGCGGGTTTCCGGACGAGTTTCCCGGATCGCCAGGTCAACAACGTCTATTTCGACGACTACGACTATGAGGCCTATGGGCAGAACCTGTCGGGAGCGAGCCAGCGGATCAAGCTGCGCTACCGCTGGTACGGCGCCAGCGTGGGGCCGGACCGGGGCGACCTGGAGCTCAAATGCAAGCGCAACTTCTTTGGCTGGAAACTGCGCCAGCGGGTGCCGGCGGCGCCCTATGCGCCGGGCGATAGGTGGAGCGTCATTCGCCGCAAACTGGCCGCGCAGGCGACGGCCGAGGGCCGTGAGTGGCTGGGCACGCATCCCTGTCCGATGCTGCTCAACCGGTATTCGCGGGAATACTACGTGTCCGCCGACGAGCGCATCCGGGCGACCATCGATTCGAGCCTGGCGGTCTATGACCAGCGCTACAAGCCGATGCCCAACTTCAACCGGCGGACCAACCTGGCGCCGATCTTCGTGGTCGAATTCAAGTTCGCCCGCGACGACCGCGACCGCGCCAACCGCATCATGCAAACAATCCCCATCCGCGTCAGCAGGCACTCCAAATACATGACCGGCGTCACCGCAATCGCCAACACACACCCCTGAGGGGTAAGACTATCCGGCTAGCGTAAAATTGGCGTTGTCATTTAGACCATACTGAACTCCCATCAAGTTTAGGGATTGCGGCGGTGACTTCATTGCGATCCAACAAATGTCATCGGCCGCCTACCATGAATCCGCCGTAGGCTTTCGTGGTCGGTGATTGAAAATGTTGGCTGTCCAGTATGAGTAGGGGTGAATGGTCTGCCTATCGAGACGCAATGGCGCCGAGCAATCGACGATTGCACGACGTGGCATCAGTAGCGCAGTCCGACAACAGCAATACGATCGTGCTTTTTAAGTAGGAGAAGGATGATGTCCGAGTACCGCGCCAAACCGAGTAGAATTCAAACCCAAGATTTTGGCTATTTTGCAAAATTGTCGACATTGCTGCCGATTGGCCTGTTGGCGACCGTTTTGGCGCTTGGGGCCGGACCGCAGCCTGCGTACTCCGCGGACGACGGCAAGAAAGTACCGTTAACCAAGGAAGACGTTTTTTTCGAGCTCAATCACACGGATGGCGATCTGGGCATTCATGTGATGGTCGATGGAGAGGCGTGGAAGCGATTAAAGATCGAGGATCCGAACAAAGAAAGTATACTCGATGTTGAAGTTAAAGGGCGTTTGCAGAAACAGGGCCTCACCGAACTGTTTTCAGAAAGCGCCGAACCGCCGTTCGATGAATTGGCGCCGAAGGATTTTTTCAAGCGGTTCCCGGAGGGGACGTACCGAATATTCGGCACGACACTCGATGGCAAAAAGCTCGAAGGATCGTCCAAGCTCACACACGTCATGCCGGCTGCCCCGGACAATATTCGGATTTCCGGCGTTGCCGCACCGAAGGACTGTGAATCGGGTCCTGTTCCATCGGTCGGCGTGCCGGTCGTGATCAGTTGGACTCCGGTTACGAAATCACATCCCAAAGTCGGCAAATCGGCTGTTGTCGAAATTGTGAACACGGAAGTGATTATTGAGCGCGAAGAACCGGACGGCCTGAAGATCAACGTTGACGTCCCAAGCGGAACAAAATCGTTCGTGGTCCCGAAAGAGCTCACCAATCCGGGTCAGGGAGAAGAATACAAATTTGAAATTTTGGTGAGAGAGGCAAGCGGAAACCAGACAGCAACCGAAAGCTGTTTCAAGTTGAAGTAGCCAACCGAATGGCCATTCCCAACCGGTGATGGGTCGGGATGAAGGCGCTCGTTAGGCCGGCATTTAAGCGCAATGCCAATGTTCTTTTTTCGGAGTCGGATTCGATTCCACCTCTCGCCGCGTTATTGCCCCTGATTCGTGCTTTCCATGCGGCAAAGTTTGCTATCTGACGCGTTGAATGGGCGTTTGTGTCGAGAGGCCAACGCTTCGAACGATCCTCTGGGAGAGGCCGTTCGAGAATTGCGAATTGGTCTGCCGTCGCCGAACAAGTTGATCCCATGGTAGCAATACATTGATCGCACTTCGCTTCTAGTTCTTTGCGTCGATAGTTGTTCTGCGACAACGCGAACGGCTTACCGTTATTGCCAACAACAGCCCTAGTAAATACCAAATTGTGGTACCTCAGCTAAATCGCGGTACGGCTTTCGCTTCATTGCAAATATCGCCGGATTCCGTGCAGATATTGCAGAGGCAAACCGCTATTTGATCGAGTTCTTACTGCGGTAAGTTTCTTCCAATAACAAATGGGGGATCGGGTCATGGCGGGTGCAATGTGAATGTCGCGCCTGTAATTTTTGGCCTGTCCGGCGACGCGCTGCTTTATACGGAGGGCGATGGTCCGCTTGTGATTGAGCAGGGCGGCGACGCGCTGGTGACGGACGTCGATTCGACCGACTTTGCCGGCGGCGTGCTGACAGTATCGATTGCTGCGGGCGGCGATGCCGCCGAGGACGTACTGTCAATTCGCGACAGTGGTACGCCGGGGTTCGGGATCGAGGTCTCGGACGGTACGGTGCTGTTTGACGGCACGTCGATCGGGACTTTCACCGGCGGTGGGGGCGGCACGGATCTGGTCATAAGCCTGAACGGCTTTGCGACGGCGGCGGCAGCAACGGCGCTGACGCGGGCGATCACCTATGAAAACATCGATATTACGGCGCCGACCATTGGGCCGCGGACCGTGCAATATGTGCTGACCGACGGCGATGGCGGCACCAGCACGGCTGCCGATGCGACGGTGACGGTGGCCGAACTGATAACGAATACCCTCGATGTTCGGGTCTCCAACTCGTCCGACGATGCGGAAGAACATGTCAACAATGGCGTGATGGAGTCTCTCACCAGCAGCGATCTCGAAATGACGCTGGAAAGTAATGAGCAGATTGTTGGCATCCGGTTCAACGGCATCGAGGTACCCAAAGGCGCGATAATCACGAACGCCTATGTGCAGTTCCAGGTGGATGAGGTGAGCGGCGGCGTCGCCAACCTGACGATCCGCGGCGAAGACGCCGACAACGCGGTGCAGTTTTCCTCGGTGGATGGCAACATTTCGTCTCGGGCCACGACGACGGCATCGGCGCTTTG